>MEUF01000021.1:7029-20254 GCA_001771615.1 candidate division WOR-1 bacterium RIFOXYB2_FULL_48_7
TTGAATTGCTGATGAGTGAAGATCGGCTAGCGGCAAAAACTATGGCAGAAGAATTAAACCGGATTAATGTCCGTCGTCAAAACATTGGCTCCAGCATTAAGGCCGAAGTGCTTAGCCGGCTGACCGATGAATATCTGGCTGACCATAAATTAGTTTTAATGTCTGGCCAGGAATGGCATCCCGGGGTGATTGGTATTGTTGCTTCACAGGTAGCAGAAACCTATTGTCGGCCTACTGTCTTGATTGGCATTAATGAAGGGATGGGGCGTGGTTCGGCCCGGTCGGTCCCTGGCTTTAACATTTATGAGCTCTTAAACATCGGGCAGGAATATTTTCTTGATTTTGGCGGACATGAAGGCGCGGCTGGGTTTGAAATATTACCGGAAAATATCGAGAAACTTCAGCACAAGCTGACAAACGCGATAAATGAACGCTTAAAAGCGGCCGACCTGGTCCCACAATTGGAAATTGATGCCGTGTTGGAGCCGGAAATCATTTCGCTTAACCTGATAAAGGGGTTGGACCAGCTGGCCCCCTTTGGCGAGGGGAATCCCCCGCCGGTATTTTTAACTCAAGGTTTAACTTTAATCGATCAACGGACCGTCGGGAAAGATGGCCGGCATCTAAAACTCTGGTTGGAAAAAGCCGGCAACCGGCTCGAGGCAGTCGGCTTTGGGCTTGGGCCGTCAGCGAGTAAAGCCAGGGTTGGTTCAAAGTATGATATAGCTTATAATTTAGAAGCCAATGAATGGAATGGTTTCGAATCAGCACAGTTTTCTCTAATTGACTTTAAGGAGGTTGGGTGATGAAGGTCCTAGTGATTGGTTCCGGCGGTCGTGAGCACGCTTTAGTTTGGAAAATTGCTCAAAGCAGCAAGGTTGAAAAAATATTTTGTGCCCCGGGCAACGCCGGCACGGCCGATCTGGCAGAAAATATTAATATCAAGGTTGATGATGTGGCCGCCTTATTAAAATTCGCCCAAGAAGCGAAAATAGACCTAACCGTTGTCGGGCCCGAAGTCCCCCTGGTTTTAGGGTTGGTAGACGAGTTTGCCAAGGCGGGGTTGCGGGCGTTTGGCCCGATAAAGGCTGCGGCCGCAATTGAGGGGAGTAAGGTCTTTTCCAAAAAATTTATGGTTAAATATGATATTCCGACCGCCCAGGCGGGAATATTTGATAATGCCCATGACGCCCATGAATATATCGAACAGGTCGGATCGCCGATTGTTGTGAAAGCGGATGGCCTGGCCGCAGGAAAAGGGGTAATTGTTTGCCAGACAAAAGGCGACGCACATGAGGCGGTCACGCAAATTATGGAGAAAAAAGAATTTGGCGTTGCTGGGGACCAATTGGTAATTGAGGAGTGCCTGGAGGGGGAAGAGGCCTCGATTATTGCTTTGACGGACGGAGAAACCATCATTCCCTTGGCTTCATCCCAAGACCATAAGAGGATATTTGATAATGATGAAGGGCCCAATACCGGGGGCATGGGGGCTTATTCGCCGGCCCCACTGGTCACAGAAACATTGTTGACGGAAATAACCAACGTTGTCCTCAAGCCTTTTGTTTTCGGGATGAAGCAAGAGGGGATCAATTATAAGGGAGTCGTCTATGCCGGCGTAATGGTTACAAAAAAGGGGCCAATGGTCCTGGAATTCAATGCCCGCTTCGGTGACCCGGAAACACAACCAATCTTAATGCGTATGAAAAGCGACCTGGTCCCTTTGCTAGATGCGGTCATTGATGGGCGATTGGCAGGCTTGGCCATTGATTGGCATGAAAAAGCCGCTGTTTGCGTTGTCCTGGCCGCCAAGGGTTATCCGGGTAGTTATGAAAAGGGTGATCCGATCAAGGGCTTGGAGAATATTCAACAAATTGCTGACGCCGCAGTTTTCCATGCTGGTACCAGCCGCCAGGCAGGACAGGTTGTGACTAGCGGGGGGCGTGTTTTAGGCGTTACGGCCCTGGGTGACACAATCAAATTTGCTCTTGATAAAGCGTATCAGGCAGTTAAATTGATCAAGTTCAAAGGGATGCAATATCGTCGGGATATCGGGAAAAAAGCGCTCAAATATGAAAAATGAGCTGATTGTCGCTACAACCAATCCCCATAAGCTCCGTGAAATCGCGCAGATTTCAAAACTCCCTGTAACTGGCCGGACCTCGCAGGTCAGGGAAAATGGAAAAACTTTTGAAGCTAATGCGATTAAAAAAGTTAAATCACTCAAGCTGAAGCCGGGTCAAGTTGGTTTGGCTGATGATTCCGGTTTAATGGTCAATTGTCTCAATGGTGCGCCGGGAGTCAGGTCCGCCCGATTTGCCAATCCGCCGACAGCCGAAAATCTTTGCCGTAAACTGCTGCGTAAAATGGCCAACTGCCCGCAGCGGGGGGCAAAATTTATCTGCGTCATTGCCCTGGCTTATCCCGATGGCAAAATCAGAACCGTCAAAGGGACTTGTTATGGGCGTATCTTGCGGGAGATGAGGGGAAAAAACGGCTTTGGTTATGACCAGCTCTTCCGCCCTTGCGGGTACCAACAAACTTTTGCCGAAATGCCATCAAAAATGAAGAATTGGCTTAGCCATCGCGGGCGGGCGCTCAAAAAATTATTAGCTTATTTTTGATATTTGGAAAAATCAATATTTTTGATATAATGTATCCATGCGGAAGATGTGGCGCCAAGGTTGTCAGAGCCTGGTTTTAACTTGTTTGTTAGCCGTTTTGCTGGTTGGCAGTGGGTGTGGCGGTGGAGGAGGGGGCGGTGGAGGTGAGATTGCTACAACCACGACAGCTACCTCAACCAGCACAACTACTACCGTCAACGCTTCGGGCGGATCAACCACAACAACTTTAGTTTCGACTACAACTGTCACGACACCGGCTCCAGCAACAACTACGACTGCTCCTAATCCAACCACAACAACCACCACGTCGCCAATTACGACCACTTTACCTGTTACAACCACCACGTCACCGATAGAAACGACGACAACGACAACAACAACGACAACAACGACTTCAACGACGACAACGACGACAACGACGACAACGACGACAACGACTTCAACAACGACGACAACAACGACAACGACGACAACAACAACGACTTCAACAACGACGACAACAACGACGACAACAACAACAACTTCGACAACAACTACTACTCTCTTGCCACAAGTAAGTTCGGTTTCCCCAGTTGAAGATGCTACTGATGTTGCTATCAATACAAAAATTCAGGCGCTATTCAATAAGGATATGGATGGCGCAACAATTTCTACTACTTCGTTTAGGGTAAACAATGGTGCAGTCTCCGGAACTGTCAGTTATGCCAATCGAGTGGCAACTTTTGAACCATCTTCTGCGCTAAGTAATAGCACTTCCTATACTACCGGTATCAGTACGGCGGTTACAGATCTGGCCGGGAATCCTCTCTCTTCACCCAAGGTCTGGTCGTTTACAACTATTCAGGAAACAACTCCTCCAGAGGTAAACACTACTTCTCCAGTTAATGGGGCGACCAATGTCTCGATCAGTACCAGTATTGCAATAAATTTTAATGAGCCGATGGATTCTTCAACTATCACAAGTTCCAATATTACAGTTTCCGGTGGGGTTTCTGGGACGGTTCTGTATGTTGGTGGAGGGAGTAACCAAGCGGTCTTCAGCCCGACCTCTTCGTTAAGTTACGACACGTTGTATGTTGTCACTGTAACAACCGGTGTCACCGATGCTGTCGGCAATCACCTAGCCAGCCAGTATAATTTTTCTTTTACCACTCAAGCGGCTCCGCCGGCCTCAAACCCGACGTTTACGCTTTCTTCCGGTTCTCGCGAGGCAAATTCCGTCCTGGTGACGATTGAGTCGGCCACCGCCGGGGCGACAATATATTACACCGATGACGGGTCAAATCCGTCCCCCTCTTCGAACCAATATACAACGCCGTTTACCTTAAGCTCTTCAAAAACTATCAAGGCCATGGCCGTCAAGCCGCCGCAATATTCTTCCAGCTCAACGACCGAAGCCTGGTATGACCTCTATTGGTGGAGCGCCCTGTCAACTGGCTGTAACAACGTTGTATACGCCCTAACAACCGATTCATCAAATAATCTATATGCTGGGGGGTTGTTCTCTTCTCCCGGGACCTACGCTGCCAAATGGAACGGGAGTGACTGGTCAGCCCTGGGCACAGGGTTAAACGGTACAGTTAGAGCTCTGGCGATTGGCTATTCTAATGTGTTATGGGCGGGGGGAGATTTCACTTTTTATGATTCCTATCAGGAAAATCATTTGGCCAGATGGGATGCCACTGGATATTGGTTGCCGTTGGGGAATCCTGGCTCGGTTGCTTATAATGGAGTAAATGATGTTGTTTACAGTCTTTGTCCTATTAGTACCAATTACAATACTTATATTGGAGGGTCGTTTACGGAGTCAAAACTTCACGGGCAACTCGCGACTACAACCGCCAGTAGAGAACTTAGTGTCTACTTTAGTGGATCGACGGTTACCTATAATAATACAGATTTGCCTGGACTTAATGGTACAGTATATGCTGCTGTTTTTGACGCGGCACATGATGATCTTTACGCAGCGGGGAACTTTACCCAATCAGGTCACGGGGCGACAGTAAATAAGGTGGCTAAAAGGAAATATTATACAACCTCGAGCACAGATTGGACTGCCTTGGATACGGGTTTGTCTGCGTCGGTTTTTTCTCTGGCTTATGACTCAACAAATTCTCTCCTTTATGCCGCCGGGGGGACAATTATTAACAGTAACAAGGTTGCCAAATGGAACGGATCGGCCTGGGCGGAGGTCGGCTCGGCCAATGGTCCCAATGACAGCGTATACGCGTTGCTGTGGGATGCGACTAGAAACAGGCTCTTTGCCGGCGGGGGCTTTACACAGGTTGATGGGCAAGCCGCGAATAGGATTGCTTATTGGAACGGGTCCAGCTGGTCGGCCTTTGGCGGCGGGGTGAGTGTCGGGAATAGTATTAACGCTATAGCCCAGGACACCGACGGGAACATCTACGTTGGCGGCGACTTTACATCTATCGGTGGCATCTCTGCCAACCGAGTAGCCAAATGGAGTAAGAAATAACCATTTTTTTCCTTCCGGGAAGACAAACTGCGCCCGTAGCTCAATTGGATAGAGCGTCTGCCTTCGAAGCAGCAGGCTACAGGTTCAAGTCCTGTCGGGCGCATGTATGCTATAATAAAAAAATATTTTTTGGAGGTTACTGATGGCAAAAGAAAAAAAACAGGTAAAATTTAACGGCAAAATATTGATTATCGGCTGCGGCTCGGTTTCCCAATGTGCCATCCCCCTGGTTACCAGGCTGATTGATATGCCGGCCAAGAATGTGACCATCATGGATTTTGTCGATAATAAAAAGCGGGTCAGGGATTCATTAAAAAAAGGGGTCAAGTACATTAATGGCCGTGTGACCAAGGAAAACTACAAATCTCTGCTGGCCAAACATGTCGGCCCGGGAGACATGATCATCGATCTGGCCTGGAATATCGACTGCCGTTCAATTGTGACCTGGTGCCGCGAAAACAATGTGCTTTATGTGAACACGTCAGTAGAAGAATGGGACCCGTACCGTGATGAGCAGCGCAATGATCCCACCAAATATACTCTTTATACCCGGCACATGGAAATCAGAGAAATGATTAAAGGGTGGGGGGATAACAAAGGGACAACCGCCATTGTTGACCATGGGGCCAACCCGGGACTGGTTTCGCATTTCACCAAGAAAGCGTTAACCGATATTGCCCATAAAATTATTAAAGACAAGCCGCAGGATAAGCGCCTGCCGCAATTGCGGGCGGCGCTGGCGGCCAAAGATTTTGCCCGATTAGCCATGCTGGCCGGGGTAAAAGTAATCCACATTTCCGAACGGGATACGCAAATTACTGACCAGCCAAAGCAGGTCAACGAATTTGTTAATACCTGGAGCATTGAAGGCTTTTTTGAAGAAGGGGTCGCGCCGGCAGAATTAGGCTGGGGGACCCATGAAAAATATGTCCCCGAAGGGGCTTTTTTCCACGAGACCGGCCCGCGCAACCAAATCTGTCTGCGGACGTTAGGGATGCGGACCTGGGTCCATTCCTGGGTCCCTTGCGGCGAAACAACCGGCATGGTCATTCGCCATGGCGAGGCTTTCTCTATCTCTGACCGGTTGACGGTTTGGGACGGGGATAAAGCGGTTTACCGCCCGACAGTTCATTATGCCTATTGCCCGTCTGATGTCGCTATCAATTCGCTCCATGAACTGGAGATGAGGCAATTCCAATTGCAGGAAAAACAGCGGATTATGTCGGATGAAATTATTGACGGCCGCGATGAGCTTGGCGTCCTCCTGATGGGGCATGATTTTAGCTCCTGGTGGTGCGGTTCTCTCTTGAGCATCCACGATGCCCGCAAGCATGTCCCTCACCAGCAGGCGACTACACTGCAAGTGGCAATTTCTGTCGTTGCCGCGGCGATCTGGATGATAAAAAATCCCAAACGCGGGTTTTTATTACCGGATGATCTGGACCATGAAGAGATCCTGAAAATTTCGGTCCCATTCATTAAGCCCTTTGTTTCTCGGGCAGTGGATTGGCACCCGCTGAAGAACCTCAACACTAAATTTACCAAGTTCGATATGCCGCGTCCCAAAGATGAGGACGTCTGGCAGTTCACGACTTTTCTTGTGAAATAAATGGCTATCAGTGAAAAGCGGCTCCTGCAGCTGGCTAAAAAACATGGGACCCCCATGTTGGTCATTGACCATGACATCATCAGGGCCAATTATCTCCGGTTGCGTAAATACCTTCCCCGAGTTGGGTTGTATTTTGCCATTAAAGCTAATCCTGAAGCCCAGATAATCAAAACTCTTTATCCCCTTGATGCCGGTTTTGATGTCGCTTCCTGGCAAGAATACCAGGCGGTCCTTAATAACGTTCCCAAGAAGGAGCTTAAGGGGAAAAATCTGGAAGAATTTATCTGGGACAAAATTATTGTTGCCAATACCATCAAGCCGGCTAGTACTTTGCGGCAATTGACCAATTTCAATACACTTATGACTTATGATAACGCTGATGAATTGCAGAAAATACGCCGACATTGCCCTGATGCCGGCCTGATCTGTCGTTTACGGGTACAAAATGTCGGCTCAATGGTTGAGTTGTCTTCCAAATTTGGCGTTGAGCCGGGGGAAGCGGCTGACCTGATCGAGCAAGCTTTTAAAATTGGCTTATCTGTCGAGGGCTTAAGTTTTCATGTCGGCAGCCAGTGTGTCAATATTGATAACTATATCAAGGCGCTTGATGCCGCGGCCGAAATATTTAAAGAGGTTAATCGACGCGGCTACAAATTACGGCTCCTTAATATCGGCGGCGGCTTCCCGGTCCCCTATGATGAAAATGTCCCTGACTTCAAGAAATTCGCCCAGCAGCTTGGGCACGAAATCGACCGGCTCTTCCCTGAAGAGGTGGAAATTGTCGCGGAACCGGGGAGATATATTGTGGCGACTGCAGCCGCCCTGGTGGTAAGCGTGGTCGGCCGGTCCCTGCGCGACGGCAAAATGGTTTATTATGTTGATGATGGTGTCTATCATACCTTGTCAGGTGTGGTTTTTGACCATTGCCAGTATCACTTTAATGCTTTCCGCAAGGGTGAAAAACAGTTATCGGCCGTCGTCGGCCCGACCTGCGACGCCTTTGATACGATTTCCACCGCCGAGTATTTGCCGCAGTTGGCAATTGATGATCTGCTCTATGTCCGCAACATCGGCGCTTATAGTAATGCTTCCAGCACCAATTTCAATGGCTTTCCCGGGGCTAAAATTGTCAACATCAATGCTTAAGTTGTTTTATTGTGCTCTTGGCGGTGCTTTGGGTTCGACGCTCCGTTTTGTTATTTCCACCTTGTTGGCCCGCTCTTTTGGCCGGGGCTTTCCCTGGGGGACGTTAGCGGTCAATCTGGGTGGCGCCTTGTTGATCGGCTTATTATGGGGCTTTTCTGAAAAATGGAGTTTTTCCCGCGAGACTGAAATCTTTTTATTCATTGGTATTCTTGGCGGGTTTACCACGTTTTCAACTTTTGCGATCGAAAATTTTGATTACTTTCGCCAGGGAGAAGCTAGTATTGCCATAATTAATATCTTAGCCAGTAACCTGGGTGGGTTGCTCCTGGTCTATGCCGGTTATTTATTAGCTCACCTCTTGCTCAATCTGGCCAGATGACCGCCCAATTTCTCCCAACCTCGCTGGCTGACTTGAAAAAAAACCACGTTGAGCAGCTAGATATCATTATGATCTCTGGCGATGCTTATGTTGACCACCCTAGTTTTGGCCCGGCGCTGATTGCCCGTTATCTGGAAGCGCACGGTTTTAGGGTGGGGATTATCCCCCAGCCGAATTGGCGCCAGGACGATGATTTTCTAAAATTAGGCAAGCCAAAGCTGTTTTTTGGGGTGGCGGCCGGGAACCTTGATTCAATGGTTGCAAATTATACCGCCGATAAAAAACCCCGCCGCACCGACATGTATACGCCGGGTAATGCCAGCGGGCGGCGCCCGGATCGGGCGACAATTGTCTATACCAATAAGCTTAAGGCGCTTTTTCCCGGTGTGCCGGTTGTTCTGGGCGGGGTAGAGGCCTCGTTGCGCCGTTTTGCCCACTATGATTATTGGGATGGGGCAGTGCGCCGGCCGATCTTGTTCGATGCCAAGGCGGATTACCTGGTCTATGGGATGGCGGAAAAGGGGATACTTGGCCTGGCTGAAAAATTCAAACATCAAACAGCTGACTTCAATAATAATCCCAATACGGTAATGATCAAAAGGGACATTTCTGACTATCATGATGTTTTAATTTTGCCAAGTTATGAAGAGGTCGTGGCTGACAAGAAAAAATATGCCGAGGCCTTTCGACTTTATTATGCAGAAGGACGTAAACGGCATCCCCGGACGATAATCCAGCCTTGTCAGGGGCGGTTTCTGGTTGTTTTACCGCCGGAAAATCTGTCGTCGGCCGAACTGGACGGCCTTTTTACCCTCCCTTTTATCAGGGCGCCTCATCCGGTGTACGGTGATAAAGAAATCCCTGCCTGGGGTTTTGTAAAAGATTCAACGATTTCCCATCGCGGCTGTTTTGGCGGCTGTTCGTTTTGCGCCATTTCACAACATCAGGGGAAATACGTTGTCAGCCGCTCGCTGTCTTAAATCAAGCAAGAGCTGCAGGAAAAAATTATCCCGCAAAAATCTTTTAAGGGCCAGGTGCTTGATGTCGGCGGGCCCACGGCCAATATGTACGGTATGGAGTGCACCTTAAAAGACGGGTGTACCCGGGCCAGCTGCATTTACCCGAATGTCTGCAAGAACCTTGATGTTTCCCTTAAACCGGCGCTCGAATTGCTGCGACAGGTCCGCAACATCCCCGGAGTAAAAAAACTCTTTATCGGCTCGGGGATCAGGTATGACCTGGCCTTATTGGATGATGAATATCTGGAAGAATTGGTCCAGCATCATGTGGGCGGCCAATTAAGTATTGCTCCGGAGCATATTTGTGAAGAGGTCCTGTTGATGATGGGCAAGCCAAAAGCAGAAAAATTCCTGGCTTTTAAGGACAAGTTCGAAAAACTTAGTGCCCGCCACGGCAAAAAGCAATTTATAATCCCTTACTTTATCTCTTCCCATCCCGGGAGTACTTTGCCGCATGCTTTAGAATTGGCTTTGTTTATGAAAAAGAACCATATTCGGGTTGAACAGGCGCAAAACTTTACTCCAACTCCCATGACCCTCTCTACCTGCATGTATTATACCGGCCTCGACCCGTTTACCGGGAAAGCGGTCCATGTTCCAAAAGGGGAGGAACGTTCCTTCCAAAAGGCATTGCTGCAGCCGGGATTGGAAAAAAACTATCGCCTGGTGGTCAAGGCCTTAAAACAGTTAAAAAGATCGGACCTGTTAAAATTATTAACTACCTGAAATTGTAATCCAAGGTAACTAAATCTTCAAAATCTTCTAATAGTTCAACGATTTCCCAGAAGGGGACAGGTGATTGGAAAGCGGTTACCGGGAGCAGATCCTGCTCCATGTGCCATAAACTGCCTTGGGTCATGGCGGCTAAACCGGTCCGCGGATAGACCCTGATGCCCAAGGCTACATTGACTGTATCGGCCCCGGCTTCCAAAGCCAGATTAAGTGTGTTTTTTACCCCTTCGAGCGTCGTTCCCGGGCCGCCTAATAATAGATCAAAAGTCAAAGGGATGCCTCGAGCGCGAATTAATTGAGCCGCCCGGCTGATTGCCGCCTGATCGAAACTTTTGCCCAGGCCTTGCAGCATTTGGTCATCGCCCGCATCGATGCCCAATATCAAATTGCGTTTGCTTTTCTTGCGCACGCTAAAATCCTTCATGGTTTGTGCGGAATAATACTTATTGCCGACAAAGGCGCTGCCGTCGCTAAATGGTCGATACCCTAGGGTTCGCCAGAGAGAGGGTTCGGGCGGCGCGTCGGCCAGGCGGCGACGGCCCAAACTGGTTAAAGGTTTAAAAAAACCGGCCCCTTCGGCCAAGTCCAGGAATTCTTCGTCCAGCTGGTGGGGGCTAAGCATCCCCTCCAATCTGACATCAAGTTGTCGACGAATAATCTCCCGCAAAATAGACTTGGCCTGTTCAAGCGGCGAATTAAAAACGGCATCGAGGAAATAGAAATCTTCAAAGCCAGTCCGCATCAAGGCCTCCATTTCATCAACCACAACTGTCGCTGGGCGGAGTTGGTAATGCCGCCCCTCCAGGGCTGGATAATTACAATAATTACATTGGTGGGCGCAACCCCGTTTAGTTTGCAATGAGGCAGTAACTCCTAATTTATGATATGCGGGAAGGTCAATGTTCCCTCTGGAAAAAACTGCGCTGGAAAAATCAAATGAGCGGCTGATAATCCTATCAAGCGGTGGTCTGTCTTGATTAATTGACTCGACCAAACCAGCCAAGGCCGCTTCACCAGCCCCGACTATTCCATAATCAGCCCGGGCACGTCGCAACAGAGTTTCGGGAAATAATGAATAGGCCGGTCCCCCTAAAACAAGAAACACATCTTCATTGGCTTGACGGACCGCCGCTGACAATTCAAGTAAATCACTTAAGTAATACTCCCTTATCGGCTGTTCGGCACAAGGTTCCTGAATCAAGCTGGGATCGAGGTTACGGAATGACAATCCGACCAGATCAAATTCACCCTCGGCCACGGTTCGCGAAAGGACCATGGCTCTCTGTGCAAAGAGGTGCTGAAAAGTGTCTTGTGCTTGTTCTTGTCTCGGTAAGGGGAATGGTGTGCCGATCAGACTTAAATCAAGACATTCGACATGGATCCCTCGGCCTCTAAGCTGGGCGGCCAGGTAATCAAGCTGGGTCGGCATGATCATATGCTGGTCATTTTGCGGGACAACATTAGTTGCGACCAGCAAAACGCTTCTAACCGGGCCGGATTTTGGAATAAACATCTTGCCTAAATATCAGCTAAAAATGGCAGATATTTCAATATTTTTATGCTAAGATTGTCCGCAGGGGTGAGGGAAATGGTAAAAAAGAAGGTAAAAAAATTGAAAAGCGGTAAAAAGGGTGCAAGAAAGCCGGTAAAAAAGATCGTAAAAAAAACCATCAAAAAGAAGGCCAAGCTTAGCAAAAAAAATAATAAAAAACTGCATGTCGGCCCACCGAAAATTAAAGGTGAAAAAATAGTCGGGAAAATTGAACATTTTTTTGATAAGCTTTCTGTGGCCATTATTAATGTGACTGCGCCATTTAAGGTTGGTGACTTCCTTCATATCAAGGGACATACGACCGATTTTTACCAAAAAGTCGAATCAATCCAGATCAATCACCAGAATGTCGCCAAAGTAAAGAAGGGTGATGATGTCGGGATAAAGAGCAAGGATTTTGTACGGGAGCATGATTGGGTATTTCTGGCCCCGCAGGCAGAAAAGTTCCTGGCCAGCAAGCCTGTTTCAACTATGATCAGAAAATCACCGGCAGTCAAAGTTTCGGCCGGTCAAATGACGATTTTTGACAAGGTCCCGGCCAAGCCAGCGCCTGCTTCGACTAAACCGCAAATTTTGCCACAACCACCGCAAAAAGATGGTAAACCTGACCCATATCAGGGGACAAAGTTTCTCAAATTCTGATCGGGTTGTGGGCTGTCTTTAATAGCCGAAATATGCTATAATTGGCTACGTCATGAAGATGTCGCAGGTGGTGGCGCCGACGCTGCGGGAGGATCCTTCAGAGGCGGAGGTTGTATCCCATAAACTAATGTTACGTGGCGGCTTCATTCGCAAGCTGGCTGCAGGAGTCTACACATTTTTACCCCTTGGACTAAAAACGCTTAGAAAAGTTGAAAATATCGTTCGTGAAGAATTAAACCGCGCTGGTGCCCAGGAAGTCCTGATGCCAACCCTTTTACCGGCTGAATTGTGGCAGGAGACGGGGCGCTGGGGGATGTATGGCAAGGAACTGTTCCGGATTAAGGACCGGCATGACCGGGAATTTTGCCTGGGACCGACGCATGAAGAGGTAATTACTGACCTGGTGCGAAACAACCTCCGCTCATATAAACAATTACCAATCAACCTTTACCAGATCCAGACAAAATTTCGCGACGAAGTCAGGCCGCGTTTCGGGCTGATGCGCGGTCGGGAATTTTTAATGAAGGATGCCTATTCTTTCCATACTTCGCCAGAGAGCCTGGAGCAGGAATACCAGAATATGTATCGGACTTATTGCCGAATTTTCGACCGCCTGGGGCTCCGTTATCGGGTGGTTGAAGCGGATTCCGGCTTGATCGGCGGAGGATATTCCCAAGAATTCATGGTCTTGGCTGAAACTGGTGAGGAAGAAATATTCCATTGTTCACACTGCAATTATACCGCCAGCCGGGATTCTGCCGGGGTGGGGAAGTTCAAAACCTCACCGGTTGCCGGCCATGACCTGCGTGTTGCAGAGGTCCATACGCCCAATGCCCGGACAGTCGAGGAGGTCAGTGCGTTTTTAAAAATCAAACCGTCACAACTCATTAAGACACTGATTTATGAAACCGAGCATGGGCCGGTGGCCGCGTTGGTCCGGGGAGATCAGGCCATCAATGAAATTAAGTTGAAAAAATGCCTGGGAGTAGTTGACTTGCGGCTAGCTGATGCGGTGGTCATTAGAAAATTGACGCAGGCGCCGG
>MEUF01000021.1:20269-20521 GCA_001771615.1 candidate division WOR-1 bacterium RIFOXYB2_FULL_48_7
CCGTCTCGCCGTTCCAGGTCAGACTCAGCCAAGCGCCGGTGGCGGGGGCGAGTTGGAGTTCCCACGGACCGTGTTTCACCGCGCCCGTCTCTGCCGCCCGCAGGGCCCCTGGCAGGGCGAGCAACAGGGACACGCATCCAGTCAGCCAGTGTTTTCTCATCCTTGCTCCAACCTGTGCGTCCACGCGTCTCTGTCGGACCGGAAGACGAAGACCGCAGATTAAGACTTGAGACAAAGACCAGAGTCTGGGGG
>MEUF01000022.1 GCA_001771615.1 candidate division WOR-1 bacterium RIFOXYB2_FULL_48_7
AATTGCCACCAGGACCGGGGCCAGCCGTTGGGTGGCCGGACCGGAATCGCTCCGTTATGCCCACCATCTCCGAAATATTTATGACGCTATCCTGGTCGGCCTCAATAATGTTTTAGTTGATGACCCGCAACTTAATGTGCGGCGGGTGAAAAAGGTCAAGGACCCGATTCGGCTTGTCCTTGATACCAACGCCCAAACTCCTCCTAAAGCCCGGGTGGTGGCGGCGGCCGGCGGAAAAACAATTATTATAGCTGGTTCCCAGGCGCCTAAAAAAAGGCTTGATGCCCTCAAGAAAGCCGGAGCCGAAATTTGGCTGCTGCCGACCAAGCGGGGCTTGATAGATGTTAAAGCTTTAATTATTAAGTTGGGAGAAAAAAATATTACCAGCCTTTTGGTAGAGGGTGGGGGCGAGGTTTATGCCTCTTTTCTGGAGGCGGGCTTACTTGATAAGGCTTACTTTTTTGTTGCCCCCAAAATCTTTGGCGGCCGGACCGCTAAGACTGCCATGGAGGGGGAGGGGGTTGCGCGGCCCGACCAGGCGAAGTGGCTTAAGCAGCCCCACTTTGAAAAAGTGGGACAGGATTTTCTCTTTACGGGTTACTTCTAATGTGTTACGCAATCCCCGGCAAGGTGCTTGAACTGGATGGGAAAAAAGTCACAGTTGATTACTTTGGCGAAAAAAAGACGGCCATTAACGAAATAACCTCGCTCAAGCTTGGCGATTACATTTATGCCCAGGGGGGCTATGTTATTCAAACAGTCCCGGAAAAAGAGGCGATCGAGGTTTTGGAAACCTGGAAAGAGCTCTTTTTTGAGTTGCGCGAAAAAGACCTGCGTCTCTCAAAAATCGACCATGCCGCCACCGGAGTCGATAAGGGTTTTACGTTAATATTAGACAAGGCCAATGAAGGGAGAGATTTGACCCGCCAAGAGCTTTTGACGCTTTTAAAAACAGAAAAACCGCCAGAACTTGACCTGCTTTACCGGACAGCCAATTTCCTGCGCCAAAAACATTTAAGTAATTCTTGCTGTGTCCACGGGATTATCGAATTCTCTAATTATTGTCAGCATGACTGTGCCTATTGCGGGATCCGCCAGGGCAATTCTGACGTACAGCGCTATCGGATGACAGATGAGGAGATCCTTGAGGCCGCCGATGAAGCGATTGAAAAACATGGTTTCAAGGCGCTGGTTTTGCAATCGGGCGAAGACCCTGGCCGGCCGGTTGACTGGTTAATTGGGATCATTAAAGAGATCAAGCGCCGGCACGCCGTCCTGATTTTTGTTTCGGTAGGTGAGGTTGGGCCGGTGGGGCTGGCTGGCCTTTATGAGGCTGGGGTTCGCGGGGTCCTGACCCGTTTTGAAACCAGTAATCCCCGACTGTTTGCCAAACTTCACTGCGGGGATAAGCTGGAAGATCGGGTGGCTGAAATAAAGGCCGCTTACAGCCTTGGCTACCTGGTTGCGACTGGCGGCTTGATTGGTCTTCCCGGACAGACAATTGAGGACCTGCTTAACGATATCCTTTTAGCCAAAGAGTTAAAAGCGGAAATGTATACTTTCGGGCCGGTCCTGCCAAATGGCCCAAAGAGCGATCTGGTCCTGAAGGTTTTGGCCGTGGCCAGAATTGTTGATCCGGATAATGCCAAAATAGTTGTCACGACCGGCTTTGAAACGCTTGATCCCAATGCGCGCCGGCTCGGCCTGCTCGCCGGCGCCAGCTCGGTGATGCTTAATGTCACGCCACTCAAATACCGGCGGCTATATAATATTTACCCCAACCGGGCTCACCTGGAAGAGTCAATCGAAGGGCAGATCAGGGAGACCCTGGACCTGCTCTATTCATTGGGGCGGGCTCCCACCGACCTAGGAGTTGGCCAGTAGCTAGACGCTCGAACTGCGGTCAAAGAAAAATGCGGCCAAAGAGGTCAGCGCGATCGCGGCAGCCAGGCAAATGAACAGGTCAAATTGCAGCGAAAACATTGATGAGCCAATCAAACTTCTTCTCAACCCATCTACCCCATAGGTTAAAGGATTTAGATAAGCCAAAAACTGCAGCCAGGGGGGGAGATTGGTAATTGGCGAAACTGCCCCAGATAAAAAGAAGAGCGGAAACATGACGAAATTAATTATCAGCTCAAAGCCTTGTGCGTCGCGCATATTTGAGGCAAAGGAGAGCCCGACCGATAGGAACGAGATGGCGATCAAGACCATGAATACCAGCATTAGGATAATCCCGGCAATGATCCGGGAGAGCGAAAAACTTTCACTAAAACCAAAGCCAAAAAAGAAAGAGAGCCCAAAAAGCAGCAACCCCTGAATAATGCCGGTAGTCGCCCCGCCGGCGATCCTCCCCAGGGCGATAGAGATGCGACTGACCGGGGCGACCATTATCTCTTTTAAAAAACCGAATTCCTTGTCCCAGAGGACAGAGATGCCCGAGAACATCGAACCAAAGAGCATGTTCATGCCGATCATCCCAGGGACCAGAAAAACTATGTAGCTGATGCCGGCTTTGACCCCTGGCAGTGAAGCCTGGCTGAAGCCAAAACCGAGAAAGGTCAAAAACATCAACGGCATTGCGACGGAGCCGATAATCCTTTCTTTTTCGCGGAAGAGCTTGATGATTTCCCTTTTCCAGAGGACATAAATGGCCAAAAGCTCTACCATATCTTTTCCCGCTCCTCGATATTACGGATGGTGTTCCCGGTATATTTAATAAAAACATCTTCGAGTGACGCTTGTGGACCCAGCGCGGCTTTAAGGTTGGCCGGCGTGTCCATGGTTACTATCTTGCCGTGGTCAATAATAGCGATCCTGTCACAAAAGTCGTCGGCTTCTTCCATATAATGAGTAGTTAATATGATGGTGACATCGCTTTCCTTGTTCAGCCGCTTGATATAATTCCAGATCAGGCGCCGGGTTTGTGAATCCAGGCCCAGCGTTGGCTCGTCCAGAAAAAGGACCCGGGGGCGATGGATCAATCCCCGGGCAATCTCCAGTCGGCGTTTCATTCCGCCGGAATAGTTGCGGACCAGGACATCGGCTTTTTCGCTCAACTCGACCAGCTCAAGCAGGGCCTTAATCCTTTTTTGTCTGGTGAGACGATCAATGCCATACATCATGGCGTGAAATTCCAGGTTTTCCCGACCGGTCAGCCGGCTGTCCAGGGCCGGCTCTTGGAAGACTATGCCGATACTCTGGCGGACCTGATTTTTTTGTTTGCAGACATCAAACCCGGCGACTGTTGCGGAGCCGGCGGTGAGCGGCAAGAGGGTGGCCAATATATTAATAGTGGTTGTTTTGCCGGCCCCGTTGGGACCAAGCAGCCCAAAACATTCCCGCTCTTCGACCGCAAAGCTGATCCCATCAACCGCGGCGAAATTATTGAATTTTTTAGTCAGATTATTAACAGTTATAGCCGGCATGGTAGTCATAAATATAGCAGAAATCATGAAATATTGTCTAATATTTGACGATAAATATACGATATGAAATTAGGTCAGGCTCGACAAATAGTCGATTATTCGGCCAGGCGATTACGCGGGTTGCCGCCATCTCCCTTTGCCCATATTCAGGACCAGTTTCGGCAATTGTTCACTTCCCCATCCAGGGTGGCGGCGTATCGACAGGCTTTTGCCGCTTATCGCGAAGTTTTTGACGCGAATAACTCAGGTGATTTGTCTAGATGGATGAAAAAAGGTGTTGCCTACTTTGAAAAAAAACTTCGTTTTGCCCAGGGATTGCGCCAGCTGGTTGCGGGCGACGCGCCAACCATGACACAACTCTATAAAGCGGCCCATGATAATCCAGCAATTGTAATGGGAGACGAAAGGATCGAGGCTGCTCTTAACTTGGCAGGATTGCATGGGATAGAGGGAAATATCTTAACAATGTTGTTTCTCTATACCGGCCATGATGGTGCGCACACGGCACCGGGAGCAATTACCGTTTATGGCTTCCAGGATCTGGACTTGTTTATGCCGCTTAGGGAGCATTATCGTGATCCAGTGCCCGGTTTTGTTTTAGGCCGCTTCCGTGACTTTGTGGCCACTTTAGATGAATATTTCGACTATTATGAACATCTCCCGGAAATGGGGGAGGCCTTTTTTACCCCCAGGGATGAATTGTCACATTTATCCCAAATGAGGGGAGATGAAATAGAAGGTTTTGCCGCGATGATCGGCCGGGCTTTTGCGCTCCGGTTTTTAGGCACGATGTTTAACGTAACTACACAGCCAGTTAGCCAGCCGATAGATCGGCACACCTTGGAAATTGCCGTTGACCCGGCGTTGAGGGAAATGTGTTTGCCAAGATATTTGTTGGCCCCAAAGTTAGTCGGCGGCATGAAAAATTTTATTAGAATAGTTTGGGTTCGCGAGAGGAATAAATTTCGTCATGACGAGAACGATCCGGAACGAGGCCTGGCCCTGTTTAAAATTGCCCGCGGCGAACCGGTGGATTCCCCCGTTCACATGAAGATTTCAGCGCAAGTGGTAGACCGGCATACTTGGGAGTTGCGGATCTCCGATGATGGCAAGGGGGTCCTGGTCAACGAACTCTTTCAGCCGTTGGTTAAGGCAATTGAGCAGTTCCCTGGTGCCGTTGCCCCGGCTTTGGCCAGGGCGGCTTTGGCTTGGCAGGCCGGCAACCCCTATGCTTTCAATGATATCCCTCTTGGCGACCTACTGGAGTCTGTTTATCATTTTGGTGTTTCCACCGGAACAGGGAGCAAGGGTTCGGGTATTGGGCTTTGGGGCTCGTTGATGATGCTTTTCAAATTGGGAGCCAAGCTTAGGGTTGGCATAACTCCGGGAACCGGCGGTTTCTTTGAATCGGTTATTTTACCGATGAATCTTGGCGTCTCGCCTGAACAGGTTGCCCGTTCAGCCCGCCTCTTTTGGCATGGCGGCCATCTAAGACAAGTTGGCGGCTAGCTGCCGATTAGAACACTCTTCTACTGATAATTTATATAAATTGTTCCAGCCCGGCTATTGCCGACATTAAGCTGGTTAAGATCGCTGACCAGTTCAGACGTTGTAAAGAAATCAGTGTTGACCACCCAGGTTTTGTACGCTTCAACTGAAGCCGGCAGGGCATCGGGACTGCTATAAATTTGGGTCAGACTGCTATTTTGGGCAGAGAAATAGCCCTCGTCGGCCGTACCCGGGACAACGATATACTTAACTTCGTTATCATAACCGGCATATTTGAAGAGCATGTAATTGCCGCTCCCCCGGGAAACCCCTTTAGCAACCACCCGATTGCCATCAACGATATACTTAAACTCAAAGGTATTGGTGGCCACGTTGCCTGTCGCATAACAACGCAAGTTATAATCGGTTTTTGTATCGCTTAAATCATAATCAACGCTATAGGTGGCTTCCAGGGTGATCTCTTGGGTAAGTTTATTGAACTTGACCGCGGCGATGCCGTATTCATTTTTGGCGGCCGAATCGGACCAGATCCAGGTGACAATTGCCTCGATCTGGTTTTCTGTTTCGGTTAAAGCGATGGCCCTTTTCTCACCAATTTCATTAGAAGCCTGGTCACAGATTATTTTTTGTAGACTGGCAAAAGGAGAGGTTACTTCCTGGGTGGTGATTGCCCGGGCTTTGAGCTTGACGCCAGAAATCACGGAATCAACATCGATCAATAACTTATATAAATTTGACCGGTCAACTGACCCTTCGTCCCTGGAGGCAAGAAATTCCCTTAAACAATAATAGGCGGTATATAGGGGGTTGCCGGAACCCCATTCGCTTGTTGCCGAACTGGCAGAAACAGACGCAGGCTTAAACACCGGCGTAGTATTGGCGGCGTTGGTATAAAACGAACTGCTTGAGGTGGTTGACGAAGAGCTCCCCTGGCTGCAGCCAAAAAGGACAATATTGGCCAGGGCGACAACAAAACAGGCAACCACAATAATCAGTCCCAGTAACTTTTTATTCTTTATCATATAACAACCTCCACTATTATTTTGAGGCGCAACCTGTCAAAAGTCTAGCCCACTTGCCTGTCCTTGGCAAGAGGGATAAGGGGATGGTGATTGACAGCTGGGAAGCCCTTGTGGCATAATAGTGAAAACATTCACAAATGAATATCCCGGAAAGAACAATTGAGCGCCTGTCGATTTATTACCGCCATCTTTATTACCTGGCGCAGCAGGGGACCTTTAATATTTCCTCGCGGAGCTTGGCTTCCATTGTCGGCGAAAAACCGGAAACAATCCGCAAAGATTTGTCATATTTTGGCAGCTTCGGCAAGACCGGCAGCGGCTATGTCGTCAATGATTTGAAGAGGGAAATCGCCAAAATACTTGGCCTGGAACAGGGGCGGCGGGTGGCAATTGTCGGCATGGGGAACCTGGGGCTGGCCTTGGTTGGCTATAAGGGCTTTGAGATGCTTGGCTTTAAAATAGCGGCTGTTTTTGACAATTCACTTAATAAAATCGGGAAAAAATATCGGGGCCGGCTTTGCCATAATATTGCCGATTTTTCCAGGATCGCCAGGCAGGAAGGGATAGAAATGGTAATTTTAACCGTACCGACGGAGGCGGCCCAGGAAATAACCAAATTGGTGACGGGCTCGGGCATCAAGGCCTTGCTTAATTTTGCCCCTGTGCATTTAAATGTCCCAAAAGATGTCCGGGTCACAAATGTTGACCTGGCAACGGCGCTGAAAAGCCTCTCTTTCTTTGTCTCCCGCCGTTGACAAGGCAGGTTGGATCCTCTAAAATATAGTTAAGCACGGTGATTGTGAAACTATTCACAGATAGCCGGCAAGCCTATGACTGAATACCTGTTAACTACTGAAAATCTTCATAATCTGGTTAGGCAGCTAATCGCCGAAGCAACCATTTATGCCCCGATTAATACAGCTGGCCGAAAATACCTGGAGATTGTTTCCCCTAACAACATTGACCGGATCGATCTTGACGGCTTTAGGACTGTTGATACATTTAAAACCGCCGTGTTTAAAATTAGCGAACAGGTTGCCAGGTACTTTGGCCAGGAAGAGGCGGCCCCAATTAAAAAGCAGGTATTCCTGGGCATCAGGGCCTGTGATTTAGAGGGCTTATCAATCGGAGACCGGGTTTTCCTGGAGGGCGACATTACTGACCCATTTTATAAGCGACTTCGCGAAAATCTTCTATTAATCAGCGCCGATTGTAATGATTGCGGGCCAACCTGTTTTTGCACGGTAGTGAAAGGCAATCCATATCCCACCCGATTTTTCGATCTTAACCTTTCACCCGTTGATGAGGGTTTTATTGTTGAGGCGAAAAGTGAGCCGGGGAGGGCCCTGGTTGATAAATATAGGGAATATTTCAATAGCCCGTCTGATTACATGACCAGGGAGAAAAACAACAATCGCCGGGAAATTATCAAGAAAATTGCCAATGTAAATGCCGCTTTTCATCTGCGCCTTGATCTGACACAAACACACAAGGCTAATCTGGAAAATAAAATCTGGAAAACCCTGACTAAAGATTGCGTGGAGTGCTCGGCCTGTAATTTTGCCTGTCCTTCTTGTACTTGTTTTCTGCTTTTAGATGGTGCGGCTGGGCCAGCGGCCAATTCCCGGCATAAGGTTTGGGACGCTTGCTTGAAAAATGGCTATTCAGAGGTTGCCGGCGGCGCCAATTCGCGGCCCAGGCTTTATGAGCGGCTGCAGAACAGGTACCACTGCAAATTCGATTATTCGTTTGAGCGCCTGGGACGCTTTACTTGTGTCGGCTGCGGACGCTGTATTGACGGGTGTGCCGGCAATATTGATATGCGCAAGGTATTTGTGGAGCTGGAACGGCAGGCTCCTTTGACTGCTAAATTGGAATAAGAAGCGTGAAGGGAAAAGAGAGCTAATAAATGGTATGTCCAAGCAATAATCCATATCGGCCGATCAGGGCCAGGGTGGAGCAGGTCATAAACGAGACCGGCAACATTAAAACTTTTGTTTTTAAACCGGAAGAGCCGATTCCCTTTCTGGCCGGCCAATTTATGCTGGTGACCTTTCCCGGAATTGGAGAATGTGCTTTTACCCCTTCGTCCGACCCAAAAGTTATTGAAACAATTGAATTTACGATCATGAAGGCCGGGTCAGTAACCGCCAAAATTCATGAACTGCAGCCCGGGGAATTTGTCGGCTTGCGCGGCCCTTATGGCCAGCCATATCCCTTAAAGGCTTACCACGGGAAAGATGTCTATGTGATTGGCGGAGGAGTAGGCCTGGCCCCGCTGCGGGCTTTGTTGTTCGCCCTTAACCACGAAATTGACCAATTAAATAAGGTGGTGGTCAGGTTTGGCGCCCGCTCGCCGCAGGATATTTGTTATAAAGGTGTAATCAATAGCTGGGGAGAAAGAAAAAAAACAAATTTACTGATCACTGTTGATTCTACCGGTCCTGGCTGGACTGGGCATGTTGGGCTGGTGACAACAATCCTTGATGAAAATGATATTGACGTAAAAAATGCCGTCGCAGTGGTTTGCGGCCCGCCGATAATGATGAAATTCGCCAACAAGAGACTACTGGACCTGGGCTTTGCGCCAAAGGATATCTATTTATCGATGGAAAAAAATATGAGCTGCGGTATCGGTAAATGTTTCCACTGTAATATTGGGAAATACTTTGTTTGCCAGGATGGGCCTGTTTTTACCTGGGAACAGCTTAAGGATATACCCGAACCATGGTGACAAAAAAAACGAAATGCCTGTTTTGCTCCCTGGGTTGCGAGCTGGGCTTGCGCCTGGAAAGGGGCGAACCAATGGCGCTGGATTATCCGGGGCCGCTCTGTCCGCGCGGGCATTATAATCTGGAAATGATCAACCACCCCGCCCGTTTGACCGAGCCAAAGATCGGCAACCGGCAAATTTCCTGGGAAGAAGCGGTGGTTTTTACCAGGCAAGAGCTCAAACAATTTGAAAAGAGCCAGGTGGGGATATTAATCTCAGCCAACAGCAGCAATGAAGAGGCTTTGGCTGCCGCCCGTTTTGCCAAGCTGCTGGGGACTAGTAATTTGGCGGTGGCTGGGCCGTTAAGTGATTTGGCGGCGTATCAGGGAGAGAAAACCCCGGTTGCCGGGGCGGCCTTGGCCACTGAAGATGATATCGCCAGCTCAAATTCGCTGGTCATCGTCGGGGACATATTGACTCGCTCGCCAGTCCTTTCAAAAATTATCAATAAAGTTAAATATGGACAGCGCGGTAACAGCCTAATTGTCATTGATCCCAACCGTTCACACACCAGCTGGTTTGCCACCGATCATTTGGCTGTCCGGCCGGGCTCGGAAGCCCTGGTCTTGGCCTCGCTGACCGGCAAAATGACCGATGTTAACAGTGCCGCAGAAAAAAGTGGCCTGCCGGCGGCCAGGCTGGTCGCGGCGGCCAAGGTATTTGCCGCAGCAGCCAAGGGAACGGTGATTATCGTCCCTGGAGAACATAAGGCCCGCAATGACTTAATCGTTTATTTTGCCAAGGAGCTGGCGGCCGCTTCTGCCAATAAAAAATATGTTGTTTTTTATCAATACGGCAACACCCTCGGGGTTAATCGGGTTTTAGACCGGGAGCTGCCTGACCATCTTTTACTGCAGGAAATGGTTGAAAAAATAGAAAACCAGTCAATCCCGGCCCTGTTTATGTTTGGCGAAAATATCAGTACAGAAAAAAACAATCTTGATAAAAAAATGCGTTTAATCAAATTTGTGGCGGTGGCCGGTTATTTTGGGCGGGAATCAAGCGTCACCAGCGATACGGTCGTTACTTTTCCCCTGGCTAGTCCGCTGGAAAAATCGGGAAATTACACGCTGGCCAGCGGGACTACGGTTTCTCTAAATGAAATTGTCTTGCCGGTCGGCGCGAAGAGCAATTCCGAAATCATGGCTTTGTTGGGTGAAGTCTCTACCGGAGACGGACAGGTTGGCCCGGTCTATGGCCAACCGGTCAATTTTTCTGACCAGTTGGGCGAATCGCTTCAGCTGGCAACAACGGCGTCTGTTCCCCTGGAGAATATAACCCATTTTGGTAATAATCGGCTGGTCAAGAATTTTTTCTGGTATAAGGTAAATAACCACAATGGCTAAACGTATTTATTTAAATTTGGACTTATGTTGCGGCTGCCGCAGTTGTGCGGCCGCTTGTGCTTATGGCCACCATTTGCAATCATTATTAGGGCATGCCGAAGTACGAGGAGAGGCCAACCTGCCATTACATTGTTTGCATTGCGACCAACCCGGTTGCGCTTCCGCCTGCCCCAATGAGGCAATGCAGAAACAACCGGATGGGGTAGTCTTGCGCAGCCATTTCAAGTGTGTTGGCTGCCGTTCCTGCACCTTGGGTTGTCCATTTGGAGTAATCCAGCCGGATTTGCAAAAACATATCACACCCAAATGCGATCTGTGCGTCGACCGTTTGGCGGAGGGGGAAATCCCGCGTTGTGTGGCCACCTGTACTTCTGGGGCGCTGAGCTTTGAAGAAGTGGACGAACAGGTGGTTGATAAATGTAAAAACCTGATTTCTGTCAGGATTCTTTCTAATTTTGTCGGCAGGAGGAGATAACCATGGGAAGAGTTGAAGAGCATATGGACAAAGCTTGTGCGCTGCTCCGCGAAGGAAAATTGCGCGACGCGATCAAGGAATATCAGTCCGCCCTGAATATCGATCCGCAAAATGCCATTGCCCACAAAAGCCTGGGAAGCATTTATTATCGCCTGACCATGCTCGATGAATCAATTGAGCAATTCAAAATGGCCGTTGAACACAATCCCCATTATGCTGATGCTTATTACGAACTGGGGATTTCACTTTATCGCCGCGGAAAATTTGCCGAGTCGGTCGAAGCCTTTAAGCAAGCGGCCAAAATCAACCCCAATTTCCATATCGCCCGCTACTGGCTGGGGTTGTCCTACTATTACATGGGGCGATTGCATGAAGCAATTGATTGCTTCCAACAGGTATTGGAGAAGGAGCCGCATGTTGTTGTTGCCCGATATCATGTGGGGATCGCTTATGCCCGTTTAAATAAATATAACGAGGCGGTCAGGGAATTTGAGCTGTTTTTAAAAGATGTTCCTGATAGCGCCGCCGGCTACTATAATCTGGGAAAAAATTATTACAATAAAGGGGATATCGACCAGGCGATCAGCGCCTTTCGCCGGGCGATAGAAATCGACCCATCCGATGAACGGTCAAAAAAGAATCTGGCCGTTTTGGAAGATGTAAAAACGAGGTTTTTTTAATTGGCTAATCTTTTTGTCATATTTATATCAGGATTTTTCCTGGCCGCAATTGTCGGCCTGCTGGCCAGCTGGCTAGATAGAAAAATCTCGGCCCGGCTGCAATTCCGGGTAGGGCCGCCATGGTATCAGCCTCTGATAGATATTATCAAGCTGTTAGGCAAAGAAACTTTGCTCCCGCAGGGCGCGACAAGGTGGATTTTTCTTGGCGCCCCTTTAATCGGCCTGGCCGGGGCGATTGTAACTTCGCTGCTCCTTTTGGCTGTTGGCCAATCTAGCGGATTCATCGGGGACCTGATCGTTGTGCTTTATTTTTTATCCCTTCCATCGTTGGCGATGATTATTGGAGGATCAGCATCGCGCAACCCGCTCTCCGCCCTGGGTTCCAGCCGGGAAATGAAATTGATTTTAGCCTATGAGCTGCCATTTATTTTGGCCACCTTTGCCCTGGTCGCAAAAGCCGGGACCCTGGTGCTGGGAGATTTAGTCGCCTGGCAGGCGGCCAATAGCTGGTTTATCCTCAAATTGTCGGGCGTGATCTCTTTTGTTGTTTCGCTCCTGGTTATTCAGGCCAAAGCGGGGCTGGCCCCCTTTGACATCGCCGAAGCTGAACAGGAAATTGCTGCCGGGCCGCTGCTGGAATATTCCGGCCCGCCATTAGCTGTTTTTAAATTGACCAAAGCGATGCTGTTGTTTGTTTTGCCGTTTTTCCTGGTGACGCTCTATTTGGGCGGGGCCGATAATTGGTGGCCGCTAAAATATTTATTCGTCCTGACTTTGATGGTTTTGATAAAAAATACCAATCCGCGCTTGCGCAGCGACCAGGCGCTCCGTTTCTTTTGGGGGCCGGTCACGCTATTAGCAATTATCGGTTTTCTGCTGGCGGTGCTGGGATGCTAAAACAGATACACAATTGGAGTTTAAAAAGAAGTTTGTGGGTTTATCATGCCGGGGCGTCAGCCTGCAATAATTGCGATATAGAAATCCTTGACCTGCTGACTCCGCGCCATGATGTTGAAAGATTTGGTATTATGCTGGTCGGTTCCCCCCGCCATGCGGATGTCATGCTGGTTTCGGGCATTGCCAACCGGCAGATCGCCCCCCGCTTAATCAGGCTTTACGAGCAGCTGCCAAAACCGCATGTCGTTGTGGCAATAGGAACTTGTGCCTGTTCTGCCCATATGTTCCGCGATAGCTACAATTATAACCAGCCAATTGATAAGATTATCCCGGTCGATGTCTACTTGCCGGGTTGCCCGCCAAAACCAGAAGCCATGATCGATGCCATACTTAAGGCTAGGGAAAAATTTAAATGAGAATAGATGAATCATTAACCAATAAATTTGGCCAGCAGATAGAGGTCCAGGGGAAATCCAAACGGCGGTTGTTCCTGACTGTGCCAAAAGCTATCGCTTTGGAAGTATGCCGTTTTCTTAAAGAGGAATTAGGGGCCCGCTTTTCTACGATTTCTGGTGTTGATACCCGGTCAGCAGTCGAATTGCTTTTTCATTTGCCGATAGACCGCGAACATCTGGTTGTGACCTTGCGTGTCCCCGTTGCCAAGCCTGACTTGGAAATGCCTACAGCCACTGGGGTGTATCCGGCAGCCAACTGGGTGGAGAGGGAAATCAGGGAGATGTTTGGCGTCAACTTTTTAGGGCACCCAAACCTGCAAACCTTGCTTTTGCCTGATGACTGGCCGGCCGGGGTATATCCTTTGCGTAAGCATAGCTATGATTCGGAAATTGAAAATACGGAGCGAGAAAACTAATGGCCA
This sequence comes from candidate division WOR-1 bacterium RIFOXYB2_FULL_48_7, assembly GCA_001771615.1. Taxonomy (GTDB): domain Bacteria; phylum Margulisbacteria; class WOR-1; order O2-12-FULL-45-9; family XYB2-FULL-48-7; genus OXYB2-FULL-48-7-A. Next base: position 13,008 of record MEUF01000022.1, read on the forward strand.
AAGAACGAATTATCCCGATCGGCCCTTATCATCCTTTGCTGGAGGAACCGGAATTCTTTAAGTTTTATGTCGAGGGGGAGAGGATTGTTGACGCCGATGTCCGGGTTGGTTATAACCACCGCGGGGTCGAGAAACTGTCTGAAAGCAAGACTTATGACCAGGCGACTTTTTTAGTTGAAAGAATTTGCGGGATTTGCTCAACCTCTCACCCGTTTGCCTTTGTGAACGCAGTGGAAGATGTCTCGGCCATCGAGGTGCCAGAGCGAGCCCTTTTTATCCGCTCAATTATCGGGGACCTGGAGCGTATCCATAGTCATTTGCTTTGGGTCGGTTTGGCCGGACATTTTATCGGTTACAATACGGTTTTTATGTGGGCCTGGAAATACCGGGAGCCGGTCCT
>MEUF01000023.1:0-13346 GCA_001771615.1 candidate division WOR-1 bacterium RIFOXYB2_FULL_48_7
CGGAGCAAGGTTGCCGGGATAGTTGGCTTTATGATTATAATTGCTTTTATGGTTCTGTATTATCGACTGCCGGGTTTTTTAGCCGATATTGCCTTAAGTATTTATGTCCCTCTCACCTTGGCCGGATTGGCTCTCTTTCACGCCACCCTGACCTTGCCCGGTATTGCCGGTATTTTGCTCTCCATAGGTATGGCAGTCGATGCCAATATTATTATATTTGAGAGGTTAAAAGAGGAGTTGCGCCTGGGTAAAACAGTCAAGGCCTCGATTGACGCCGCCTTTCAGCGGGCCTTTAGCGCGATACTGGATTCCAACGTCACAACAATTATTGCCGCGGCGACGCTCTTTTTTGTCGGGACAGGCACAATCAAAGGTTTTGCGGTCACCCTGACCATTGGTATCCTTGCTTCCATGTTTACGGCCTTGACCATGACTCATATGATGATGAGCATGCTGGTTGACGGTAAAATTGTCACTGACCCCAATTCAAAGGCGTTATATAAATAATGTTTGACATAATTAAGAAAAGTAAATTGTGGTTTTCCATCTCCAGCGTAGCGATATTGCTGGCCATGGCTGCTTTTGGATTTAATTATTTCGTCCACGGGCGGGCGATGAACTTTGGCATCGATTTTACCGGCGGGACAATGTTAAGTTTGCGCTTTGAAAAACCGGTCGACCTGGCCGCGGTCCGCCATATCTTGGATGATTATAAGTTGGGGGAAAGCATTATCCAGAAGACCGAGGGGGAAAATAACGATGTTCTAATCAGAACTATCCCCCTGGAAAATGAAATTCGGGCAAAAATTATTTCTGACCTTAATTCCAAGGTCTCAAAAGCTGAAATATTAGAAGCTGACATAATTGGCCCGACCATCGGCAAGGAATTAAGCCAGCAAGCCGTCTGGGCCTTATTGATTGCCTCAATCGGCATCATCATATATGTCAGTTTTCGTTTTGAATTCTTTTATGCACTGGCCGCCTTATTGGCCCTCTATCATGACGCCATCATTACGACCGGTATCATGGCGCTCCTTTACCGGACGATTGACGTGACTTTTGTCGCGGCCATCCTGACAATTATGGGATATTCAATTAATGACACTATTGTTATTTTTGACCGGATCAGGGAAAACCTGAAGAAACCGAATTTGGCCAAAAAGAAATTCAGCGAATTGGTCAATATCAGCATCTGGGAAACGATGGCCCGTTCGATTAACACCGTTTTGACCGTCATTGTCATGGTTTTGTGCCTGCTATTATTAGGCGGTGAAACCTTAAGGGAGTTTTCCCTGACACTGTTGATCGGGTTTACTCTTGGGGCCTGCTCTTCTATATTTGTTGCGCCGCCGCTCTTAGTCCTCTGGCATACCTGGGAATCCAAACGCTAATTGATGGAATACTTCGTTTTAGGCATTGTCCAGGGATTAACCGAATTTCTTCCGGTTTCTTCTCAAGGCCATTTGCTGATTTTCGAACGGTTATTTAACCTGCAGGTTAATATTGCTTTTGATACAGTTGTCCATCTGGGCACGGCTTTAGCCGCCATCGTTTATTTTTGGCGTGATATTTGGGAGCTGTTAACTGTCAAACACAGGTTGTTGGGGCTTGTCATGGTTTCTACAGCTATTACCGGAGTCCTGGGCGTAGCGTTTAAAGACTATTTCGAGGCCCTCTTTGCCAACTTCTTTTTTGTCGGGCCGTTTTTTGTCCTGACCGGTTTGCTGATTATGGCGGGGGAAAAATTGGGGAAGGGCAATCGCGGTGAGGCAAAGTTTAATTTTATCGATGCAGCAATAATTGGTTTGGCCCAGGGAGCGGCAATTGTGCCTTCGCTCTCCCGTTCTGGGACAACAATCGCTGCCGCCTTGGCCTGTAACCTGGAGCGTGACCTGGCGGCCAGGTTTTCTTTTCTCATCTCTATCCCGGCAATTCTGGGGGCAGGGTTGCTGCAGTCAAAAGCTATTATCAAAACGGGGACGATCGGCCTTGGAGCCTGGCCACTAATTTTGGGGTTTACTGCCTCCTTTATCTCCGGGTTATTGGCCATTAGAATCTTTATGGAATTGGTCAGGCGGGCTTCCTTGCGCTGGTTTGCCTATTACTGTTTGGCGCTCGGCATTGTTCTCTTGCTTTGGCAAATCAGATAAGATAGAATCACTCACCGGGGGTGCGGAAATGAGTAAAAAGTTATTGCTTGGATTGCTGTTAGGTTTGCTGGTGGTGGGAAGCCTTTCTTTGTTTGGTTGCAGTTCGGCCACACAGGTCTCGGCTACGTTGGGCAGGATTACCGGGACAATTGTGGCCGCAGATGGCACCTCCCCAATTGGCGGGGCTTCAGTTTATTTAAAAACTGATTCGACAAAATCAACCACCACTTCTTATGATGGATCCTTTACGCTGGAGGGGAGTTGGATTATTACGGGGACATATACGCTGGTGGCCACCAAAGGCGGATTTACGCTTGAATTTTCCGTTACTGTTGCCAGCAGTGAAGCCACAACCAATGTCGGGACCAAAGAGGTTGACCCCACCGATCCGACTGTTACTGTCATCGTGCCTGATTTGGCCGTGATCAAAGGGTCGTGGGATTATATAGAAAATATTATTACGGAACTTGGCTATACCTATACCACGATTACCGTCAGCGACCTGGATAATTATGCTTTTATCAGCACCTTTGAAGCAATCTTCATTGATTGTGGAACTACTTATGGCTCCTTGACTGCCTCTCGGGAAACCAATTTAAGAAATTTTGTTGAGGTTGCCGGGGGTTCCTTATACGCTTCGGACTGGGCGGCCGAATATGTGGAACGACTGTGGCCGACGGCGATCAACTTTTATGGCACTGTTGATCCAACGACTTACGAATCCACTGCCACCGCCAAAGTTGGGACCGGGAGCCAAACTGTCGAGGCGACAGTTGTTGATACCACCCTTAGGGACTATGTTTTAGGGAAGAGTACAATGTCGATATTTTATGACCTCTCTTCCTGGGTTGTGATCAGCTCGGAAGGGACTGGGACCGATGTCTTATTGAGAGGCACTTTTAATACCTATGCTTCCGGTATCAATGACTTACAAACGGAGCGCTCCAATATCAGGGCGGCCGGATTAGCTGCTTCGACACTGTCGCTAGCTAACAAACCGCTGGCGGTCAAATTCCAACCGGCCGGTTCAACCAAGGGGACAGTAATTTATACTACTTTCCATAATGAGGCCCAGGAAGAATTTGTGACCAATGACGTGAAAAACGTCCTCAAGGACTTTATTTTCACTTTAAATTAATTGTCGTTTATAAAAAGCAGAACCGCGGCCTAACCCGTCGCGGTTTTTGCTTTTTTATGGTATACTTTTTTAACAATGCCGCCGAAAAAAAGCAATTACAGCAAAAAAAATGCGCAAGTTTCCCCCATCCCTTCACGTTTTAAGCAAGATATCGCCGGTATTCTTCTGATTGCGGTGGCTATCTTTATCTTTATTGCCAATCTTTCAGCTTCGACCGGGGCCATTGGGGTTTTTTTGATTAACCGGGCTCTTGGCTCGATCATGGGGGTAGGGGTCCATGCCCTACCGTTTTTTATTGGCCTCTACGGAATCATCTTGCTGCTGCGCCACGAGGTTAAAGAGCTGGCTGTTCGCTTGAGTGGGCTGGTCATCATGTTTTTTGTTTTTATCACCTCTGCCCAGTTTGCCAGTCCGCATTATTTTTCGCTGCAAGCGAAGTATCCTCTTGTCCAGGGGGCTGGCGGGGCGATTGGCTTTGCTTTCCGTTTTGCTTTGGAAAAAACTATTGGTTTGGCTGGGGCATATCTTTTGTTGGGGGCATTTGCTTTTATTTCGTGCCTATTACTTTTTAATGTGACATTTCAATCTTTGCTGAGCCTGTTTGCCTCGCTGTTGCGGGTTGAGGGTGGCGCCAAATTGCCGGTAACCGGGGAAAAACCGACGGTAGTAAAATCAATCCCGCCACTGAAGCAGGAAGTTATTCCGGCCCCGCCAGTTCCTTTGCAAACAACTGCTCCTTTACCGATCACTTTTGCTTCTATTAATGATCCGGTGGAACAAAAGCCGGTGGTGGATTTTCCCCTGCCCAAATTTGATGAAGAAAAGCCGGCAAAATCGAAAGACGGGGATGGAGACTCCGGAGCAAAAAAACACTCAAAGTATAAATTACCGTCGCTTGATCTGCTGGAAGATACTACCGCGAAAGAGCGGCAGCAGGCGGAAAGTCTGCGCGAAAGCATTGAAACCAGGAAGCAGCTTTTAGAGTCTGCCTTGCGCAATTTTGGTGTTGGGGCCAGAGTGGTGGCAATCCTGCAGGGGCCAGCTGTCACCAGATATGAATTGCAGCCAGAGCCAGGGGTCAAGGTCAGCCGGATTGCCAACCTGGCGGATGATATCGCTCTAAACCTTGCTTCGCAGGGGGTCAGAATCGAGGCCCCAGTCCCGGGTAAATCTGTAGTTGGGATTGAGGTCCCAAATGCCACGGTCACGCCCGTCAGGATCAAAGAAACGGCTAAAACCAACGAATTTATTCATGCTGCATCGAAATTACTGATCTGTATCGGTAAGGATCTTTCCGGGAACCCGGTTTACGGTGATTTGGGGAAAATGCCCCACTTGCTGATTGCCGGAACAACCGGATCCGGAAAGAGTGTTTGTATTAATGCCCTAATCACTAGCATTTTGTTGCGCGCCCGCCCAGATGAAGTAAAAATGTTAATGATTGACCCTAAAATGGTTGAGCTTTCTGTCTATGATGGGATCGCCCATCTATTGGCTCCGGTGGTGACCGATCCCAAAAGAGCGGCCAATACGCTTAAACAATGGGTTATCAAAGAGATGGAGAGCCGCTATAAGATGTTTCATGATGCTGGCGCCAGAAACATTGAATCCTATAACCACAAGGTTGGGGAAGAAGGCAAGCTCCCCTACATATTGGTAATTATTGATGAATTGGCCGACTTAATGATGGTGGCTGCCAACGAGGTAGAAACGGCCATCTGCCGCATTGCCCAATTAGCCAGAGCGACCGGAATTCATTTAGTCCTGGCAACGCAGCGCCCGTCGGTTGATGTCATCACCGGTTTGATCAAAGCCAATATTCCATCGCGCATCGCTTTTGCTGTAGCTACACAAATCGATTCGCGCGTAGTTTTGGATGCTTCCGGGGCAGAAAAATTGCTTGGACGGGGTGATATGCTTTACAATCCGATTGGCTCGATGAAGCCGACCAGGGTCCAGGGATGTTTTGTGACTGACAAAGAGACCGAAAGGATTATCAAGCACGTCAAGGAGCAGGCCGAACCGGAATATCTGGAAGAGATTATTGGTATTGAAGCGATCGATTTCGGCAAAAGCGATGGTGAGGGTGGGAGAGAAACCGGCACGGCTCAGGACGCCTTATTTGGTGACGTTGCCAGGCTGATCATTGAAAGCGGCCAGGCTTCTACCTCTTATGTCCAACGGAAGTTTCGCATCGGTTATAACCGGGCAGCCAGGCTGATGGATGAAATGCAGGAAGCCGGGATTGTCAGCCCGCCGGAAGGGGAATTGAAAACCCGCCGCATTACCGCCTCGCGAGAGTCTCTTAAAGCGATTGGGATCGAGTGAAAAAGCTCCTGGTTTTTGGCTGCTTAATATTCATTTTTAATTGTTTTGCCTTGGCGGCCCCGGTGCCCAAAAAAATAATTTCCGGCATCCCGTCGGTTACAGAAATCCTTTTTGCCCTGGGTGCCGGCGGCCAGGTTATCGGGGTGACAACAAATTGCAATTATCCGCCGCCGGCTAAAAACAAAATAAAAGTTGGTGATTTTTTTCTGAATGTGGAAAAAATTGTTGCGCTCAAGCCCGACCTGGTTGTCCTGCTGGAAGAGGCGCAAAAAACCGATGTGCAACGATTGAAAAGTTTCGGCTTAAATGTCTTCACCATTAATCCCCATTCACTCGATGAATTGGCCCAAAGCTATATTATTTTAGGAGAAAAAGTCGGCCGGCGCTGGCAGGGGGAACAGCTGGCTGCCCAGCTGCGACGGCAAGCCGGGCGATATAAGCCGCGGGCTTTTAGCCTTGATTTTGTCCTTCGTCGTCCCAGGCTGCTGATTGTGGTTGGCTATCGTCCGTTAATTGTGGTTGGCGGAGGGAGCTTTATTGATGATATAATTAAAGCCGCAGGGGCTGAAAACATTGCCGGAGAAGCCAGGATGGCTTATCCCGAATACAGTTTTGAGAAGCTTCTGCAAATCGACCCGGATTTCATTGTCTTGCCCAATAATATTGGGGTAAACAACGACCCGCGCTGGCAATTGTTGTCGGCAGTAAAAAAGAACCGGATCTTGATGATTGATCCAGATATTTTATCACGGCCGGGACCGCGGGTTGTCTTGGCGATTGAGAAAATTGCGAGGTTTATACGTGAAAACTAGACTGATTTTAATCTTAAGCTTGTGTTTATTATTGGCTATCGGTTTGGCGCTGTTTATTGGAGCGACCTCTCTCTCTTTTAACCATCCTGCATTTTTGCAGGTTCGACTGCCTAGAGTCCTGCTCTCTGCCTTAGTGGGGCTGTTATTAGCGATTTCTGGGGTAATCCTTCAAGGGGTGCTGCGCAACCCCCTGGCCGATCCCTATATTCTGGGGATTTCGGCTGGTGGTGGAGTGGGGGCCGCTTTATCGATGGTTTTAGGCGCGCAATTTGTGGTGTTCGGGATCAGTTCAATCCCCTTGTCAGCCTTTTTCTTTTCGTTAACGGCGGTTTATGTCGTTTATCGGCTTTCACAGGTAGCTGGACGGACCTCTCCGGAAACATTAATCCTGGCCGGAGTGGCCTTATCGGCCTTTTGCTCGGCCATCCTGGCTCTGATTATTAAAATATCTGGTAACCTGGAAGCGGTCTATTTTTGGCTGTTGGGGAGCTTGTCTTCGGCCAATTGGGTTAACGTCATTACTACCCTGCCATATGCCCTAGCCGGAATAATTATTGCTTATTATTTTTCCAAGGAATTGAATGCTTTGCTCTTAGGCGAAGAGATGGCTGCCACTCTGGGAGTGGAAATTGAAAAGGTCCAGCTGGTTTTGATCGGGACCGCTTCTTTGATGACAGCGGCGGCTGTTTCAGTCTCCGGTTTAATCGGTTTCGTCGGCTTGATTATCCCTCATTGGATCAGGCTGATGGTTGGGCCAAATCATCGCTATCTTATCCCATTGTCTGCCCTTTCCGGCATGCTTTTAATGGTGGTAGCCGATATGTTGGCTAGGGTTATCCTGGCCCCCCTGGCCATGGAAATTCCGGTTGGAGTTGTGATGGCTTTATTTGGTGCGCCGTTTTTCCTCTATTTATTGCGGCGGCGCCGGTTGGAGGGGAAATAAGCCGTGCCGGTCCTAGAAATTGAAAATCTGGTCAGTGGTTATTCTCCCCATAAACCAATTGTCAAAGATATCACCTTTTCGGTTGATGACGGGGAATTTGTCGGAATTGTTGGCCCCAATGGTTCGGGAAAAACTACCCTGTTGCGGTCAATTGTCGGCTTAGTGGCGATCAATTCAGGGAGCATCAAGATCAGTGAACATAAATTGGAACATCTGGATAAGCGTGAATTGGCCAGGCGGGTGGCTTTTGTCCCGCAGATGATGGAGCCGATCAATGGCTTTACGGTCCGTGATTTGGTGATGCTTGGCCGAACCCCGTATTTTGAAAGGTTTTCCTTCGATTCCAACGATGACCGGGATGCCGTTAATTGGGCCATTGCCGAATTAAAAATAGATAATCTGATCGAACGCCAGGTGACCGAATTGTCAGGCGGTGAGTTCCAGCGAGTGGCCATAGCCCGGGCTTTGGCTCAAGAGCCTCGTCTGTTATTGCTCGATGAACCGATCTCCCACCTGGATATCCGTTATCAGGTCAAGCTGTGTAAATTGTTGCGCCAGCTTCGTTCGCATCGCTCGATTATTGCGACCTTCCATGATTTAAATATGGCGGCCAGGTTCTGTTCCAAGCTTATCCTGCTAAAGAACGGAGAATTAATCGCGGCCGGAAAACCCTTTGATGTTGTCACCCCGGAAAATATCTGGCGGGCCTATCGGATAAAAGTGACGATCAAGAAAAACTCTGATAAACAGAGATCGAAATATGTCCTTCTTCCGTAAGCATTGGCCTTGGCTGTTTTTTGCTCTGGTTGTGTTGCTTTTTTTTGCCAAATATCTTGACGGACAACATATTTTTGCCTATAAGGACCTTTCCCGTTATTTTTATCCCCTCCGGCAATTAATGGTTGAACAGGCCTGGGCCGGCCATTGGCCTTTGTGGAATCCTTATATTTTTTGTGGTTTTCCGCTTTTGGCCACGCTGCAAAGCTGCGTTTTTTACCCCGTTAGTGTGATTTATTACCTGTTGCCGTTCAATTTGGCCTTTAATTATTATCTTATTGCCCATTATTTTCTGGCTGCCTGTTTTATGTATCTTCTTTTGCGGCACTACCAACTGCAAAAGATGCCGTCAGTCTTTGGCGCCTTGAGCTGGACATTCTCCGGCTATCTATTGTCAGTTTCAAATATGAATACTACTTTGTCGTCGGTTATCTGGTTGCCGCTGGTCTTGATGGTTTTTGATAAAGGGCTGGCCAGGCCAGGTTATTATCTTCCTCCTTTATCTTTGCTGTTGGGGATAATGTTCCTTGGCGGGGAGCCGACAATCTATTACATCACCGCCTGGATTCTTTTGGCTTATGCCCTGGTGTTTGCCAGTAACAAAATTAACGCAGTCTTGTATTTGTTTCTCGGTTATCTGTTTTCTCTTGGTTTGGTTGCCATCCAATTGTTGCCATTTTTAGAATTATCCAGGCTTTCCGATCGAGTTGTGCGGACGACCTGGGAGATTGTCAGCTTTCGCTCTTTTCCGCCGCGGGAGACGCTAACTTTTCTTTTGCCATATTTATTTGGTAACCCAACTTTGCCGGGGAATTATTCGGAGGCGCTGTTAGGCCAGCAATTACAAGACTGGCTAAATTCCGCCTATTTGGGTCTGGTGACTGTTGTTTGCGCCTTTGCGGCCAACTGGAAAGACAAAAAGATTGTTTTCTTTTGGTCCCTGGCCGGCACCGGCCTGATTATGGCTTTTGGTGAATATACCCCTATATATAAGCTGCTATACACTTTTGTCCCGGGCCTTGGCTTAATCCGTTTCCCGGTCAAATATTTGTTTATGACCACCATGGCAGTGTCTGTTTTAGCCGCTTTTGGTTTTCAGGGCTTGCTAGAGGAGCGGCGCAGGGATAGCCTCTTAGCCTGGATATTTGGCTTATTGGTCTCAATTAGTTTTTTGATCACGCTTATTTTTTGGCTGAATTTGCAGGCAATTTATAACTATCTTGTACAACAATACCCGCAGACTATCCCAATAGAGTTTTTCAATAATCTGGCCAATATCCTGCAGTTTGATTTGCTAACGATGATCTATGCCACTATATTTCTTTTTATTTTTTGGGTCCTGTTTCTTTTGTTTAGTAAAAAAAAGCTAAAAACTGCCTGGTTTGCTGTCAGCCTGATTTTGCTGGCCCTGGCAGATCTTGTCGCCAATGGGGCGTCGATCCCGGTCGGCTGTTCCCGTCAGGTTTATGAGCAGCGTCCAGATTTTTATCGCTTGATGCAAAAAGACAAGCAGCTATATCGTTTTTACTACACTCATCAGCTTGATATGGAAAATCGTTATCTATTTGGCGAGACTTTTGAGCAGGGGTTGATTGAGGCAAAAACCAATTTAGCCGCCAATTGGCCGATGATCTTTCGCCTTTACAACTTTATGGGTTATGATTCGATCCGCCCATTGCCGCTGGCCCAATTTGATATCAATGTTTTGACCGACGACAAGCTGCCCCGGACCCATAAATACCTGTCTCTTTTTAATGTTAAGTATTTCGCGGCTACCAAGCCTCTTCATCTTCAGGGCTTTCGCCTGATCAGCCACAAATATCAGTATGGTTTGCCGCTTTATTATTATGAAAACCGGCAAGTTATGCCCAGGGCATATTTTCTTAATGAAAAATTAGCCCCTGACCGGCGGATTGGCCAGGCGGAAATCGTCCTTTACGATTATGATCGGGTAAGCCTAAAATGCCGGACAAAAAAGGCGTCCTTGTTGTTCTTAAGCGATGCTTATTATCCCGGGTGGCAGGCAACTGTCGATGGTAAGGCCGAACATATTATCCGCGCCAATGATTTATTCCGGGCGGTTGCAATCCCGGCTGGGAACCATCAAGTTGAATTTGCTTATCAGCCGGCTAGTTTTCGTTGGGGGATGATCATCTCACTCTTGTCCGCGGTCGCTCTTTTGGTAATCCATTTCAAGACCAGATAATTATTATCTACTCTCAACTATCCACTCTCTACTTTCTATCTTGGGGTGAGTGAGGAGACTTGAACTCCCAACCCCCAGATCCACAATCTGGTGCTCTAACCAGTTGAGCTACACCCACCAAGAAATTTCATTTTATCACTTGACCGCGGCTTAGGCAAATGCTACTATTAACGTGTTAAAGGGTCGAAGTTAATGGTTTTTATGACGAAAGAATGCTGCATCTTTAGTCGAATGAGTCACCCCTTCGTTTGGGCCTCGGATCCATTAATCGCAGAAAATCCCACAAATGGAGACGCAACATAATATGAAAAGCATATTTGTTGGCAATCTGCCATGGTCAATCAAGGACGAAGACCTACAGAGCAAATTCACTGAATTTGGTACTGTGATCTCTGCCCGTGTCGTAAAAGACAAGATGACCGGTAGATCCCGCGGTTTCGGATTTGTTGACATGGAGGACGCGGACGCCGATAAAGCCATTGCTGCAATGACTGGCTTTAAATGGGGCGATCGTGAGCTGACTGTCAATGAGGCCAAGCCAAAAACGAACAGCCGTTAATTTCGGACTGCATCGTTGAAATCAAAGCCCCCTGGAGTCAAATCCCGGGGGCTTTTTTTTGAAATTTTACCCCTTTTTGTTCGATAACTATTAGAGAGGTGTCAAATGGCCTTAAGAGCCGTTGCCAATGAATTTTTGCCCGCTACAGTAAAGTCTACGCGAACATTTTATATAGGCTCACGCTTTAATACCCAAATGCTGGCAGATTTTCCAGCCAGATGTTTAGGGAATATCAAGCGTTTTCTGACTTTGCCGATGGGAAAGAGCGGAGTGATGGATGGCGAATATAAATTGCGGGGTAATTCCCGCGCAGTTATGATGATGTCGGTTGATACATTATATGATGATTTAAAAGATATTTCTCTACTCAATGGCAGTAGAAAAAAACATGAAAAAATGCTGCAAATATTTCAGGCTCAAAGGGATATATGCCAGGAGTTACAAGATCGGATTACTCACGAAACTCAGGAGGCTTTTGAGGAAACACTGGTTGCTAATTATCCTGCCTTGCCAGGGGAAAGCCGGGAGGCAACCAGGCGGCGGGCAAAACAAGACCCAGAATATTTAGTGTCGATTGCTCCTTTACTGGCGCCGTTTGAAGCTTTAGCCGTAGATTATATAAAACAGATGGAAGTTGCCCTGACCAGGATAACAGGGCTTTTTACTGATCCCACAGCCAATTAAAAAATCTGCTGATGAACTATTTCCTGCAGCTCTTTGATGACTTCGGTCCAATAACGTTTGCTGCCGGCGTCCGGGAAATGACGGGGGAATTCGCTTTCTTTATGTTGGATCGCCAGCCAGGCGAGGTAATGAACGATTCTCATTCCTCTTAGGACTGGGACCAGCGCCAGCGATCTTCTGCTGAAATCACGGAAAACTGAATAGCCCTCTAAAAACCAGGCTAGTTCATTTGGTGATTGTTCAGGGGAGTCGGGTAATAACATCCAGAGATCTTGAACCGGCGGGCCGATACAGAGGTCGTCAAAGTCAATGATATATATGCCTTCGTTCGGCCGGAATATTAAATTGCCTTTATGGCAATCTCCGTGTAGTAATATCCTTTCCTGGCCCTGGAAGAGTGGGGCGCTCTTTTTAATGAATAGCTCAACTGTATTGCATAATGCTGTTTGGAATTCCGGCAACAGGTAGCCGCTTTCCAGGATGGTTTTAAGGTGCTGCCTGGTGGCGATTTCCGGTTCCCAGGTTAGGCGGGAAGAGGCGGTATGTTTAGCCCCAATAACATGGCTTTTAGCCAAAAGGCGGCCGATAATTTTCCAGGTTTCCTTATCAAACTCATCCATTGCCCGGCCTCCCTTTTTCGGGAAGAGCGCAAAGTTGATTTGGCCGCAAGGAAAGAGGGTTTGCCCATTGAGGCTTTGGGGGGCAATAACTGGCAGCCCTTCCGCCGCCAGCTCTGCCACAAAAGCATGTTCTTCCTTAATCATCTTGTCAGACCAGCGATTTGGGCGGTAAAACTTGGCAATTAGCCGCTCGTTGTTATCTAACCGTTCCAACTCATATACCCGGTTGATATAGCTGTTGCGGCGAAGGCAAATATTGCTTAAAGAGGCATTAATCGCCTGTTCAACGGCCTTAAAGATATGATCAGGCAGTAAATCCTGCCAAATATTGTCCATTAACTGAATAATAGCAGAATTTTGCCTGTTTGACCTCGTTTTTCCCTCGTGATAGACTTAAAAACAGTCTATTAATCCTGTAGCTTGTCCCGATGATCATTGATGTTTGATAGTTATGGAATCATCGGGATCCCGCTGCAATAATTTAATATGGGGCGGGAGTAGAGCGCCTGGTTTGGGACCAGGAGGTCGCAGGTTCTCCCGACGGTCGTAATAAAAGAATAATAATGGAATCGTCGGGATCCCGACTTTCGATAATTGATATAATGATGCGTCGGGAAAATCCTGTTAGTATCTATAGTGGGTTGATTGATCGGGGAGTAGCTTAGCCCCGACGTTCGTTAAATTTAAATATGGTGGAACGGTCGGGATCCCGATGATTTCATCATTAATATAAAATAATTAATGACCATCGGGACTTGGTTCAAGAGCTGTTTAATCCGTAGAATGTTCGATGTTATCTTGGCGGGGAGTAGCTTAGCTTGGTAGAGCGCCTGGTTTGGGACCAGGAGGTCGCAGGTTCAAATCCTGTCTCCCCGATATTTTAAGGGCCCGTAGCTCAGTTGGATAGAGCAACGGATTTCTAATCCGTTGGTCGGAGGTTCGAATCCTCTCGGGCCCGAACTTTTGTGGGCGAGTGGCGGAATTGGCAGACGCGCTGGACTTAGGATCCAGTGGGTAACACCATGGAGGTTCAACTCCTCTCTCGCCCATGTTAAAATTAATCTAATATAGGCGGGCGTAGCTCAGTTGGTAGAGCGTCACCCTTCCAAGGTGAGGGTCGCGAGTTCGA
>MEUF01000023.1:13487-21089 GCA_001771615.1 candidate division WOR-1 bacterium RIFOXYB2_FULL_48_7
CTTATACTGATGCCAGGAAAAGGGAGATATGGATAAAGGGGCGGAAGAGTCGTCGCTTTATTCTTAGCTTACTTCATAAGTCTCGAGCGACAAAAGAGATGCACCATTAGCTCAATTGGTAGAGCAGCTGACTCTTAATCAGTTGGTTGAAGGTTCAAGTCCTTCATGGTGCATTTTGCTTTTTTGTATGTGCTATAGGAAATATTCGGCTCTTCACTGCGCCGCCACAAAACCACAGCTTCGATTTGCTAGCATTTGTTTGGGAGTGCATTATCATATTCAGAATATGTTTGGTTGAAAAGTATAATTGGTTAATTCATCCTATCAGGAGAGTTAGTTCCTTTCTACAATGTTGCTAAATATGAATATGTCGAACAGATTTAATAGTATTTCTGAGATAGAGGCTCATTTTAAGACAATAGCCAATGCTTTGCCTGATCAATGTAAAGCAGGTGATCCTTGGGTTTTCTTGTCAGCATCGGCGCTTATTGAATACTTAGCTAAGCTTGTGGTTGGAGAGGATAATAAAAGAACTGGTTTTATTGATTTCATTAAGAAATGGATGCCTTCAGGATATTATAATTTTGTTTATAAGAATAGTAAAAGAGATTTACCCGAGCAGATGTATTATGTCTTGAGATGTGGAATCGTTCACGCATTCTCTCTTATTCCTGATGATCAGGGTAAGAGCTACGGAGGACGAGAACGGTCAATCGTATTGGCGCATCGTCGGGAACAGGCTGGGCAACATTTGAAAGGTTATGAAGGAAATAATGGCACTCTTGACTCTGTGATTTTTGTTGCTGAAGACTTTATTGCTGATGTTTTGACGACAATGATGAGCATTTTTGATTCGGCAAAAAGTGATGAAGGGCTTAAAAATAACATTACAATCTGGGTACAAAAACATCCCCCGATTATAGGTGGTTTCTAACAGAAAAGCTGCTGTCGATTCTATCAGCATCAACATGTTTTCTGAATGATGGGGGGGGGCGGCCGATAAATATTTATATTCACAATGTTGCATAGAAAAGTACTTTTCAAGCCAATAGCAGCAAGTATCAATTTGCATGGACCCAACGGAAACAGTTTGCTTCAGCTTTTACTCTAATAATTTGCCCACTTGGGATGTTTTATAAATAATTTTAGGCACTCTAATATTTAGATTGGATTTTTCTTTTAATGCCTATTTTTGTGTCTTCTGTTTTTTTTCGTAATTCGGAATATTTTTTATCTACCTTATTAGCTTTTGCGGTTAGATCAAAGTTGACAAGGCCCGAAATAAATCCTATAGCAGACATCAATATTTCTCTTTTTTCTTCTAAATGCAAATATCTTTTATCTATGTCTGAAAGCACCTTATCCTTAAGGGTATCCAACCTCCTGATTTTTGGCGTGCCATTAATGGTTCCTTTCCCCGCGAGATCAGAAAGCATTGCTGCAATGTCCCTATCTAGCTCCACATCAATTCTTGCCAAATAATCCTCAAACATTTTCGAATATGTTTTCAATTCCAGTATTCCTCTATTGATGTCAGCCCTCTTTGAAATAATATTAGTAAGTTGCATAAGAATAAAGGCTGAAAATGCTCCAACCAAGGCCTCAATAGTTGGCCCCCTAAAAGTCCATACATTGTTTTCTAGTTTTGCGACGACTTCAATTGTTGAATGCATTTCAGCTGCTTGTTCTTATTGAGGTTATTCCGATACTCCAAGTTCCTTTTGAAGATTTGCATTATAGAGGTCGATCTGATAGCCCACATCACTATATTTTAAATAATGGGTTTGTGGCTTGTATGGATTTAATACCATCAATACAAGTCCTCCCAAAGCAAAATTTAATCCTCTTTGAGCCTCTGCATCGCTTTTGCCATATGTATAAGACATCTGCGAATTAACATACCAATGATATAATCCGCCTAAAATAAGCAACGATGATAAGGCATTGATTGCTTTGCCAAGCCCCCCTTCTGATATTTTTTGCTCGATTCGTTTGGCTTCTTCAGGTTTTCCGATTAAGGATAGAAATTCACTCTCTGAAATCTTTTCATTTCCCCTCGTAATACACCAATCCTCAATATCTTGAGTGCTTTCAGGTTTTATTCTTAAAGCTCCATATCCGACACCTGTCTCAGTAAGTGAATATCCTTTATATTCAGACCAAGTGGCAGTGACGCCAGACTTGAATTTTGTTATTAAATTAAGCTTATTCCATTTATATTTTATCTCGTTTTCGCTTTGGCCAAAAGAAGCCGAAAAGGAAAAGGCTAAGAGGCAAACCAAACAAACTACCTTCTTCATAAAAAACCACCCTCCTTCCAATCAAATTATACTCCTCTAAGTTATTGCCAGCAACTAATCGAATAGACCTCTTCGTCGGGGTTGTATCAAGAGGTTATCTTTTTGATATATGGTGAGAAACAAAACAGCTTCTTCGACCACAGTGATTGATGTAATTCGTGTTTTTTACACTTATGTGTTGAGTTGGGAATAATCAATGAAATAACCCAGCCCTGAATGGTTTGAGAACAATCGGGTCGAGGCATTTTCCTATCTCCTAAAAAATTCCAGCCAACTCTGTCCAGGATTAAACACGCGGAAAAAGTCTTTACCGTAATAGGTAAATAAATCTTTCAGATCTTTCCATAAGATAAAATAGATTTCTGATTTGGCATTTAAGGCCATATGCCTGGGCATCCCGGCCAAAGCAAAACTGGTCGAAGGCGTCCTGGCAAAAGTCTTGGTCACAACCCGGTTTAACAGCCCCATCATCCCGAAATATGCTTCATTCCCGGATGTGACAATCGGCGCCCTTACTGAACTAGTAGGGGATAGGCGGAGAATTTCTACCTCAAAGGTGTATGGATCCTGGCTGCCTGGTATCCTGGTCGGCATCATACCGCTCTCATTAGTCAAATTTCTTACCCGACTAAGGCCAAGAGCGTTAACCACACAAAAATCATCAACAAAACCATCTAAGGCAAATCTTAGCTCGTGATCGCCTTCTGGGCGGAGAGAATTTGTGATGACTGTGATCCCCCACATTTGCGGAAGAAACCAGCTCTGGCTGTTGGCAAAATGGATCGCGGTTTTTCGCAAACTTGGCTCAATTACCAGGGTGGCGCCAATCTGCGTAAAGGAGTCAAGTTTCTTCAGCTCCCCGATAGTCGGCGGTTTTTCAATTGAGACGACAGTGCTTCTGTGTGCCGTTGAGCCCGCTCGATCAGCAATATCCGGTTGAAAATCACCCAAAATTGCCGGCCGGGCCAGAGTCAGCGCGTCGGTTAGAGTCCTAGCCAAGTGTATTCTAGTTAGTGCAGGCATGTTTGATCTCAACTTAGTATCGACAAGATATATCCGTGATTTCAGATGTTGTATCTGCTTTTCCACTTGGGTATAATCTTTGGTGGAGAGATCACTAACCTAATAATATGAAATTATCCATCCCCAAAAATGTCGTCTGGCTGGGATTTGTCAGCCTCTTTAATGATATTGCCTCCGAAATGATCTATCCCATTGTCCCGATCTTTTTAACTTCAGTTCTTGGTGCTCCAATGGCTGTCGTTGGATTGATCGAAGGAATTGCCGAGGCAACCGCCTCAATTCTCAAGGTATTTTCGGGCTGGTTTTCCGATTTAATCGGTCAGCGAAAGCCGCTGGCAGTTTTTGGCTATTCATTCTCGACAATTTCCAAATTGCTGCTGGCGACCGCTGTCTTATGGCCAATGGTTTTGCTGGCCCGTCTGACCGATCGATTTGGTAAAGGGGTGAGGGTGGCGGCTCGTGATGCCCTGATTGCTGATTCTACCCCACCAGGAGATCATGGGAAAGTATTTGGCTTTCACCGCTCCATGGATACGATTGGCGCTATTGCCGGGCCATTGCTGGCTGTCTGGTTAATGGCGGTCTATTCCAATAATTATCGGCTAATCTTTATTATCTCTTTTATCCCCGCCTTGCTGGGGGTGTTGGTCCTGCAGTTTTTTGTTTCCGAAGTTAAAAAGGAAAAATCGCTCCCGACTGTCAAATTAAGGCTTGCCTGGGATAATTTTGGCTGGCAATATTACATGTTTCTCATAGTCAGTGTGGTTTTTTCTCTGGGCAATAGTTCCGACGTCTTTTTGATTCTGCGTTCCCAAAATCTGGGGATGACGGCCATGTTGGTGATCTTGGCATATGTCGTCTACAATGTTTTTTACGCGCTTTTTTCTTATCCGGCCGGCTGGCTGGCCGATAAAATTGGTTTCAAGAAAGTGTTGTTTACCGGGTTTTTAATCTTTGCCGTGGTTTATGCCGGATTTGGCCTGGCCAACCAGGCGAATTATATCTGGTTCTTGTTTGCGGCTTATGGCTTTTATATCGCTTTTACAGAAGGGGTCAGCAAGGCGTATATTGCCGTTCTGGCTCCCAAAGAAAAGATAGGGACTGCCATTGGCCTCTATTACACGGCAACAGGGTTCTCCGTCCTTTTTGCCAGTGTAGTGGCCGGTTGGCTTTGGTCGGCATTCGGCGCGGCCTATGCTTTCTATTACGGTTCATTTATGGCTATAATTGCCTGCGGACTATTTCTTATCCTTAGCTATTGGCCGGGAAGAAAATTAAATTAATGAATCATCGTCAACAACTTATTATTGCGATTGTCATCTCAATCGGGATTCTGGCCGCGGAGGTGCTCGGCGGCTGGCTTTCCAATAGCCTGGCCTTATTATCAGATGCTGGACATGTTCTGACCGACCTTATGTCATTAATTCTGGCTTTGCTGGCTGCCAGTTTTGCCGGGTTACCGGCTAATAAAAAAAATACTTACGGTTTCTACCGTCTGGAGATCCTTTCTGCCCTGATTAATGGCTCGCTTTTGATTATCATTGCTGTCGTCATTATGTACCAAGCCATGCAGCGGCTCTTTGTCCCGCAAACGGTAGAAAGCCAGTTGATGTTGGCAATTGCTGTAGTCGGCTTACTGGGTAATCTTCTGGCGGCTTACCTGTTGTCCCGTGGTTCGCATGATAATTTGAACATCAAGGGGGCTTTCCTTCATATCCTTTCTGATGCCGCTGCCTCCTGTGCGGTTATTTTGGGGGGCATAATCATTTATTTCTTCCATTGGTATTACATTGATCCTTTATTGGGGATTGTTATTGCCCTGCTCATTCTGCGCGGTGCCCTTGACCTAGTCCAGGAGTCGGCGACAGTGCTCTTGGAAGCATCACCGGCCAATATCAAAACCTACGAGGTAGTTAAGGATATTAAGTCGATTGAGGGAGTCAAGAATATTCATGATTTACATATTTGGACAATTGCTTCCGGCATCAACGCGATTTCCGCTCACATTTTAATAGCGGACGAATACCTAAAAGAGGCCTCCAAGGTTCTGGCCAGGGTTAATCAGCTCTTGCGCGAAAAATATTCTATTACCCATGCCACATTCCAGACGGAATGCTCCTCCTGTCCGGAAGGCTTAATTTGCCAAATTACACCGGCCGAACCGGAACGCCACCATCATCACTAACCTATGGAAAGGGTAGAGGCCCGTTTTTCGGGACACGTCCAGGGGGTTGGCTTTCGGTATACTGCCCAGGAGCTGGCCGGCCGATATGCGCTTTTTGGCTATGTGCAAAACCTGCCCAATGGCGATGTCGAGGTAGTGGTAGAGGGGGAAAATACTGCTGATTACCTTGCCGAGTTGCATAAATTGATGGGCCGCTATATAACCTCTCAAACAACAGAAAAATTCCCGCCAACTGGCGAATTTAAAAACTTCCGGGTTAAGTATTATTAGCTGCTGAATTTATAACGAAGGATATCGGCGTCGCCTTCATCGACCTTGATCATGCCGTAGGGAAAAAATATTCCGGTATCGCTTTCGCGGATGTTAAGGTCATCCAGCCGGACCTCAAGGTGGACATCGGCAGGAATTACTTTTAACTCGCGGCTTTTTGTCCCTTCCATCGGTTGAGTCCAGTTTTCAATGATCCGGCTGATGATCTCCCTTCTGCCGGCAAACTCTTCGCCAAATTCAGTTAAAATTGCCAGGAGAGGCTTTCCCAGCCGGGCCTCTTTAAGCAGGTTGATGCAGCCCAGCATCCCAAGATGTTGCTTGAGGAATTTGCCCTCTTCTTTCTCGACCGAGCCGATATTAAGCAAAATTACCTGGCAGTGGCGGTATTCCCGTCCTATGCCGACTTCATAACGCGTATCCCCGGTAATACCGATCTTCATTAGCTCGCCGTTACGGAAGGGGATATTAGTGTTGATTACCAGCCCAATAGATGATTCCTGGTTGGTCCAACGCTCTGTATGGTGGGCAGGTTTGACAGAAATAGTAAAGCCGTGCTTTTCCATGAGCGAAGCCCCTTCGATCTCGGTAATTTCGGCTCCAGGGATCAAAAGCTTATAATTGATTTCCCGATTGCCGAAAAGGTCTGTTGCTGAAAGCAGCCCGTGGAATTTGAGGAGTGTCCCGGCTGAACCAAAAATATCAATTACCTTTGATTTCTTTTGGTCATTTAGGTCATTGTATTTGGCCAATAAGGAAAGAATTCCTTCCACTGATTCGGTGTGGTCATCGTGGTCGTGGGTGATGATTATGGCATCAATGTCGGCAATCCCCATTCCCAGGTCACGGAAAATATCAAAAAAATCGTAACCCGGATCAATGGCGATGCCTTTGATTTCCCCCCGGGCGTTTTTTAAGGTTAAAAAATATCCTCCGCCTTGAGAGATGCCGCTGGAGTAGAGCGGGGAGGCGGAATTCCACTTATGGATGGTGCGCAGGACATTTGCCCCCATCAGGTGCCCCAGGACGCGAGGGGTGTTAATGTCCTTGACCAGCTTGATCTGGTTTTTTTTGATTGTCTCTCTGGTCGGGAAAAGTGTTTCTTCCATATAGGCGATGGCCTGGGCCGATGGGCTATTAAAGTTTTTGTTTTGCAGATCAAACTGGTGGGCTAATTTAAAATCATTATAAGCTTCCTGGAAACGCCCTTGCAGAAAGTGGGCGATGCCTCTGAGATAGGCTGGCAGGCTTAAATTCTTTTTATCCCTTTGTGTCTTGTGGAATAATTCATCATAAAGTGATTCGGCTTCTTTGTAGAGGTTATTGTTAATGCAGGCATAGCCGACGATATTCCAAAAAAAAGCGCTCTTGTCTTCCAATCTTCCCAGGACCTGAAGAATTTCTTTAAAATTCTTTTGCAGCCAATCCTTTTGGGCGGGGACCGGAATTCTCTTTAGGTTCTCCCAGGTATTTGGCCGACTGACCTCCAACGCTTCCTGGTACATCAGAAGGTCCAGCTAAATCCGGCCATCTGCGTCCGGCTGTATTGGCCGCCTAATATTGCATAATCGAGGATGGCATTCCCCAAGGCTAAACTGGCGCCGGCTGTCTTATTCCCCTCGCTCAAGCCCCCTCTGACCAGGAGCCCCGGTAAAATCACTGCTTCGGCTCCGTAATGCAATGTCTGTGCGCTATTCCCTTGCTGAAAAATATTGTGGACATCCGCAGCCACAGTTAATCGCGGTACCGGCTTGATGGCCAAACCACCATTGACCAGCATGTCATAACGGGTCTTGCTGCCGTCCTGCCAATGGATGTCTGTAGTTA
>MEUF01000023.1:21134-21276 GCA_001771615.1 candidate division WOR-1 bacterium RIFOXYB2_FULL_48_7
GGGCGATAACTCCCAGGTCCAGGTCGCCCCCGGCGCCCTGGATATCAGTGCTGATTTTTTTCAGGTGATAAAGATTGAGGTTTGCGCCAACAGCGATCCTCTGTTCAAATCCAGAGGCGATCCCGATTGTGTACCAGTTGAG
>MEUF01000023.1:21325-23646 GCA_001771615.1 candidate division WOR-1 bacterium RIFOXYB2_FULL_48_7
CGGCTGGTTCCAATAATGTGGACGATATCCGGGATCATAACCCCACCAGTAATTAGGGGCAATAACCACTGTTGTATTGTGGGCCACATCATGCGCCGCCTCTTTGGCGCCGCCCCCGATAGTTTTTAAAGCTGATTTGGCTAATTGCCTCAAACTTTCGACTTCCATTGTTCCCGACACCTGTCCCGCCATCGATTGTTCACGTCCGGTTGTTTCCCCTTCGCGGCCCCAGCCTTTCTGGACGACCCCTTGATCGTGAAGATACTGTGCGCTTTGCAGCGCCAGGGCGGAGGCGACCCCCACGCCAACTAACCAATCAAAAGGATTCATTTCAGTTTCATAGCAGAACTTCATATTGAGCAGATTGTCGCCAATTTGGCTGTTCCGGTTGGTTAATTTTGTCGAACCGACAATCGTCACTTCAGGATTTAAGGCCAATCCGGCAGGATTCCAGTAAATAGCGTTGGCATCATCTGACACGGCAGTAAAGGCCCCCCCCATGCCCATTGGCCGGGCGCCATAGGTGCCGCCAAGCGCCCAGAGAGGATTAGCCAGCAGCGTAAAAATTGTGATTAAAACCAGATATTTTTTCAATGTTTCTCCCCCTTTGGCCTGATAATGGCATTGTAGCAAAGCCATATTGCCAGAGCAAGAAGTCGATGTTAGAATCAACAACAATGTCAGCCCTGGTTTTAAAGGTGAAGGCAATCCTCCTGAACCCCAAAGAAGCGATAACGCTGGAAACTACCGGTTCAATCCAGAATTGGTTCTTAAATTTTGTTGCGCCGTTAGCGTTGATCCCGACAATTGCCAGCCTGCTCAATTATCTGTTTATGCTCCTGTTTTTTCCGGCCACCCATTATTATTTACCCAAGCTGGAAGACGTTTTGTATGGCTCGGTAATGAATTATATTATGGGGATTATGATCGTTTTTTTGCTGGCCGGGGCGATTTGGCAATTGGCTCAATACTACAGCGCTGTCTGTGATTTTAAACAAGCATTTTTGATCGTTATGTACTCGCTGGTCCCTCTTTGGGTCGGTGGGGCATTGCAGCTATTCCCATTTCTGGTCCCATTACAATTAATTGCCCTGGCCTATAGTTTTTATCTAATTTATATTTTTGAAACAGAAAAACTCGGGATTGCCAAGGAAAATCTCCTGGCTTTTTTATTGACCTATGGTCTGGCCTATTTTGTGATCAATTTGCTGGTCAGGGGAATATTTTTTAATCCCATCCTGACCAGGATGATCGTTTAAGGGGGTTTTCCATGCAATTAATGACCATCACCGAATTAGTCGCCAGAAATGCCAGGCAATACGGCCGCCAGGTGGCTTTTCAAATGAGAGAAGATAATGGCTACCGCCAATATTCCTTCGATGATGTCTTGGAAATAACCAAAAAGATTCAAACCCGCTTGCAGAAATTGGGAGTTGTTAAGGGTGACAGGGTAGGGTTAATCGGTGAAAATCGTCCGGAATGGTCCATGGCCTGGCTGGCAATTGTCTCCCTGGGGGGGGTTGTTGTCCCGCTGGATGCTGTTTTACGTCAGGAAGAGGCCCGGGCGCTATTGGCAGATTCCGAAGCCAAGGTGTTAATATGCGCGGAACGCTTTTTGGAATATGTTCAAGGGACCCCATTAGAAAAGCAAATAATCATACTAGAAAAACTGGCCGAGCTTTCGTCGACCAACGGCCCTGATAATTCAACCGCAGTGGCCCTGGATGACCTGGCCTCCATTGTTTATACGTCCGGAACGACCGGTTTTCCCAAAGGGGTAATGTTGTCCCACCGAAATTTTATGTCAATTGCCACCGTGGCCGACCAATTGTTTGATATCGGCCCAAACGATAATTTTCTCTCTGTTTTGCCGCTTCATCATACATTTGAGACGACAGCCGGTTTTCTCTCGGCCTATACTTTGGGGGCCAGGATTACTTATGCCGAGAGCCTGAAATCCCATAATTTGCTGCGCAATATGCAGGAAACCGGGACAACCATCATGTGCGGCGTCCCGCTGCTTTATCAGCTCTTATTTGACGGCATCAATCGAGAAGTTGAAGAGAAGAAATTAACTAGGCTTTTTGCCGTCTTGACCGCCATCAGCCGTTTTTTTATCAAATATTTCCAGCTAAATCTTGGCAGGCAACTGTTTGCAACTGTCCATAAGAAATTTGGCGGCAAGATCAGGTTCTTTGTTTCCGGTGGCGCCGCCATTGACCCGAATTTGATCCGCTCTTTTGAGGCCATGGGTTTTATAATCATCCAGGGCTATGGGATGACGGAGGCCGCGCCGATCATTTCGGCTAATACCCTCAAAA
>MEUF01000023.1:23706-29906 GCA_001771615.1 candidate division WOR-1 bacterium RIFOXYB2_FULL_48_7
CGGCGGAAATAATAAAAGCTGGTTGGTTGCATACCGGTGATGTCGGCTACATAGACGAAAAAGGGGACTTGTATATCACCGGCAGGAGCAAAGATGTTATTGTGACCGCCTCCGGGGTCAACGTTTATCCGGACGAACTGGAATTCCTGCTCAATAAATTGCCGGAGATAAAAGAAAGCTGCATTGTTGGTGACAAGGTCAAGGCCGGATTGCGAAAGGGTTCTGAAGAGGTGGTGGCAATTATTGTCCCGGCGGAAAATGTCTCACAGGCGGCGGTGGAAAAAGCTGTCAAGGCATTTAATCAGACCCTGGCTGATTATAAACGGGTAGCCAGGATAATTTTCCGTCAGGAAGAGCTGCCCAAAACCCGGCTGTTGAAGGTCAAACGATTTGCCATGCGGCAGGAGTTGGGGCTGATTTAGGAGGGAGCTATGCCAGACAAAAATGTGCTGACCAGGGAAATCAGTGAATTAGTCGCTAAAATTATCAAACTGCCGTTAGAAAAAATCAATCCACAGGCCAACTTATTTAATGACCTTGGGATTGATTCCCTGGTTGGGGTAGAGATTTTTGCTGCGATCGATAAAAAATACCGGATCGAGGTCCCGGAAAATAAACTACGTTCCGTGCAGACGATCGCTGACCTGGTGGCTACAGTCCAGGGAATGCTTAATAAATAACTTTATTTAGCGGATATTCAACTATCCCCTGAGCCCCATTTTTCTTCAATTTAGGGATCAGGTCCCTGACGACTTTTTCCTCGATGATCGTATCGACATCAACCCAGTCAGGGTTGGCTAATTCAGCGACAGTCGGGGTCTGCAAGGCCGGGAGCAGGGCCAAGATTTGCCGCAAGCGGCTTTTCATGATATTCATCTTCAAACCCACCCGGGTTTCCGCTTCCAGGGCCCCCTTAAGGAGCACAATGATGTTATCAAGTTTGTCCTTTTTCCAGGGGTCGGCTAAACAGGCCGCATTGGAGATGACGACGGTATTTGACTCCAAAACCGTATCGAGAATTTTTAAGTGATTTGCCTTGAGGGACGATCCGGTTTCTGTCAGTTCAACTATCGCATCTGCCAGCTCCGGCGGTTTGGCTTCGGTTGCCCCCCAGGAGAATTCAACAACCGCGTTGACTTTCTTCTCCTTTAACCATTTTCTTGTGACATTGACCAGTTCGGTGGCGATCCTTTTTCCTTTTAGATCTTTAACGGTCTTTATTTTGCTGTTCTCCGGCACTGCCAGGACCCAGCGGACTTTACGCATCCCTTGTTTGGCATAGATCAAATCGGCAACGGTCTTAACCTTACAGCCCGATTCGATGACCCAATCGATCCCGGTCAAGCCGGCGTCAATGACTCCATCTTCAACATAACGGGCCATCTCTTGGGCCCTGACAAGGGTAATTGACAGGTCAGGGTCATTGACATCGGGATAATATGAGCGTGAGGTGCCGCGGACACTCCAGCCGGCTTTTCGAAAAAGTTCAAAGGTCGATTCTTGCAGGCTTCCCTTTGGCAACCCTAATTTTAGCTTATTTGACATAATTTCCTCCTAATAATTGATCGATTTTTATTGTAGCACTGAAGCAAAAGACGGGCAAGCAGATTTTAAAAGTAGAGGTCGGTCTTTCCCTGGGCTAATTCATCCAGTTTTTTGGCGGTTTTATGCCTAAGAATGTCAGTTTTTATCCCTTTCAACTGCTGGTCAATGACCTGACGACCAAGATTCTTGGCTTCATCATCCCCATAATAGGTTAGATATTCCTGGAAGGTTAGAATGGCATTTGGCAAACAATATGATTGTATTTCCCCTGGTTTGGCATATTCCATAAATTCATGGCCGGTCCGGCCTAAGCGGTAGCAAGCGGTGCAAAAACTGGGATAAAAGCCCATTTTGGTGATATCTTTTACGACTTCGAGCAGGGAGCGGTCATCATGCAGGGAAAATTGTTCGCTTTCCGGTTGTTCCTGCCGGTTTGATTGGTAGCCGCCAGGATTAGTGCGGGAACCGGCACTTATTTGGGAAATCCCAAGACCAAAAATTTCGTTGCGCAGGGAGGTTGATTCCCTGGTAGAGAGAATCATCCCGGTATAAGGGACGGCTAAACGGATTATGGCTACCAGTCGCTTGAAATCATTATCACTGACTGGTGCCGGCGGCTGATTGGCCAGAGGAGTGTTTTTTGTCGGTTGTAGTCGAGGCACAGAAATCGTATGCGGACCAACCCCAAATGTCTTTTCCAGTTCCAGGGAGTGAGCGAGCATGGCTAGCACTTCAAAGCGCCAATCGCGTAGACCAAATAACGCCCCAATCCCGACATCATCAATCCCGGCTTCCATGGCCCGATGCATACCGAACAGGCGGTTTTCATAATCGGCCTTTGGGCCACTGGGGTGCATTTTTTTATATGTGACCGGGTCATAAGTTTCTTGAAATAAAAGATAGGTCCCGATTTTTGCCGACTTGAGGCGCTGGAATTCCTTGACAGACAACGGGGCAATTTCAACGTTGATCCGCCTGATATCCCCGCCATGTTCGGTTTTGACCGAATATGCGGTTTCAATGGCCTGGACAAAGTAATCAAGGCTGGAACCCTCATGGTTTTCTCCGCAGAGCATCAGGAGCCGTTTGTGCCCTTCACGCTCAAGGGTGGCAACCTCGGCGGCTATCTCATCCATGCTTAAAGCTACCCTCTGCAGCTGTTGGTTACTTTTCCGAAAACCGCAGTAAAGACAATTGTTGGAACAATAATTGGCGATATAGAGTGGGGCAAATAATACCAGGCGCTGCCCATAGATCTTTTCCTTGATTTGGCGGGCCGCGGTGAATAGTCGTTGGATAACTTCGGCAGAATCATTTTGAATCAAGATGGCGGTTTCTTCCAGGGATAGGCCTTTTAGCTCCAGGGCTTTGTCGATAACTTGTTTGGCTGTATCTTGGCTTGCCCCTTTAGCTTTGATCAGCAGCGACTCAAGCTGGTCAGCGTTTATGAACAGTTGGGGCATGCTTTTTGACTTCACTTGTCGCTGGGGCGGTGACAAATTCCATCTTAAGGATTTCCAGCTTATACTTCGGTTCCGCGGGCTTTGGTTTGCTTCCCATGGCCAGGCAAGGGGTGAGTAATATAACAAATATTAGGCTAATAATTAGGCTGAAGGGTTTCATTTTATTTTATTTTTAGGATCGACATGAATGATTTTTGGTTTTATTTTTACGGCCTTTTTAGCCTCTTCCAGGCCATAAGACAAAATAATGACCCTTTGCCCCTTTTTTCCCAGCCGGGCAGCGGGGCCGCGCAGGGAAATTTCTCCCTTTTTCCCGATAATAGTATAGGTTTCAAAGCGTTGCCCGTTGTCAAAATTCAACACGTGGACCTTTTCACCCGGGATTAGGCCGGCGGCTTTCAACAGTTCCGGGTCGATGGCAATACTTCCCTCATAATTGAGCAGGGTATCAGTGATGGTTGCCATGTGGATTTTGGACTTAAAAATTGAAATCAGCATATATAAATTATACCGCAAACACCCCTTTTTTGCTATAATGGCGGGGTGAAAAAAAACCAGGTCGCGGCCATATTGCTCTTTTTTTGCCTGTTTTCACCCATGGTTTTAACTACTTCTGAAGTTGTCCTGGACAAACCAAATTTTTGGACAGAATTTGACATTACCTTCTGGCAAACCGCCCCCTTTGCCGCTTTTTGGTCGTATGTCGTTGCTACGCAGCTTAATCGCGGTGGGGGGGCCAACTGGGACCATGTTGCCGGGTTTGCCGCAGCGGTATCGGTTGGGAATGCTTTTTGGCGAGCCAATGAGGTGAGCCGATGAGCGGCTTAAGGCTTAAGGAATGTAAAGAGCTGACTGAACGGTTACCGGTTCAAGAAGCAGCTCTGCCAACCAGGGTTGTTTTACCTTTACAACAAAGTTTAGGCTGTCCCAATGACCCAATAGTTAATGTCGGTGATGAAGTAGCCGAAGGACAAAAAATTGCCGACACGCAAAAGACTGTTGCCGCCCCTTTGCATGCCCCAATCTCTGGACGCATCATCGCGATAGATAATTTACCAAATGCTTGCCAATATCCGGTCGCTTCCCTGGTCATTGAAGCTATCCCAGGCCGTGAGAGCCAGGGCTTGGTTGGCAGCCACTGGCAAGTTGATGAGTTTACACCGGAGCAAATTAGAAAAGTTGTTCGAGAAGCCGGGATTGTCGGTTTAGGCGGGGCAACTTTTCCGACTCACGTTAAATTGTCGCCCAGCAAACCAATTGACACGGTGATCATCAACGGTTGTGAATGCGAGCCATATATTACCGCTGACCATCGTTTAATGTTGGAGCGCCCGGCTGAGCTGCTTGAGGGGGCCAGGGCGATTGCCAGGGCAGTGGGAGCGGAAAATATTATCGTGGCAGTTGAAAACAATAAACAGGATGCCGTGCAGGTACTGCTGGATCACAATAAAAACCATAATCTAAAAATTGTTGTGTTACCCAGCATCTATCCCCAAGGGGGCGAAAAGGTCCTGATAAGGAAATTATTAGGCCGGGAGGTCCCTTCTGGGGGCTTGCCGCTTGATATCGGAGTAATTGTTAACAATGTCGGTACGGCAGTGGCCATTGCTGACGCGCTGAAAACCGGGCGTCCATTAATTAAAAGGGTAGTGACCATAACCGGTTCCGGAGTTAAAAAGCCCAGGAATCTGCTGGCCAGGATTGGGACATCATTTGCTGAGCTCCTGGCCCAATGCGGCGGCATAACCGATGATGCTGCCAAAATTATTATGGGGGGGCCGATGACCGGTTTAGCCGTTGCTTCTTTGGACATGCCGGTTGTCAAAGGGACAAATTGCCTTTTAGTGCTTAATCAGCGTGATGCCAGGGATTATGAAGAAAAAGGCTGTATACGCTGCGGCCGGTGTGTCCGAGCTTGCCCAGTTGGTCTATTGCCAAACTTTTTGGCCGATTTTGCAAAATTGAGGGATTACGAAAAGCTGGTTGATTACCATCTGGCTGACTGTATTGAATGCGGCTGCTGTGCCTATGTTTGTCCCAGCCGTATTTATCTGGTGCAATACTTTAAAGGGGCCAAACAAGAGCTCAAAACAAGGAGAGCTGTCTGCCGATGAAACTCTTTAATATCTCCAGCGGGCCGCATGTCCGAGCGGCTGAAGACGCTACCATGATTATGTGGTGGGTAGTGATCGCCCTCCTTTTTCCGACTGTCGGAGGGATATATTACTTTGGCTGGCCAGCTGCCTGGCTAGTTGCCACGGTCACCCTGTCAGCAGTCATTGGCGAAATGGTTTTTCAATGGCTGGCTAAGCGGCCGGTGACAATAGTTGACGGCAGCGCGGTGGTGACAGGATTACTTTTAGCCCTAATTTTGCCGCCAACGTTACCTTTGCCCATGGGAGTTATCGGAGCCATAGCGGCGGTTGTCTTGGTCAAAGGCTTATTTGGTGGGCTGGGTTATAATATTTTTAATCCGGCTTTGGCTGCCAGAGCAATTTTGCTGGCTTCCTGGCCGGTGGCCATGACAACCTGGGTAAAACCGTTTGAGACTGTTACAACAGCCACGCCGCTCTATCTGGCAAAAATCGGCCAGGCCACCCCAGGTTATTGGGAGCTTTTCCTGGGAAATCGGGCCGGCTCTTTGGGAGAGACTTCGATATTGTTATTGTTAATCGGGGCGGTTATCCTTTTTGTTAAAAAAATAATTGATTGGCCGGCTCCAGCCGCTTATATCGGGACGGTCTTTATTGCTGCCTATTGCCTGGGGCACGATCCGCTGTTTAATGTTTTGAGTGGGGGATTGATTCTGGGGGCATTTTTTATGGCCACCGATTATGTGACTGTGCCAGTAACCACTAAAGGACGGTTTATTTTTGGCCTGGGATGTGGCGTGATCACTGTCTTGATCCGTTTTTATGGCGGATTTCCAGAAGGGGTAAATTACTCTATTTTGTTTATGAATATGTGGACGCCATTTATAGATGTCCACGTCCGGCCAAGGGTGTTGGGATGCAAAAAATAATTAAACTATCGCTAACATTATTTGTTTTTTGTGTTTTAGCTGGCGGCAGCCTGGCCGGTATTTATTTATTAACGGCCCCATTAATCGAGCGCAATACCCGATTAGCCTATGAAAACTCGGTCAAAGAGGTCGTGCCGAACGGTGCTGGCAGGGCGGTGCTTGTTGCCCCC
>MEUF01000023.1:29948-31521 GCA_001771615.1 candidate division WOR-1 bacterium RIFOXYB2_FULL_48_7
ACCAGCGGTGAGGTACTAGGGGTCAAAGTGCTTAAACAAAAAGAGACCCCCGGTCTGGGTTCAGCCATAACCAAAATGTCCTTCCTCCAGCAATTCATTGGTAAGAGCTTAAAAGACCGGCTGGCGCCCAAGGAGGATATTGACACCATTACGGGGGCAACAATCTCGACCCGGGCTGTTTGTGACGGCATTAAGCAAGCCTTAAAGGCCCAGCCATGAGCTTGAAAAATGACCTGACCCTCGGCCTGCTGAAGGAAAATCCGGTTTTGCGGCTGATGATCGGCTTATGTCCGGTTTTGGCTGTCTCCAATAATGCCATAAATGCCTTGGGGATGAGTCTGGCGGTTGCGTTTGTTCTGATCTTGTCTAATTTTGTTGTTGCGGCCATCCGCAAGGTTGTGCCCGATGACATTAGGATCCCCATATTTATTATTGTCATTTCCACTTTTGTAACGATCATCGATTACACCATGCAGGCTTTCACCCCCGAGCTTTATGCCGCTCTGGGGGTATTTGTCCCCTTGATTGTGGTCAATTGCATCATTTTAGGCCGAGCCGAAGCCTTTGCTTATCGTGCGCCGGTGCTTAACTCTGTGCTGGATGGAGTAGGGATGAGCCTTGGTTTTGGCCTGGCGTTGGTGACTATTGGTGTGGTCAGGGAATTGCTCGGTTCTGGCTCGCTCTTTGGCTGGCAGCTCTTTAACGGCGCGGCAGCCGCAACAATCATGATTTTGCCTCCGGGGGCATTTATAACCATTGGCCTGCTGATGGCCGGATTGAATAAATTGGAGAATAAGGTGCTCTGATGGAACTATTTGGAATATTTTTTGCCGCTTTTCTGATCAATAATATTTTATTGATTAGATTTTTGGCCCTTTGCTCGTTCTTTGGCGTTTCCACCAAGCTAAGTACATCAGTGGGGATGAGCTCGGCGGTCATATTTGTCATGACCATCTCATCGGCTGTTTCCTGGGTTATTTATCATGCCGTCCTGTTCCCTTTCCACCTGGAATTCCTGCGGACGGCAGTCTTTATCCTGACGATTGCCTCGTTGGTGCAATTGGAAGAGTTGTATTTGAAAAAAATGCTGCCGGCGCTTTATCGGGCGATGGGGATTTATCTCCCCCTGATTACGACCAATTGTGCAATTTTGGCGGTTGCTTTTTTGGCCATTGATTATCGCTTTGGTTTTTTACAGTCGCTGATATATTCCCTTGGAGTATCCAGCGGCTATTCCCTGGCCATTATACTTTTTGCCTATATACGTGAACGGATGCTCCTGGCCCCCATCCCCAAATGGTTCCAAGGTTATCCCATCGCTTTTATTACGGCCGCTTTTATGTCATTAGCCTTTTTAGGTTTTACAAATATGTTTAACTTATGATTATTACAGCCATAATTGTTTTAGGGACCCTGGGTTTTGTGTTTGCCGCCATGCTAGGATTGGCGGCCGAATATTTTAGGGTAAACGAAGATCCACGGCTCAAAGAGATCCTGGCCGCATTGCCTGGGACAAATTGCGGGGCTTGTGGTTCGGCCGGTTGTGCCAATTTTGCTGAACGCTTGCTCAAAG
>MEUF01000024.1:0-11189 GCA_001771615.1 candidate division WOR-1 bacterium RIFOXYB2_FULL_48_7
CATAAATGACCGGTTTTTTGGCGGCAGCAATGGCCTTGACCGCCATGGCGATCTGTTTAGGATGGCCGTCATATTTTGGCTTGTAACTGGGAATGTCGACTTTGTCGGGATATTTAAATTCCAACTGGTTGGTAAAGATATCCTTGGGAATGTCGATCAACACCGGGCCGGGCCGGCCGCTCCTGGCAATGTGGAAAGCTTCTTTTATTATCCGGGGTAAATCCTCAACCTTTTTTACCAGATAATTGTGTTTGGTAATCGGCAGGGTAATGCCGGTAATATCCGCTTCCTGAAACGAATCCCTTCCCAGAAGCGGAGTAGCCACCTGGCCGGTGATGGCGACCATCGGAATGGAGTCCATAAAAGCATTGGCGATCCCGGTCACCAGGTTTGTCGCGCCGGGACCGGAAGTAGCCAGGCAAACGCCAACCTTGCCGGTTGCCCGGGCATAACTGTCAGCCGCATGAGCGGCTCCCTGTTCGTGGCGGACTAAGACATGTTTGATCCGTTTGTCAAAAAAGAGGGTGTCATAGAGAGGCAGGACCACCCCGCCGGGGTAGCCAAAAATTGTCTCCACCCCTTCGATTTTCAGGGCTTCCAGGAGGGCTTGTGCGCCGGTCATTTTCATAAGGAAATTTTATCACAAATCCGCTCCTTTGGGGAGAGGGTTATACGTCGGCACAGCTGATCGGCTCGCCCTTGTAGACACGAATCATAGCCCCTGCCTGGCCGCGATCAAACGGGGCGACCCCAAATTCCGGGGCTGTTTGCCTGGCAAGAGTGGTCAGCAAATGAGGAACAAGATATTCAGGCATATTACCCGTTAGGCCGCTAGATGGGACAACCCGAAAAAAATGTTGGGGAGAAAAAAGATTGGCCCTGATCACCGCTTGAGCCGGGGCTTCATTCAAATAAAGAGAAAAGCCCCACACCCCGGCCAGTAATTGCGGTTCATCGCTGCCCGGTAAACGCCTGACCAGGGCAAGCCGTCTGGCCAGATCGACATGCTGGAAGGAGAGATTCACTCCGCTAAAAACAGGGGCGCCAAACATGATCAGCGGTTCACTATTTGGGCAGCCGCCGTCAGGAAATTGCGGCAAAATAAATAAAGCCTTAATTTCTTTTGAAGCCGGATTGAGGTAGCCAGGGACATCCGCCATAGTCAAATTAGGTGTTACCCGACCAGCGTGTCGCGCGGCGGCCCGCAATATTTGCAGGTGCCGGCAACTGACTGCCTGGGGCTTTTTAAACCGGCAAGCCGGGGTGATATCCATCTTGATTTAATTTCGGCAGAAAAAAAATAAAATTTCATGAAATTAATTAAAAGCCCGGCCGATAAGCATGAAGATATGATTGCTACAAGAAAAATTGCCTCACTTCAGGCTGTCGCCGCTCCAGGGACAGCGGCTGTTCAGACCAGGCTGGCAAAATTAAAAACTGCCAGCTTACAAGCTTGGGCAAAAATTGATGCTGTGGCCGCGCTTCCCCTGGGAGATTTGTTAAGGCTGGAAAGAGGGGTCTTGATTGATTGCGGATTCAAGTCGGTTGTTGTTGATAGGAACCGCTGGCAGACACGGGAAACCGTATTAGCCAGGGCTTTGCCTGAAGAGCGGGCCGATTATATTGATTTGTTGCAGACAATCTCGGCTGCGCATGCGGCGGCCAGAGAATATGGGGACGCCGAGCGTTTGCTGACTACTATTTTAGAAGTGGAAGAAGTTAACAGAAGCGCCTGGCGGGACCTGGCGATATTACACGTTAATCAGAGGAAGCTGCCAGAAGCATTAACCGCTTTCGATAGAATGAATATGATCCCTGCGGAGAGCTGGTTTGAAGATCCACCAGTAGGTGACCAGGAAGCATCAAGGACCAGGGCGCTGGAAAGCTATATCCGGGTGACAGTGGCAATTAATGACAATCCTGCCTTGTCCGCAGAGCAACTTTTGGTCTTAATTACTCCTTTCATGAAAGCCGATTTCGATGAACTTGATAAAGCGATTTGGCTCGAGGAGCTCAAGGCTTTGATGAAAGCCAGGTTGCCATGGCAGACAATTGCCAGGTTTTATTCACTCATGATGGCTGGAGATGAACAAATACAGGCCTTGCAGGTGGTTGGTCCATTTTCCAAAAAAGTGACTGACTACCTGGAAAATTTGGCCGATAGAGATGAGGTAAGGGATCTGGCTGAATTAGCGGCCATATTCCCGGCCAATGACCCATCGCCTGCCGGAGCAGTTGCCACTTTATATACGTATTTCCAACTTCGCGCCGCTTATCAACCAAACGAGGCGGGAAAAATCAGTGCCGGACAGGATGCTTTGCTCAAGGCAAGAGCAGCCCTAAAACGCCTGGAGAAAAGTAAATTAGGGTTGCCCGGAAGCGGCAAAGTGTTGAAACAGGTACTTGACGAACTGGAACTAAAGAATGAGGCTCTCAAAACACTTGATGAGCTTCAAGCCGCTGTCGGACAAATCAAAGAGGGCGGTGTCAGCCGCGGTTTGGGGCAAAAAATTGTCAAATTAGCCGCAAGGATCCCGGCGTCAATCCTGGCTGAAGACGAAGCAATAAACGTTTTTTATATTGAATTGCAGGCTGCCCTGTTTGAAGCGGCAGCAGCGGTTTTTAGGGCGGATAAAAAGCTGGTTGGGGCAGTACTATTTTTTTCAGAGTTGTCCAAAGCGGCGGCCTGGCAGCCGTTAGTTGCCCAACTGGTGGAAACAAAGCTGGCTGACCCGGCCATTTATCGGGCAGTCAAAGAAGAATTGGTTGCTAACAGGGAGGCATATCGCCGGGCGGCAAAAAAGATCCTAAATACCCATGCAACAATGGGGGCGCTCAAGAAGGGAGCGCTGGATTTTTCTGGTAAGGATGAAGACAGTCTGTTTTTTGATTTTTTCTTGGTCCATTTTTGTTCTTTATCCGTTTGTCATAATTTGGCTGAGGAGTTGTTTGGCCTTCCCCTTGCCCCGACTTCTTTAGCCAGCTTATGGTATTCTCTCTTGGCAGAAAACCAGCCAGCTGGGATTACCATTTCTTTGTTAGAAAAAGGAGCAGACCAACCGGCTGGCGCCCTGGCGATGAAAGATCTGGCCTATGAACTGGCTACCCGTGGAAAGCTTGAGGATTGTAGCCGGGTTTTGGCCCGGCTTGAGCGGCTTGGCTTGAGCCCTGAACTGAAGATTAACCTGTTGCATACCAAGGTGGTAGGAATTGGTGAAGTTTTAAAAAAGGTCCGGCGCACCCCGCAATGGGAGAGGGAGGCGGCCCGGTTGCTGCCGCAACTGACGGCTAATTTTGAAGAGGTTGAATCCTTTATGGCAACGATGGGTAAAACAAAACCCTGGATGATAGTCGACCTTGAATCTATTTTACAAAATTGCGGTTATGTCTTTTCCCTGGCCCACGAATTTACCCTGGCCGAGCGGAGTTATAAGTTGTTATTACAAATTGATCCCAATAATGTTAACGCGCTCTTGCTGGGCGGATATAACTATCTCAAATTAGGGCTGGCTATGAGGGCCGGCGAAATAGCCCGGGTAATCGCTGAAAGGACCAAGGGAGCAGTCCAGGCGGCATACTTAATTATGTCAGAAGCCTATCGAATCTCTTTTGACAAGCCAAGAGCGTTGGAGTCAGCTGAAAAGGTCCTGGCCATTGAACAAGGACATCTTGATTTTCTTTTCCTCCAGGCCAGGTTGATGATAGACGCCAATAATCTTGACGGGGCAAAAATGACCCTGGCTGTATTTGAAAGTGTCTTAACACGGGGGACTCTTCCCGCCTTATCGGTGCCCAAAGCCAGTGGTTATATTGAAATATTACGGGGAGAAATTGCTTTTGCCGAACATAAGAATGAAGCGGGGGAGGCGGCACTGCGCAAAGCAATTGAGTTGCTAAGTTTTGACCTCGATGCCGAATATTGGGAAATTGAGGCCCGGTTGGCCTTGATTGACAAACTAAGTTATTGGGCCAACGAAAGCGATGATGAAGCAGTCTTAGAACGAGTTTCGGCGCTGGCAACAGAATCACTGGCGCTATTCCCGTTTTCTCCCTACCTACGGACAGCGGCGACAGCCCCGCTGTTATTAAGCGGGCGAATGGTGGAAGCGGTGGCCGAAATTGAGTGGTTGTTTGATAACAAATATCTTTCTTCTGAAACCCTAGCCAATCTTTTATTAATCAGAAGACAAGCTGAAGGTGAGGCAATTGAGCGGGCACAGGCCCTGTTGGATAAGATCAAAGCCGTGGCTGCGACCGACGACTTTACCCGGGGATTGGTAGTCAAAGCGGCGCAAATAATAGTTGAGAAGGGGCTACCCCCATTGGAGGATGAAAATGGCTAATATTAGTGCTTCAGCGTTGTTGGAAGGTGCTTCTCGTCTGATGGCGGTCAAAGGTGGCCAACCGATACCCTACGGAGCCATTATCCATCAGTTGCATGCCGCCCCGCGAGCCGGTTTGGTGGGACAGGAATTTCACCGCATTTATAGTTTACTGGCAAACAATTACCGGGCGGGCGATTATGTTCTAAATGGGTTAAGAACAAACCGTCTTTCTGCTGACGACTTGAGGACCATAGACTTTGCCTTGAATTATTTTATTGATAATGCTGCCGCGATTAGGGCCGGGATAAATCAAAAGCTAACTGTTGCCTTGAATAACTTTGATCTCGATTTGGCTTTTGCCAATTTCCAGGCTGGAGTGTTTGCTCTGGCCAGGAAAGACCATGAAATGGCCGCACTATATTTTGGCGAAGCCGGGGAAACTGTCAGCTGGGGGTTGCCAGCCAATGAAATGGCAAGTTTAGTCAGTAGTAATGCTTCTTTAGCAGAACAAAAACTGGGTGCTCCATACACTTTTCTGGTGCGATTACTAACTGGCCAACCTTTTAGACCGATCGTTGCGGCTCCGGTGGCTCCGCCACCCCCGCCACCTGTCTCGCCTGTTCCGGCTGCCAGGCCAATCGAACCTGCTGCTCCAGCTGCGCCGGTGGCGCCGGCCAGACCAGCCATTTCACCGGCAGAGGCAGAAGCGACATTTAGGCGGCTTATGACGCAGGCAGACGAAGCTCTATCACGAGGCCGTTTTCTTGAAGCTTTAAAAAATGTCACCCAAGCCTTGAGATATAGACCAGAACACGCCGCGGCCAAAGATCGGCAGTCAAAACTGCTGGGGCGCTGTTACCAGCTGGTTGAATCGGGGGATGATGAAGACAAATTAAATAATGCCACTGCTATCGTCGACGCCAAGCCGGACGAATGGCGGGCCAGGCTGCTGGTTGCCAGGATATTGATAACGAGTCGCGAGGTCAGGATTGGCGAGGCCGAAGTAAAGGCACTTACGCATCTAGCCGCCGCCCAGGAATATGCTCCAGCCGGCCGGGCCGCCCAGGAAATTGATTATTTGATGGCCAGGGCGCTGCACAAATTGCAGCGGGAGGCAGAGGCGCTGGCGGTTTTTGAACGTATTGGCCATGACCATCCTTTTTGGCGTGACGCACTCCGGCCCAGATTCTACGCTATGCTGTCGGCCAATCAAGTTGCAGCGGCCGAGGATTACTTGCATGCCAATTTAGCTTTCATGGAAAAAAATGAGCCGGTTTTCTACCTGGAAATCCAGGCCAGAATTTTAAGGGCAAAAGGGCAATTGACAGAGGCTTTGGAATTGGCGCGACAGGCCCAGGGAAAAGCCAGAGCTTTAAATAAACCAAAATACGCTGAAAGTCTGGGAAAAGGCTTGATCGCCGAGCTGACAAAAGAGATTGTGGCTCAACCAGTCCCCGAACCTGTTATCGAACCTGTTGTCGAACCACCAGCCCCTTTGGCAACAACAGTAGCGGCTGAAGCCGCATTGGCGGTACTCCAACAGCAAGTAACTGCGGAGCGGACCGCTTTAGCTGCACGGGAACAAGCACTCCTTGCCACTGCCGGTGAGGCTGAGGCGAGAAATAGGGCCAAAGCTGGCGAATTAGCTGAGCTAGAAGCCAGACTAAGCAGTCAAAGGGCTGAACTTGTTGCCAGGGAAGCAAGCTTGCAGCATTTGACCGAACAGTTGGCAGCCAGAGAACAGACTTTGGCAGCCAGGCCGGCAGGAGGAAGATCATTTTCTGAAGTGGTTGTAACCTCTAGCCGCCAATTGCCGAACCGTCTGATGCAAGCTATAAATTTGGTCTTTACCGGTGACTGGGCCAGAGTGAAGGAACAGATAACTGCTGCATTGGATCATGTTTCCGGCCAACCGGAGCAGATCGCTCGCTCAATTTTATTTTTGCTGGAGAAAATTATTGGCGGAGAGCAAAAAGCGCATATTGATGGATTAGCTCAACAAATAGAGCGATTGAAAGAACAGCTCGAGGCCAGAAAAAGAGAATTGGAGGAGTTAAAGCGTCAACATGATCTTCTTTTGGCAGAAGTCGATGGACTGCGCAGGACAAATGAAACTTTGCAACGGGGTATCTTGGCGGCTACCGGACCGCAAAAGCCGGCAACAAAGGTTGATTTTGCTAGTTTTTGGGAAGAGTTAGCGGCTATGGATCGTGGGTCGTTGGAGCAACTTGACCCGCTATTAGAGGACCTTTTCACCGCAACTTCCAGCGGGCTTGGCCGCTCGTTGACGGTGCCGCAAATTATCGAACGGCGCCGGTTTGTTTATGAAAGGATTGTGGGGCGAATATTAGCGGGAGAACATGTTTCCAGCGGCACCCTGGTTCTTGACGAACCAGAAGTAACAAAATTTTTGGGCAATGCCCATCATTTTCCGCACCGACACAGCGGCACTGTGCAAATCGCGGCCATTATTGCCAGGCTTATCCAGCAACGACAAGCGACAAGTCCGGCTTAAATAGTATGGTTTGTACACCTGTCCCTTCCGCGGCCGCTCCGCGCCTTGATCGATTAGGGCTCATGCGGCAGCATGGATTAGATAAATTTCTAGCCCGAGGTTGTTGGGTTAATTCTTATCGCACCCGAACCCCGGCCGCTTTTGCCGCCTGGCTGACTTCGACAACCGCCTCAATAGCCCTTGTCCGTCCGGCTTTGCAAAGCTTGGGAATTATCTCAGCTGAACGACAAGATGATATTATTACCCAACTAATAAAATCTAATTTAATGTGTGGAGCTTTTGTGGCAAATTTCCGGGTTGTCACCGGATTGGCGGTACATTTGGGAGGAGGGGCAGTTGATTTTGTCAGGGAGGCGACTACCACTGGGAGTGAGCGGGAAAACCGGCAACTAATGATCAGGATGTTGAGCCAGTATCCCAACCAAAGGGGCTTAAGAAGTTTTGCTCAACAGCTCCACCAATTAAAAAGGGATGGGTTACGTCTGTTCGATGGAGCGGTGACCAAAACGGCTGATCTATTGCTGGTCCCTGATGATACTTTTGTCGAACGTTATCAAAGGTTTAGCCGTCTAGTCGTGGTGGTTGAGGGAAAAGCTGTCAGGCCGACCAGAACTAGGGAAGGGGCAATTATGGCGGCGGCCCAAATCAGCGAAACAACAGCACGAGAAAAAGCGGTTGAAATTGTTCGCTTAGGGGGGACGCAGCAGCTATTTGATTATAACCCCGGTTTACTCCTCTTACCTAAAGCCCAGCTATTTGGCATGAACCGGCTGGGCATTGCCATGTTTAGGCAAGCGGTTAGTTTGGCGGCTGAAGAAAAATTTCCACTGGCTTTTGATCACCTGGGCAGGGCTGAACAGTTGTTGAGCGGGACCAGGCATGGCGCCTATAACGAGCGAGCAACGGATAAGGCCAGGAACATTATCGCTGCCTTGGCAAAAGCGGTTGAATTATTGGCCCAAGATAACCCGCCGCTGGATGAAATTATCGCGTCACTATCAAAAGCCTATCTGGAAGGTGTTAATTTTAACGCGGTCGGTTATGTACATTCTGAACATGAAATGGTCTTGAGCCTGCTGGTGCAAATAAAACAATTATTGGGCGGATTGATTATCGCCAGATATTATCAAATTGCAGGAGACAACGAACGATTTCAAAAAAGCTATATTGCTTTATCTAGAGTGGGGGAACCGGGAACTTTGAGCCGGCTTTCCCGGGCTAAGCGGGTCCACGAAGCTTTGTTGGCCTTGGTGGAAATCAGGCAAGCACAGATGTTGACCGGGGTGTATGAACGGCTGGAAAAATATTTTTCCGGGCAAGAGAGACTACTTAATTTGCTGGTTGCCGCCAGTTTTGACCCGGCAGTGACAATCTATCAATCCCAGGCCGATCTATCGATAATGAATGAGATTGGCGAACGAGTA
Source organism: candidate division WOR-1 bacterium RIFOXYB2_FULL_48_7 (assembly GCA_001771615.1). GTDB lineage: Bacteria > Margulisbacteria > WOR-1 > O2-12-FULL-45-9 > XYB2-FULL-48-7 > OXYB2-FULL-48-7-A. The sequence goes on from MEUF01000024.1 coordinate 8,265, forward strand.
TTGCGCGAGCTCAATGAACGGGAGGGCTTGGTTGTTCAGCGCTACGATGATTTACGAAATAATTACCGGCCGATCGTCTTGGCGTTGGTTGCCCTTGTTTTTTCTGTGGCCCAACGGCCAGCGCCAAATGAGGCTTACTTTGTTAACCCTTTAACGGTGGCCGAAGAGATTGCCAAACAAGAATTAATGGAAAGAAGAGGCGAGGCAATAATTGACCAAATTGCATTTTTACGCGATCTGAATTCTGGTGGCCTGCTGCCAGTTGCCAGAAATTGTGCTTATACCAGGGTAGTCAAACCATATAACGAGGCGTTGTCGACTTTTCAGGCGGTTGAAGCGGTGTTACTTGAACGCCTGGCTTATCATAGCCGGACGTGTGTTGGATATGATTGGACCGACCCGGCAGGCCTGGCCATTCGTTGCCTAAAGACCAGGGAAACCGGGAAGAAATATGAAGAGCAACTTCAAATAATTTCTAATAGAAAGGTTAAAGCCTGCATAAAAAATCTTGGCCAGGCGATTTCTGCCATGGAAAATAAAAAATATAAACAAGCCATGGATTTTTACCTGAAAAGCCGGCCGGATGAAAAAGTTTTAACTGAACTGGGCTGGGAAAGAGCTTATGAATTACGGCATTTGCGCTATCTTTTTGGCAATTTGCTGGCAGGCAGCATTTTGCTTAAATTAAAACCTCAAGATGAGGCCGAGAGGCTCTCCAGGCAGGAAAAAGCCAGAAGACATTTTTATTCAGCCTGGCAAGTAGCCGTAATGCCAGCGGCCAATAGGGAAATTGTCCGCAAGCATTTGACAGAGCTTGATGTGAAGCGCCCGGCTAACAGTGAACTGCGTTGGCAGTGGATTGAACAATCTTTGACTCTGGCTATAATCGGTTAGCGCTGAACTGATCAGTGGCTATCTATATAATCCCGTAAATTGACCACTTGAGTAAAGGTGTCCCCGCCGTCGGTGCTTTTATAAATGCAATAATGGCGGCTGGCGACATAAACAATGTTTGGGTCTGAAGGCGCGAAAACGATCTTTTCGATCACCGCTTCGGCTGTCAAGACGGTTATTGCTGTGCTGTCTGTCTGTTTTTGTAAACGGTTATTATTCACTACCAGGATGACTTCTGAACTTATGGGGGAAACAGCCAGCGGGCCGGACGGCCGCGCTCCGTTGCTGTGAAAGCTTGACCAGGTAAGGCCGCCATCTGTCGATTTTTGTGTCGGGAGGATATAAGAGGCGATCAGGTAAATAATATTGATATCCTGTGGGGCAATTCCAAAATAATTATATTCCCAGGTGCCGGGGGTGGTGATTTTTGACCAGCTTGCTCCCCCATCAAGACTCTTGATGAGCCCGACCGCTTCTCCGGTAGGGGCCGGCAAGCCAAGGGTATAAACAACACTATCGTTTAAAGAGGCAATTTGCCAGAATTTGTTAATTTTATCCGGCGAAGGGATAGGGGAGACGGGCCAGTTTGTTCCGCCGTCTGTGCTGACAAAAAAATCACTAAAGTAGTACGAACTATCCCCCCCCTCGAGTAGAAAATCCAGCCCCATTGCTGGTAAATATTTTGGCCGATATTTGGGGGTCGGTGGCTACCGAATGGAAGGCACTGTTGCCAGCCCCGAGAAAAATCCTTTCCCAGCGGGCGCCACCGTCACTGGTTTTGTATAAGCCGCCGGTCGTTTTTGTCGAGTCGCCGTTATCCGGCCCCGAGGTTGCAGCCGCGTAGACAATTTGGTCGTTGAGGGGATCCAGGCTAATGTCATATATTTCCGGATAAGCTAAATTGTGCGTATCATAATAAAGGCCGGTCCTGACCCATTGCCAGCTGACCCCTTCATCGGTACTTTTGAAAATGCCATTTCCTTCGGTCCCGACATAAACCAGTTTGGGGTCATTCTTGGCTACGGCCAACGACCGGAATGTCTGGTCGTCATCATTGCCCCCCTCACCACGGTTGGGCCCTTTAATTACCCCTTCATTACTGACATCGGGCGTGCTGGAATTTGAAGCGCAGCCGGAAAACAGGCAGAAAAAGAGGCAGCCAAGAGCAAGCAAGAGGAACAGGTATTTAATGTTTTTCGTCATGAAAAAAGAATGTTCTGTTCTTTCATCCGTTGGACCGCGGCCAGGATCCTTTCTTTGGGGATGGTAATGGCAAAACGGACATAGCCTTCGCCGGAAGGGCCATAGCCGCTGCCGGGGACAATTAAAATGCCGCATTTATCTAACAACTTTTCCGCGAATGAAGCGGATGTTTCGCCATTTGGTACGGGCACCCAGAGATAGAAAGTGGCTTGCGGCCGGGGCAATTGCCAGCCGAGCGAATTAAGCCCCGCGACTAAAGTATAAGCCCGTTCTTCGAAAACCTTATTATTTTTGGCCACACAATCTTGTGGCGCAGTTAGGGCGGTAATTCCGGCGAACTGGATGGCTTTGAATGCCCCACTGTCGATATTGGACTTGATTGTTGCCAACGCCTGGATCGCTTCGCGGTTGCCAGCCGCCAGGCCGATCCGCCAGCCGGTCATATTATAAGTCTTGGAAAGAGAGTGGAATTCGATAGTGACATCTTTGGCCCCGGGAACTTCGAGTACGCTGTGGGGTTGATACCCACCATAACCCATTTCAGAATAAGCCAAGTCGGAAACCAGCAGGAGGTCGTGTTGTTTGGCAAATTTAACGCACTTTTCAAAAAACGACAGCCCGGCTACGGCTCCTGTCGGGTTGTTTGGATAATTGATAAACAATAGTTTGGCTTTCTGCAAAATTTCAGCCGGGATTTTGTCTAATTCCGGGAGGAAGTCATTCTTAGCTGTTAATGGGAGCAGATATGGTTCCCCGCCAGCCAGGGTGGTGCAAATTTTATAGACAGGGTAAGAAGGATCGGGGACAAGGGCGACATCTCCCGGATCG
>MEUF01000024.1:11239-24174 GCA_001771615.1 candidate division WOR-1 bacterium RIFOXYB2_FULL_48_7
CTTTTGAAGAAGGGTATTGCGAGGCCTCTTTGCTTTCCAGGACTTCGTGCATCTTTTGGAAAACATGCTGCGGGGTCGGTAAATCAGGATCACCGATTCCGAAGTCAATGATGTCGATTCCTTGTTTGGTAAGTTGTTCTTTTTTTTCTTCGATCTTGACAAACAAATAGGGGGGGATCAGCTTTAAGCGGTGTGATTTTCTCATAGTGTGATTTCCCCCTTAAAGACCGGCTCTGCCGCTCCGCGCATCAAAATGTGACCATCTTCAATTAGCTCAATATCCAAATCTCCGCCGGGAAGGTGGACAACAGCGCGACGGCCAATCTTGTCGGCCTGGTTAGCGGCGACCACGCTGGCGCAGGCTCCTGTGCCGCAGGCCAGTGTCTCGCCAGCCCCACGCTCCCAAACTTTAACCTCGAGCTCCTTCTCGTTGTTGATCTGCACAAATTCAACATTGGTCCGATTGGGGAAATGCGGGTCGTTTTCAATTAAGGGGCCAACTTCCGCAAGGTTAATCTTTTGCAGGTCATCGACAAAAATAACTGCATGAGGGTTACCCAACGAAAGTTCATTGATAGTAAAATTGTAATCGGTAACTGGTAATTGGTAATTGGTAATTTTAGTGGGAATTCCCATATCAACCTCGACCCCTTCAACTTTACCGTGCGGATCCAGGATAACGGCTGGCAAAAGTGTCCCTGCCAGGGTTTCAACTGAAATAACTTCTTCTTTTAATTGGTCAGTTTCGTAAACATATCTGGCAAAACAGCGAATACCGTTGCCGCACATTTCCGCCTCACTCCCGTCAGGATTGATCACTTGCATGCGGTAGTGGGCTTTTTTTGATGGCCAGACAATTAATAAGCCGTCAGCCCCTATGCCAAAATGGCGGTCGCATAACCGGATAGCCAATTGCTTAAGGTCGAGTTTGTCGAGTGGCTCCTGGCGGCTGTCGATCAGCACGAAGTCATTGCCCAAACCTTGGAATTTATAAAAACGCATAAGCTAATTTTAGCATAATTCGCTGAAATTTCTCATCATAATTAATGAAAATAGTCTAGCCATGAAAGTCTACTCTGCAGGTGGCCCGAAAGGGCCGGTTGGTCCGAACGCCATGACTTTTGCCGGACTTCGCCAGCTTAAAGGGGGCAGGGCCTTGCTTGGCTTGGTTCAGGTCTGTCGAGAGATGCGGCCGAGCCTGGTTAAGATCGATGGCTTAGTCGACCAGTTCAGAAATGCGCCGGACATCAGGGTCCGTTACGCCTCATTATTGCTGCTTGATCACCTGCTTGCCAATCATTCACATTTGAAACAAGCTCCCGCGCTTGCCCCGGTTAGATCAGCCTTGCAAAAAGTTGCCGAAAAACGGGAAAAAATGCGTTACGATCTGCTGACAGCCATGCTCCCCAAAACCGACCTGCACGTTCATCTTGACGGCAGTGTCCGCCTGTCAACCGTCCTGGACCTGGCCAATCGCGGCAGTATCAGCCTAAAACAGGTGCTGGCTGATGCCAAGAGCAATCCTGCAAAGGCGGCGGTGCTTAAAAGTGTTCCCCAGTTAAAGTCCGAGCCGACCCTGGAGCAGTTGAGTGCTTTGAGCCAGATACGCGGTGTCCAGCCGGATTTCTTGAAAATGCTATTTTTAGGTTTTGATTTTGCCCTGGCTGTGTTGCAGACCAGAGAAGGGTTACAACGGGCGGCTTTTGAGCTGATGGAAGACTCATATCGTGAAGGGGTCATGTATCTTTCGGCGATTATTGCTCCCTGTCTGCATCAAACCGGCACCCTGACTTATGATGAGATAGTCGACGCGACAGTCAGCGGGCTGGAAGAGGGGAAAAAACGTTTTGGTTTGGGCTGGGAACTTTCCCTGGCAATTTATCGCGGAGTTTACACAAAGATGTTCCCGCAGCACCCGATTAATACGATGATGTGCGCCGAACGCTGGTCCCGTCGCTTCCCCAATCAGATAGGAATAGATGTGGTCGGGGCAGAATTTGAAACCCCTTTAAGCGCTTATGCCAATGTCTATCACCGTCTTAGGCAAACCCCGGTGATATTGCGGGCCCATGCCGGTGAAATGCCTGGTCAGGCATTCAATATCACCACCGCCGCCAGTTTGGGGATCAAAAGGGTTGGCCATGGTATCCATTTGGGAGAATTAAGCGCGGAGGAGCAGCGGCGGATAATTGATTATGGAATGCTTTTTGAGGTTTCACCAGTCAGCAACCTCAAATGTTTGTGTGTTTCCCAGGACCCGGAATTGAATCGTTTGGGTAACCATCAATTAGCCGGGCTGCTTGACTGGGCGACGCTGTGCACTGATGACCGGACAGTTATGATGACCAATAATGTTACCCAGCTGCAACAACTGGAGGCAGATTTAAAACTGGTCCTTTTCGGTGAGGGAGGGGTCTCTCTGGTCCCGATGAAGTTATTTCATAATAGTTTAAGGGGGATTGGCGACCAGCTGGCCGCCAGGCAGTTGAGGGCCGAGGGACAATTTATCCTTCAAGGGATAAATGGCCTGATGGAGCTATTAAGAGATCAGGGCTGATAGCTGGCCGCAGTAGTGGCAGATTCCCAGACGGTCACTTTATTTAAACCCTTTAATTGTGGTTGCAGCTGCAGATAAATGCTTTTGGCCAAATTTTCGCTCGAAGGATTGCTGGCATTAAATTCAACCAGCTCATTCATATTTTTATGGTCATATTGGTCCAATAATTCTTTGAGCAGTTTTTTAACGGTTTTAAAATCGATCAGTATTCCTAAGTCATTTAATTTGTCACCCCGAAAAAACACCTGGACCCGCCAGGTGTGCCCATGCAAATTTTCACATGGGCCATCGTACCCCCGGAGGGCATGGGCGGCATCAAAAGTGTCTTCTATTTGCAGTTCAAACATGACTAAATTATAACATGCTTGGCGTGGGAAATCGGCTTGCCAAGGAGCAGGCTGCCCAACTCTTCAAATTGGGGGACCGGGCCGGTAACCAGGAATTCATATTTTGGATGAGTTGGAGCCTCGCGCAAAGTCCCCGCTCTTTTTAGCCAGGTTTTAGCTTCTGCCACTGCTTCAATGGCCGGATCAACCAAAGTGACCCTGGGGCCAACCAGTTGTTTGAGCAGGGGGGCAAGGTGGGGGTAATGGGTGCAGCCTAAAATTAATGTATCTGCCTTGGCGTCCAAAATGGGTTTCAAATATCCTTTGGCAATTTTTCTTGTCTCATCTGAATCAAGATGTCCCCCTTCGATCAGCGGGACAAAGAGCGGACAGGCCTGGGCAATGACTGTTGAGTTGGGGCTTATGGCGGTGATGGCCTCCTGATAGGCGCCGGAGTTGACTGTCCCCTGGGTAGCGATCAGGCCGATCTGGCCGTTGTGCGAACTTTTGACGGCTGCCTGCGAGCCGGGTCCGATCAAATTGATCATTTCAACCGGATAGAGATCCTTGAGTGCTGGATAGGCTATGGCTGAAGAGGTACCGCAGGCAATAATAACTAATTTGGCCCCACGGCTAATCAAGAATGGGATTATTTCCTGGTTGATCTTGATGATTTCTTCCGGGGATTTATTGCCATAGGGCAGTCGGGCAGTATCCGCCAGGTAAATTATATCTTCGTGGGGGAGCTGATAAAGAACCTCTTTTAGGACACTCAAGCCGCCGACGCCGGAGTCAAAAACACCAATCGGCGAGGCCGGAATAATCTTCTTCCCCTCTTTTTCGCCGCCGGTTTTGGTGACGATCCTGTCGGTTGTGACTTTGCGGACATAACTTATTTCAGAAATATTTTTCTACCCCTTTTACGATGGCTTCGGCCAAGCGGCGCTGGAATTTCTGGCTCTTGGCTAAGTCCTGTTCTGAGCAATTGGTCAGGTAAACCGGTTCCAGTAAGACCGCCGGCATGTCAGTATTCTTGATGACGTAAAATGGCATCCGGTGCAGTCCGCGGTCTTTGCGCTGCAGCCCCCTGACCAGGGCCTCGTGCATAATTTCGGCAAAACGCCGGCTGTGCGAGTTGTAATAATACGTTTCAGTCCCGGAGGTACCGCTGTTATAAGTTGAATTATAATGCAGGGAGATAAAAATGTCAGCTCGTGACTTGTTGGCAAAATCAACCACATCGTGGAGATTGGAGCGGCGGTCCTCATCCCTGGTGATGTAAACTTCCGCCCCGGCTTCATGCAGCAATTGGCAGACCAGTTGTGCTGTTTGGAGGGTTAATTGTTTTTCCGGTGGCCCATTGGCTGCCAGGGCGCCGGGATCATCGCCGCCGTGCCCCGGGTCAATGATGATGGTCTTGCCCAGCAAAGCGCCTCGACGAATGGCCGTAAACTTGCGGGGCTTGAGCGGCGTAGCCTTTTTGCTTAACGAACTTTTTTCCCAGGCGGCCTGGTAGGCAAAAATATTATCCAGGCGGTCGCTGATTTCAATCACCGTTTTCCCCCGGCCAAAAACATTGACCAGGTCGTAATCAATTGTTTTTTTAAGATGAATGATCAAGCGGGTGGTGGTGGCATCTTTCATGACCGTTTCTATCCGGTTGATACGTTTAGAGGGGCGTTTAGCCAGCGAAAAATCAGCGGCGATAACCGTATCAGGAAAATCAATATAGAGCTTGTTTTCCAGCAGCAATCCTTTGCCAAAGGCTTGCCCAGAGGTGTAGATATCAAGATAATCAAAGCCACGATCCTTTTTCATTTCGATAGATATAAGCTTGGCGCAGTCCGCAAAGGCCAGGGATGAAATCCAGAATAACGAGATTAATATAAGAAATAAACGACAATTACGCATGCTGCTTAACAAGTGCTAATAGTGTTGCGCGATCGTTTAACGAGGGGTCATCCAATACTCTTTCCAGGAGCTCATTCAATATTTTGCCTACTTGTGGGCCGGGCTTGATATTAAGCGTTTGCATAACATCATGCCCATCAATCTTGAGGTCGGCAACGTGCAGGGCGTTTTCGTCGGCAATAATTTTGTCGATCCGTTGCTGTAATTCGGTTAAATAGGCTAGCCCGATATCTTGTTTCATGGCGGCCGCATCTGCCCGCCGCAAAGCAAAGACGCTGGCGACATTTTGTCTGCCGCCGATCCGGCGGATAAAACGGCGCACCGCCGCATCGCTCCATTCGCGGGAGTAATCAAACATGTGGGTGCCGACCAGGTTAACTACCTGGGCAATATCATCATTGCTGAACTTTAGCCGCTTTAATAATTGCCCGGCCAGCTCTTTACCGACCTGGTCATGGTTATAAAAAGTCATTTCCACCTTGCAAGCTGGTTTGCCGATATCGTGGAGCAGGGCGGCCAGCCGGACCAGCGGCCAGTCTTTGGGCGCGGCATCGCAGGCATACAGAGAATGCCAGTAAACATCGTGCGGATGAAACTCCGGCGGTTGCGCCACCTGATAGCAGGCGGCGACCTCCGGCAGCAATAATTGCAACAGGCCGCTCTGGCGCATATATTCCAAACCGATGGACGGCTTGTCGGCTTTGAGCAGTTTGACTAACTCGTCGTGCACTCGCTCTGCGGCGACTTTTTTAACTGTCTCCAGGCAATCAGTTATCGCCAGCAGTGTTTGTTTTTCCAGGACAAAGTCCAGGGTAGCGGCCAAGCGGCAGCCCCGTACCGGGCGCAGGCCATCTTCTCTGAAACGCTCTAATGGGTTCCCGACCGTTCTGATAAGGCGGTTTTTCAGATCAACCTGGCCGTTAAAATCATCAACCAATAATTGTTTTTCCGGGTCATAGGCCAGGGCATTGATCGTAAAATCCCGTCTGGCCAGGTCTTGATGCAGGTCGGCCGTGAAGCGAACATTGGCCGGATGGCGGCCGTCAATATACTGTTCGTCAGAGCGGAAGGTTGTTACCTCATACGGCAGATCATTGGCTAACACCGTGACGGTCCCAAAGTCTATCCCGGTGGGGATGACTTTAGGAAAAAGCCGACCGACCTCTGCCGGCTGGGCGCTGGTTGTAATATCCCATTCGGCCGGGCGACGTCCGAGCAGCAGATCGCGGACCGATCCCCCCACCAGATAGGCTTGAAAGCCGGCTGATTGCAGCCGCCGGATTATTTTCCTGGCTTGTTCATCAATTGATAACATCATCAGTTAGTTTAACGTAGTGAAAAAGTGTTGTAAAGGCGAGAGGGCTGTAATATAATACGCGCATGAAGCAGCGTTGGGTCTGGATTGCTTTTGCCCTGTTAATTGCCTTGCTAGCCACTCTTTTTGTCAATTATGTCGTTTTTGGCGACGTTTTCAATAAAGAAGAGTCCCAACATGCGCTTTATGGCCTCTGGCTTTATAAGGATTTACGGGGATTGGACCTGGGGGCCTTTTGGTATGATACCCAGCGCCAGATGTACTGGCCGTTTTTACATTCCTGGATCCAGTCGCTTTTTTTCCTGTTCTTTGGCGTCAGCTTTGCTGCGGCCCGCCTGATGAGCTTTGTCATTTTTCTGCTGACCCTGTACCTGATGTTTGATGTCTCCAAGCGTTTTGCGCCCGATGGCTGGAAAATCGGTCTGCTGGCGGTTGGCCTGGCGTTGACTTCGCCGATAATGCTGCACTACGCCACCCAAAATACTCTCGAAGGGTTGGGGGCGTTGATTTTTCTGGCCAGTTTCCATTTTTACACAATTTGTGAAGAGCGGAAGCTGTTTATCGAGTATGCCATCCTGGGCGTTTTGATCGGGCTGTCGATTTATACCAACTACCTGTATGCCTACCTGATGATCCCCGCTTTTATGCTGGCAACTTCATCGAAGCTAGGGCCGTTATTGATCGAAGGCTTTAACTTGACCCGTAAGGGCGAAAAAGCCGCCATCCCTTTTATCTGGTGGGCCTATAAAAAATTAATTGTCTTGATAATCCTGCTGGCTTTTATTGCTGTCTGGTTTTTTACGGCGGCGTTCAACCGGAAAATTATGCTCTTTTTGCAGGCGATATTCCGTTATTCCGGCGGTGATCCGACTTTAGGGGTTTGGCAGAGCTTAATATTTTATCCCCTGGCGATCATCAAGCAATATGCCTTTTCACCCTGGTTAGGATTTTTTGTCTTGCTGGCCCTGTTCAAGCCATTTGTCGCAACCGCCTATCGCCAAGTCAATAAAATGTATACTTTTATCTGGACCGTATTAGTCCTGGCGATTTTTACCGTGCCGACCAAGGCGCCGCAATTTATTTATATACTGGCCCCGTTCATTTGCCTGATTTTTGCCGCGATGGTCTTTTATTGGGCAGAAAAGCTGCAAAAGAAGGCGGCCATCGTCATGCTGGTCCTGGCACTCCCCTTGGTTTTTTCGCTCCCGCGGCTGGCCGGCATATATTTCCCACCGCGGCCGACCGAAAATATGAATGCCGTCCTTAATTATTTTCGGCAGCAGATTGTTCCCCGTTATCCGATCGCCGCTTCGTTCAATTTGCAGCACCTGAATCCGGAGCTGATAACTTTTCGCTTTTGGGATTGGAATGCCCCGGTCATGGCTGACCCGGTCATCGGCCAGGCCGAAATGTTCCGCAACGCGCAATATTTTTTGACCGTTGAATTATCGGACAACAGTCCCTACCAGGCCGAGGTGCTGGACGACACGCTTGACGGCTGGAACCGTTTTTTGGCTGATAAGCGGCAGGCTGGCGAGGTCAGGGAATTTTCTCTCCGCAGTTTTCCCGCTATCGGTGTCACCGCCAAGATATATGAAAAAGAGCTGCACCAGGAAATTCCCCAGGTCGCGGAAAACTAATAGTTAATTAGTCGAGCTAACGTCGAGCAGATTATTTAAAAGATTGATTTGGGCCAATAATTGTTCGGCTGTGGCTGGTTGTCCGGTCAGCGGAGAGACTATTTGGCCGGGATGGCGTTGCAAATATAGGTCTTCTACCCCAAAAGCGACAGCATAGGGCAGGTCACTGGAAAAATTATCCGGCTTGGCTGTGCCGGTAGACAAAGCCTGCCGGTAATCTTGCAGCTGACGGCTTGTTATTTCCCCCAATTTTGTTTTGCCAACCAGGGCATTGGCTATTGAGATTATAAAAAGGCCGGATAAGTAAACCCCGCCCAGAATGCCGACGAACCAATTGCCTGGGCTGAAAATATAGGCCAAGGTTAGGACAAATCCCCAGAGGGTCAGGGGCAGGCAAACCGCCACAATCATTAAAAAAATGTAGAGGCGGACAAGCTGCTGGTTGGTTCGCGGCTGGGACAACCGCCGCCAGTCGATGTTATGGACAAGCAGGAAAAAGAAAAGCCAACCTACAGCTGTCAGGAAGGGGGGAGGGAAACTAAGCCAAAGCAATGGCAGGCTGGATAAAACCGAAGCAAAACTGCCAAATAATAAAACCAGCTTCAAAATTTGGCGGGGATTACGGGCAAAATAACCCTGGCCGGTTAATTGCGAGAATATTTGATCTTTGATTGCTTCCTGTCTGGTGACAAAGATCCTGGCCGTTGCTTCATCAAGCGATTTAAATCCCCCAAGCCAGGCAATTGGCCGGTGGCCGGTGGCTTCGGATGCCAAGCGGCTCTCTCCCGGACGACGGGAACCGAGAAAGGCCTTTATTAATTCCCGTTCATGTGCGGCGGCGGAGCCGGGGTCCCGTAAAAGGGTCAGTTCATAGTCGGCCAGTTTACCGTCGCGGTAAATTTCCCTAAACTGCCAATATCCCCGAAGAACAAGATCAATGATGGTCGCAGTGATTTCTTGTGCCTGGACATTTTTATCGATTAACGCCCCAGCCAGGGCGGGTGAGAGGTTCATCTGGGAAATTTTCGCATGAATCAACCGGCTAGTCAATTTTTGCGGATATGCTAGAATAAACCTGATGAAAAAAATTGTCGCCTTCAGCTATTTGATCACCTTTTTGGCAATATTTATTTTTGTCACCAGCCGTGAAAAACCCTCCGAGGCCGGTTTGTTCGGCAAACAAAAGCGGACAGCCGAAAAAGGGATCTACTTAACCGCCTATACCGTTCAGCGCGGCAGTTACTTTTCTTACCTAAAGGAGCAATGTAAAAAAGCCGGCTTGAATACCCTGGTAATTGACGGCAAGGCTTCACTTTGCCGGCCTTTCATCGGGTTGGCCAAACAAAGGAAATTGACCAAGGAGACAAAACCCCAAGCCGATCCCTGGTTGACTAAACTGGCGGAGGAATTGCACAAGGAAGGGTTTATTTTATCGGTCCGGGTGGTCGCTTTTAAGGATGACCAGTTGGCCGCGCTTCGTCCCGATTTGGCGATTCACCTGTCAGGCGGTGGGATTTACCGGGACAAAAAGGGGGGCTTGTGGGTTGACCCATATAATGATGAAGTCAGGCTTTATAATGCTTTAATTGCGGAATCGGCCGCACTATCCGGAGTTGACGAAGTCCAATTTGATTATATCCGTTTTCCAGCGGAAGGGGCGGCCAGATTTGCCGTCTATCCCTTGGCCAAACCGGGAATCACCAAAGTTGATATTATCTGCCAATTTTTAAAAGAGGTCCGCGAGCGGACAAACCGCTATAATGTTTCGCTGGCGTTAGATATTTTTGGCGTCACTGCCTGGCAGAGCCGCTATGACATTGAGATCCTGGGACAGGACCTGAAAAAAATGGCTCCCTACCTGGATGTCATTTCCCCAATGCTCTACCCCTCGCACTTCCATGCGGGCTATGATGGCTTTGCTAATCCCGGTTCGGAGCCGTACTATTTTATTAACGCGGGTGTGGCCAAGGCGCAGGAAATCCTGTCTGATGAGGCGACCGTGTTGGTCCCCTGGATCCAGGGGTTCAATTTGCTTTCCCCCAATTACGGGCCACAGTATATCCGTGATCAGGTCCGGGCGGCCAAGGATGCCGGCGTGGACCGCTTTTTGATCTGGAACGCCCGTAATGTCTATGATGTTTCCTTTACCGCTTTAAAACACTAGGATACTTTATGCGGTTTTGCCCCGACCAGGGCGGGGATGGCAATTAGCAAAATATAACCCAGAATAACTGACCAGGTGTAAAAAGCCATATTGCCGTTCTTGAAAGCCAGCACGATTATCACGTAATCCAGGGCTATATTGAGCAAGGCCCAGGCTATCCCGGTTAAGACTGATTCGATGACCGAAGTAAAGTTATATTGTTTAACCATCAACCAAACAATCCCGGCCCCTAAGACAAGGGAGATCAGGCTGACGGCTTCGCCAGTTGCCGAGCCGATGACAAACATTATTGAAAAATAGAGGAAGCCATAGGCTAGGGCCTTAGTAAGTTTCATTTGATGTTAATAGGCACAAACTATTTTATTTGTCGTTAATCTTTTTCAGCAATTTACCGGCGAAGTTGCGGCTGTTTAGCTTTTTCAGCTGTTCGTACTGCATCTTGGCGGCTTGTTTGTCTCCCAGCTCCAGCGCACAAAGCCCGATATTGTAAATTGCGTCATCGGCTTTCGGGTTAAGCTTGACTGTGTCCTTATAATAACGGATCGCTTCTTTATAGTTTTTACTTTTTTGATAAGCATATCCAAGGTTATAGACCGCATTTTCATATCTGGGATCGACAATCAGGGCCTCTTTATAGCTTCTAATCTCGTCATTGAGCTTGCCCAGGTTGCTATAAGCGATCCCCATGTTGTAGTAGGCTTTGACATAACCGGGATCGATTTTAATGGCTTTTTTGTATGCTTCAACGGCGTCCTGGCTTTTGCCCTGTTCATCAAGGATGATGCCGGTATTGTAGAGCGGTTCGGGCATTTTGGGGTCAAGGGATGCCGCTTTTTTGTAATATTCCAGAGCCTCCTTGGCTTTGCCCATCAGTTGATAGCTTAAGCCAATATTGAGGGTCGCATCGGCCGCTTTTGGCTGGATTTTTAATGATTCTTGATAAGCGGCAATAGCGTCATCGAACATTTTTAATGCCCGATAAGCATTCCCCAGATTGTAATGAGCATCGCTGTCTTTAGGATTTAGCTTGATCGCTTTCTTATAAGCATCAATTGCTTCGGGCAGTTTGTTGAGGGCTTTATAGGCTATTCCCAAATTGTAATAAGTATTGGCATCACTGGAATCAATATTGATGGCCTCTTTGTAGGCTTTAATTTCATTAACGAAATCACCAAGTTTGCCGTAATTATACCCAAGCGAGAAATACGCCTTGGCATCGTCAGGGTTTTTGGCAATAGCTTGTTTTAAGGCGGCAATCTCGGCTTTGATATTGGACCCCGGCAATTTCTTGGCCGGGCCACCGTACGCCAGGTTGGCCATAAAAGCCAAGGCCATGATAAGGGCAACTAATCTAAAATTCATATTCTTTCCTCCTGAAGGTTGTTGATATTAATATGATAATCTTTTTATTGTTGGTGTCAACTAGAAAATCAACTTTCGCACAGCTGATATATGGCCGCTAGGGCCTGAAGAATGACCAATTTTGGTCGACTTTTATGATTGCCAGCCTGGCAAGAATATTGCATCAATATACTATTACAAAGAGGTGATGAACGATGGTTTTTCTATTTGAAAAATTGGAGGTTTACAAGAAAGCGATGGGGATGGCAGAAGAAATATGTCTGCTAGAAGGTAAAATCAGGGATAAAGTGATTAAAGATCAAATTAAAAGGGCGGTAATTTCAATTGTCTTAAACCTGGCGGAGGGGCAGGGGAGGTTACATGGGAGGGAAAAGAGACAATTCTACAATACTTCCCGGGGCTCTTTGTTGGAATGTATTCCATTGTTGCAATTATCAAAAATGATGGGTTTTCTTGATGAGGAAAAATATTTGCAGCTATATGAATTGGCAAACGAGATTGGGAGAATGCTGACCGGGCTTATCAAAAGTGTCGAGTTGGAAAAGCCTTAGGGAATTAGAAAATAGGACGTTGAAAACAGAACGTGGAAATTAGGTTCAATGAACCTTTCGCTCCAATTGTCTGCGTTCTGCTTTCTATTATCCATTATCTAAAACTTCTGGAGCAGAGGGGAGTCGAACCCCTGTCCGGAAAGGCAGATGCGCCTGCCGCTACGAGCGTAGCTTCGTTTATCAGTTCGCCTGGAATTTGACCCGAAACGAGGTGTTTCCCAGACTATCCGGAGTTTGTTTCCCCGCCCGGCCGACCGGAGCAACCAGGCAGGTAGCCGCAAAATAACGTCCGGATCCGGGCTAATCGGCCAACCCGGCGGACGGCGCACTTAAGTTATTAAGCGCGGGCGAAAGCGCCAGAAAGAACTCTGCTATTCACAAAGCTCCACTGAACGCCTTCCAATGCTTTAGTAACGTCTGCATTTGTGACGTTGGCTATCGTGATTAACGAGGCAAATAGCATCCTCGGCTCGCAACATGCGCAACCACAGCTTCCCGTCAAAACCCTTACTGCCCCAATCGCGCGGGATTAAAAACTCTTGATAGTTTCGGTGAGGACGCCAAGAAATGACTCGATTTGTTGCTCATCCATGCGGGTGAGTGTTTCGGCAAATTGCTGCCAGGACTCGGCTTCGTCCATTAATTCTTTATTGGCTTTGACCCGTTCCAGCTCGTCTTCGATCTCCTGCTGGACCCGGCGATTGACCTCTTCCATCGCCTGTTGCGGGTTGGTCATACCGGTTTCAGCAATGGCCCGGTCAATTATGTCTTCAAACTTTAATTCTTTTTCTTTGGCTTCAGCGGCCAAGATCGCCAGCCTGGTGGCGATGGAATGGGCGTCCAGCTCCGGGCCGCGGCCGATCCCGGGTTGGGCTGGAGCTTTGACAGCCGGCTGCGGCGTCAGTTTTTCATCTGCCCCTTTTTCCGACTTGACCTCTTTGGCTGAAATTTGCGGGACAAAAGGCTTGTCTCCGGCGCCGCGAATGCTCATACCAGTTTCATCTCCTTCAGAACCATCTGCGATAATTTTTTTGCCAACAGATCAGACTTGGTCTCTTCGTCCGAGGTCAAAGGTCCGTCACTTTTTAAGCCCTTTAACTCCTGGCGGA
>MEUF01000025.1:0-1896 GCA_001771615.1 candidate division WOR-1 bacterium RIFOXYB2_FULL_48_7
AAAATGCAGCACCTTTTTAGTCAAGGGAACATTTTGGGTTTTCTTGATTTGTTCACCGGCGGAGCGTTGATGCGTTTTTCCGTGTTTGCCATGGGGATTGTCCCCTACATCAATGCTTCGATTATCATGCAATTATTGACGGTTGTGGTTCCCCAGCTGGAGGAGCTCTCCAAAGAGGGGGAGAACGGGCGCAAGCAGATTCAGGGTTATACCCGGTATCTGGCTGTGGGCTTGGCAGCTTTCCAGTCTTTTGGTATGGCTTTCTGGTTGCAGGGGGTCATGCTGGAAAATTATAATTTTGCGTTTTTTCTGGCCGGCACGGTCATTTCTTTGACTGCCGGGAGTACATTGATAATGTGGTTTGCCGAACTGATTACGGAGCGGGGGATCGGCAATGGCGCTTCGCTGCTGATCTTTATCGGGATCGTGGCGCGGATTCCCGACTACACTGCCCAGACAATTACCTTGGTGCGGGGTGGGGCTTCGCTGATTGGCGTGATTATTCTGTTGGCGGCGTTCCTGGCCATGATAGTGGCTATTGTCGTGATCGAACAGTCACAGCGGCGGGTCCCGGTGCAATATGCTAAACGGATTGTCGGCCGCAAAATGTATGGCGGGCAGTCGACCTATATTCCCTTACGCATTAACCAGGGTGGGGTTATCCCCATCATTTTTGCTTCCTCGGTCTTGATGTTCCCGGCTACCATTGCCGGTTTTATTCAACAGCCGCTGGTGCAAAAAATTGCCGGGATGCTTTCTCCGTCCGGTTCATTGTATATGGTTTTCTATTTTGGGCTGATTTTCTTTTTCACTTATTTTTATACAGCCATTACTTTTAACCCAAAAGAATTAGCCGAAAATATTAAAAAATACGGTGGTTTTATTACCGGTATTCGGCCCGGGGCCCCGACCGCCCAATATCTGGAATATACGATTACCAGGCTGACGTTGGTTGGCGCGACTTTCTTGTCGTTAATTGCCATTGTCCCGACAATTGTCGAAGGGGTAACACATATCACTTCGTTTCAGGGGTTGGGCTCAACCGCCCTGTTGATTGTTGTTGGAGTGGCACTGGACCTGGTCAGGCAGATTGAAACACACCTGGTAACCAGGCAATATGAGGGGTTATTAGCATGATATTGATTTTTCTTGGCCCGCCCGGATCCGGTAAAGGTACCCAGGCAAAAATGTTGGCGGAGAAAACAAAGATACCGCACATTTCCGTTGGTGATATTTTGCGGGACGAGGTCCGTAAAGGATCGGATCTGGGCAAGCAAGCCAAGGAGCATATGGAAGCCGGCCGGCTGGTCCCTGACGAGCTGACTATTGAGTTGACCAGGCAACGGATTGGCCAGGCAGACTGTATTCGCGGATTTATTATGGACGGCTTCCCCCGTTCACTTAAGCAAGCTGTCGCTTTTGACAAGATGCTCGAGGAGCAAAAAAAGAACCTTGATGCAGTAGTTTACTTTAATATTTCTGATGAAGAGGTAATTGAGCGATTGTCTGGGAGACGAAGCTGCAAAAATTGCGGGGCCGTTTATCATTTAAAGAATCTGCCTCCAAAGGTGGAGGGGATATGCGATGTTTGCGGTGGGGAGTTGTACCTGCGCAAAGATGACGAAGAGAGTGTGATCCGCACCCGCTTCGAAGTCTATGCCAAGTCAACCCAGCCCCTGATCGACCATTATTCCAAAATGGGCAAGATTATTGAAATAGACGCGGCTAAGCCGATCGAAGAGATCACGGCCGAAATGTTGAAGATTACGGCAATTGCCACAGTTCTTTGATGGGTTCAATCCTGATTAAAACTGCAGATGAGCTGGTTAAAATGCGCCTGGCTGGGCGTATTGCCGGCGAGGTGCTGGATGCGCTGCGCAGGAAAGTTGCCGTTGG
>MEUF01000025.1:1912-2519 GCA_001771615.1 candidate division WOR-1 bacterium RIFOXYB2_FULL_48_7
ACCGGTGTTTATCGGTTATCGCGGTTACCGGCACGCGACATGTATTTCGCGTAATCACGAAGTGGTGCACGGTATTCCCGGAAGCCAAACTCTTCAGGCAGGGGATATTGTCAGTGTGGATGTCGGGGTAAAGTTTGACGGATATTGCGGTGATACGGCTGCGACTTTTGCTGTCGGCCGAATTTCCGGTAAAGCCGAAAAACTTTTGCGGGCGGGACGCCAGGCTTTGCAGGCGGGCATCAGACAGGCCCGGGCCGGACGGCACCTGGGGGATGTGGCCGCCGCAGTTCAGGCGACAGCGGAAAAGAACGGTTTTTCAGTCGTGCGCGACCTTTACGGCCACGGGATAGGCCGCGATCTGCACGAAGATCCGCTGATTCCAAATTATGGCAGGCCGGGAGAAGGCCCGGAGCTAAAGCCAGGAATGGTTTTGGCCATTGAACCGATGTTGAATGTGGGAGGCTGGAAGGTCCGGACACTGCCAGATGGCTGGACAGTTGTCACGGACGATGGCGAACTATCCTGTCACTTTGAACATACGGTGATTATTACCGAGGCAGAGCCAGAGGTTGTCACCCGTTTGCGGTAATCAGAGGAGAAAAACAAG
>MEUF01000025.1:2532-4901 GCA_001771615.1 candidate division WOR-1 bacterium RIFOXYB2_FULL_48_7
CTGTTCCGGGTCAAGCTGGAAACCGGTTCATTAATTTTGGCCCATGTCTCGGGTAAGATTCGCAAGAACTTTATCAGGATTCTGCCTGGTGATAAGGTAAAAGTTGAGCTTTCGCCTTACGACCTGACCAGGGGAAGAATTACTTATCGGGCTAAATAGGGATTGTTGGTTAAGGAGAATAAAAATGAAAGTTAGATCGTCGGTTAAGAAAATCTGTGCTAAATGTAAGGTCGTTCGCCGCCGCGGACGGGTTTATATTCTCTGCGAAACGCCAAAACACAAGCAGCGGCAAGGATAAGAGGAGGCAACATGGTACGTATAGTCGGAGTTGATTTGCCGAATAATAAAAGAGTAGAGGTTGGGCTGACCTATATCTATGGGATTGGCCAGTCGCTTAGTAAGGTCGTATTGCAAAAGGCCGGGATTGATCCCAATATGAAGGCCAAAGATCTGACCGACAATCAGATTGTTGCTTTGCGTGATGTTTTCAAAGAACTAAAACTTGAGGGTGACCTGCGCCGCGAAATATCGATGGATGTCAAACGCCTGATCGATATCGGTTGCTATCGCGGACTGCGTCATAAAAAAGGCCTGCCATGCCGCGGTCAGCGGACACGGACAAATGGCCGGACGAGAAGGGGTAAAAGAAAAACGGTCGGACTTGGAAAAAAAGAGGAAAAAAAGGAGTAAACAAGGATGATGGCTGAAGAAACAACTAAAGCACCGGTAAAAAAGAAAAAAGATAAAAGGAAGGTCTCATCGACCGGCGTAGCCCATATTCAAGCTACGTTTAACAATACAATTGTTTCCATCACCGATTCCACTGGTGGAGTTGTTGGCTGGTCATCAGCTGGGAATGTTGGTTTCAAGGGGACTAAAAAAGGGACTCCATTCGCGGCTTCCTCGGCAGCGGAAAAAGCTGCCCAGAAAGCTTATGAGGCCGGGATTCGCGAAGTCAGTGTTATGGTCAAGGGACCTGGCGCTGGCCGGGAAACAGCTATTCGGGCTCTGCAGGGGGCTGGGCTGGAAATCAGTTCGATCAAAGATGTGACGCCAATTCCGCATAATGGCTGCCGCCCGCCAAAAAGGAGGAGAGTCTAATGGGTAGACACACCGCTGCCGCCTGTAAACTCTGCCGCCGCGAGGGGGAAAAACTTTTCCTAAAAGGTGAACGTTGCTTTTCTGATAAATGTGCTTTTAGCCGGCGTTCTTATGCCCCGGGCCATCACGGTAAGGTGCCGGTCAGGACATCAGAATATTTGATCCGCCTGCGCGAAAAGCAAAAAGCCCGCCGGATTTATGGCATCGGGGAACGCCAATTTGCTAAATATTTTGAGATTGCGTCTCAGAAAAAAGGGGCGACCGGAAACAAATTACTGGAATTTTTGGAACGGCGCTTGGACAATGTGGTTTATCGCCTGGGCTTTGCCACTTCCAGGCAAGCGGGCAGGCAGTTGGTCCGCCATGGCAACGTTTTGATTAATGGCCACAAACTCAATGTCCCTTCTTATGAAGTCAGGGTCAATGATGAGGTGCAGGTTGTGACTAAAGCCGCTCATTTGGCCAAATCAGCTCTGGAAAAGTTTCCTGATCGGGTAACCCCGGCCTGGTTAGCTTTGACCGGAGAGGTGGCTGGTAAAATCGTTGCTATTCCAAAACGCGAAGATATTGATACCAGCTTAGAAGAATCATTAATCGTCGAGTATTATTCACGGTAATTTTTAAGGAGGGTCTGAAATGGTAAGTCTTGGAGAAAAGCCTTGGGTGCGTGTAGCGGAGTTGAATGAAACATTCGGTCAATTTGTGGTTGAGCCGCTGCCGCGCGGCTATGGCGCGACATTGGGGAATCCCCTGCGCCGGATTTTGCTCTCTTCGCTGACGGGGGCAGCCATCACCGCGATTAAAATAGATGGGGTTTCTCATGAATTTTCCACTATTCCCGGCGTGATGGAAGATGTCCTGCATCTCTTGCTCAACATCAAGGAAATTGTTGTGCGCTCACATTCAGACCAACCTAAAACAGTTACCCTCAAGGCCAAAGGGAAAGGCGAGATCAAGGCGGGCGACATTGAACATGATGCCGAAATTGAAATTGTCAATCCGGATCAGAAAATTGCCACTCTCGACACTAATGGCAAGTTGGCGATCGAATTCATCGTTGAACGGGGCCGCGGCTTTATCCCGGCTGCCAGGAATAAAAAGCCTAACTTACCGGTTGGTTTTATCCCGACCGATTCCATTTTTACGCCGGTTCTGAAGGTTAATCTGGCCCAGGAAGAGGTCAGGGTCGGACAAGAGATCAATTATGACCGCCTGGTTATGTCGGTCTGGACCAATGGCAGCTTGAAACCGGATGAAGCGGTCAAGGA
>MEUF01000025.1:4911-15118 GCA_001771615.1 candidate division WOR-1 bacterium RIFOXYB2_FULL_48_7
ATATTGGCCAGACACGTTGACCTGTTTGTCCACTTGGGTGAAAAAGCCGATTTCCTGGGACTGGATCTGGAAAAGAGGGAAGAGGCTCCGGCCCAGGTTATGGAAATGAGCGTTGATGATATGGAATTTTCGTCTCGTTCGCTTAATTGCCTAAAAAGCGCCGGGATCAAGAATGTCCGCGACCTGGTTTCTTATTCTGAAGAAGAATTGATGAAGCTAAAGAATTTTGGCACCAAATCTTTGGATGAGGTCCGGGCTAAATTGATCGAATATAAACTCAATCTGAAGGGGGAAGAGGCAAAGTGAGGCACAGGCTAGGGAACAGAAAATTAAGCAAGCCGACTGACCAACGCTTGGCGCTTTTACGCTCAATTGTGCGTTCATTGTTTATCAATGGCAAAGTTGAAGTGACCCTGACACGAGCGAAGGAAGCCAAGAAAATGGCCGAACGGTTGATTGCTTTTACCAAAAAGAATGACCTCAATGCCCGCCGTAAAGTAGCCAAGGTTTTGCCTGACAGGCAGGTAATTACCCAAATATTTAAAACCTTTCCAGAACGCTTCGAAGGCCGGGCTGGTGGGTTTACCAGGATCACTAAAACCGGCACCAGGGTCGGCGATGCCGCTCCCATGGCCTTGCTGGAACTGGTATAGGAGAATAAAAGGATGAAAAAAAGAAGAACTGTTTTTACCCGGGCCCAGGATGTGAAACGAGCTTGGTATCAAATTGACGCCACGGATGTAATTTTAGGGCGCTTGGCGACGAAAGCAGCCGATTATCTGCGCGGCAAGCACAAACCGCTGTATACGCCTAATGCCGATTGTGGTGACTACATCGTTGTCACCAATGCTGCCAAGGTCAAGGTCAGCGGCAAAAAGAACGAACAGAAAATGTATTTTACCCATTCCGGTTATCCGGGCGGGGAAAAACTATTCAGCTTTGAAAAAATGGCCAGCAGGAAACCGGAGCAAATTATCCGTTTGGCTGTTGAAGGGATGCTGCCAAAGAACAAATTAGCGGCCCATATGATCAATAAATTAAAAATTTTCAAGGGCGAAGCGCCGCAATACGGCAAGCTGCCCAAACTTGAGGTGTAAAATGGAAAAAGAGACCAAGAAGAAAGCTGTAGTACATAAAAAAAAGGAAGTCAAAGAAATTGCTGCTGAACAGCCAGTAGCGGCAAAGGTTGTTAAGGCTGCTGCCCCCAAATTACCGGCTAACAAGTATTTTGGTACCGGCCGCCGCAAAGAATCACGTGCCAAAGTCTGGCTGATTCCGGGAAATGGCCAGGTCATAATTAACGGTAAGCCATATGTGGAATATTTTTGCCATCGACAGTCAGCCCTTTCTCCCATAGCCAAAACTTTTTCTGCTACCAAGACAGAAGGCAAGTACGACGTAATTGCCACCTGTTCAGGCGGTGGAGTTACGGCCCAAGCTACCGCTGTCAGCATGGGGATTGCCCGTGCCATGGTCAGGTTAAGTGAGGATCTAAAGACCTTTTTAAGGCGGGAAGGCTTGCTGACCCGCGATCCCAGGATGAAAGAACGGAAAAAATATGGCCTTAAGCGTGCCCGCCGTGCCTTCCAATTCACCAAACGTTAAACAGGGAGGGATCTGATATGGGACAAGAGTATGACCGGCATTTTGAGGACTTTCGGTCGGGTGATCCCAGCGTCAATAGTAAGGAAAAAGGCGGATTGTTGTATCTTAACGGTTCTTTCCTGTTAGACCATGAAGACGAAATCATCAATTTGGTTAATCATGAAAGCCACTTGGCGGAAACCAGGAATCCAGGGCACAAGGTCACAAATATTTCCAAGGCTGATGGTCGAATAACCGTTAAAATTTCCGACCACAATCTTGCCTTGCATATCGGAAAACGGTTGGAACATGCCTATAAAGGGCAGCATAAGTTCCAGTTTGCTACTGGTGAGAAGTTTGTTGAAGTGCACTGGGAACGCAACGATTAAAACACTATTACTTGCATTTGTTGACGGTTGTGGTAATATTCGGATCATGAAAAAAATATTTATTTGTCTGTTTTTCTTCCTTGCAATTGTAACATTAGGAGGATGCGGTGGGGGTGGCGGGGAGACGGCGACCACAACGACTACTACAGTGACTACAACATCGACTGCCGCTTCCACCACAACCGGGACATCAACTACTACTGTGGCCGAAACAACAACGACAACAGATACTTCAACAACCACTACTATCACTGCCACTACGACAACAACTAGTACAACGATAATTTCTTTTGCAATCGAGACGATAGATGGGCAGGGGTTTATCGCAGGTAGTTATTGTCATATCAGGGTTGATAATAATAATAACCCTCACATTTCCTATTACGACAGCACAAACCTAAGGTTGAGATATGCCAATGTTGCGACTTCATGGAAAGAGGTCGTTTATGATGTTGGATTGACCTCCAGAAACAATTTAGCTATCGACTCTAATAACAAGATTCATTTGGTTTGTTATGATAACAATAACACCAGGCTGGAATATATTTCTGGTGAAGCGGGTTTCTGGCATGAGAGCGCAGTTGATGCTTCGGGATGGGCGTCAGAGCTGACAATGTCGGGTATCGCTGTGGATCAACAAAACCGTCCGCTGATCAGCTATTATAAAACGTCGGCAAATAATCCAGTTGTCGTAGCTAATAATGCCAGCGGCTCTTGGACCGCGGACACTGTTGTCGAAATCTCTCAAAGCAGCAATAATGATACGATTAATGCAATTGCCATTGATACTAATGGGAAGCAACATGTTTTATTTGTTAAAAATGCCTTACATTATGCAAATAATGTCAGCGGCGCTTGGCAAATTCAAGCGACTATAGAAAGTTCTGATAGTGGAAACTTTATTGCTCAAAATGCCAGTTTTGCCTTAGGGCCAGATAATGTGGCTCATGTTTGCTATATGCAGAATATTAATCCAAATTATTATTTCATCTATGCCAATAATTTAACAGGCAGTTGGGTGAAAGAGACACTATTTACTTCGACTGAGACGATTGGCATTTATAATTCTCTGGCTATAGATGCAACCGGCAAAGTTCATATAAGTTTTACTTTGGGTGACAACAGTCGAAGCCTTAACTACTTAACAAATATAAATGGACCATGGCATGTAACAACGGTTGAGGCCTTGGGAGTAGATCAATATAGTTGGAATTCTATCGATGTTGATAATTATTGCCGCCCGCATATTGCGTTTTATGACGAAGTCAATCGCGACCTGAAATACGCTGCCCCTGTCGCCCAGTAAAATTGAAAAAGCTCCCGGTTTTTGCTATATTGTTAGTATCCGCTATTAGAAAGAGGTAATAATATGGCAAGAAAAATGATCAAGTATAACCTGATGATCCCCGGCCCAACCCCAATCCCGACCCGTGTTTTATCGGCGATGAATCATGACATGATCGGCCACCGCGGTCCGCTTTTTTCCGCGGTGATGAAAGAGGTTATGGAGGATCTCCGCTGGGCGTACGAGACAAAAAACGATATTTTTATTTATCCCTCATCCGGAACCGGAGGGATGGAGGTGGCCGCTGTAAATGTCCTTTCACCGGGAGATAAGGTTATAGTTCTCAATATCGGTAATTTTGGCGCCCGCTGGGCCAAGATTTGCAAAGCTTACGGTGCCGAGGTCAACGATGTTAAATTCGCCCGCGGCCAGGCGGCTGATCCCAAGGTTTTGGAAGCGGAACTAAAGAAGGGGCCGGTTAAGGCGGTCTTTATGCAGCATAATGAAACATCAACCGGGGTTTTGAATGATGTGCAAACATTGGCCAAAACTGTCCGCCAGTTCCAACCAGATGCGCTGATCATGGTAGATGCGGTTTCTGGCATGATGGCGGCCCCGCTCAAGACAGACGACTGGGATTTGGATGTCGTCGTTTCTGGCTCACAAAAAGCCTTTATGGTTCCCCCCGGAGTCGCGGCAGTGTCGATTTCCAAGCGGGCCTGGAAAGCTTATGAAACAGCCAAATGCGCCAAACATTATTGGGATTGGGGCTTGATGAAGGAAGAAGCCCCCAAAGGCCATACTTATACGACCCCGCCTGAATCATTGATTTTTGGTATGCGTGAAGGGCTGAAGATGCTCAAGGAAGAGGGGAGAGAAAATGTCTTTGCCCGCCACCAATTTAACCGGGATTTGTTACGGACCGCGGCCAGGGCTTTGGGGCTCAAGTTATTAGCGGATGATTCCCATGCTTCTCCGGCGGTAACGGCAATCTTCCCGCCCGAAGGAGTGGATGGCGAAGAGGTCCGCAAGTTGATGCGTGACGATTTTAATGTTGAAGTTGCCCCTGGCCAAGGGGAGCTGAAGAGCAAAATCTTCCGTATCGGACATTTGGGCTATGTTGATTCCCTTGACCTGATTGGCGCCTGGGCGGCTGTTGAAGTTCTCTTCAAACGGCTAGGGGCCAAAATCAATTTCGGCGCCGGCGTTAAAGCGATGATGGAGATGCTCTAACAACCAGCGTCTGTGTGGCGGCTTCAAAGCGGAAGGGCAGGCCGAAGAATTCAAATTCCGCCCCATCTTCGGCGATGTGGTCGCTATCAAAGCTTTCTGAGGCAGCATTTAGCGCGGCGACTTTTTTATCAGCCAACTGTGTTTTAATTGTTCGATAACCCTGGTTGCCATCTTCAATTCTGATATTTAATACAGTAGTATTCAATTCGTCGCGATAGTGGAACCAAAGTGAGTTTAAGGTCAGAAATAGCATTCTGATGATTGGCCAGGGGAGACCGGTTAATTCAAAGGCATTTTCAAAGTTAATTTGACTTAGGAAATGGTCAAGATAGTTGATTTTGATTGAATTATCAATGAACAAAGCCTCTCTAAATTGGTCAAAGCACTCAAATAATTTAAATGTCTGGTTATGTTCTGTACCCAATACGCCAAAGGCGGTTAATGTTTCTTTGGTTCTAAGCTGTTCCAGCTGTTGAAATATTCGGTCTGCCGATTTGCCAACCAATCTAAGCCGATTAGCCCTGGTTTCCGCGCCTGGTTTGGAGCGAATCAGCAGGTCGTAAATAGTCGCTATTCTGATTGTATCAACTATAGCGACCACAGCGTTGTTTAAGATCAATTCTTTGAATTCCGGATCATCAGATTTCTTTGACCAACGAATGTAATAAATAACTAATTCCATTAAATTGATGGCTCTTATTATTTCGGCCCTGGTTAGTTCGGCCGTTTCAAATTCCGGTAGCCAAGCATGCGGTTTGGTTATTGTTATCCCTTCCCCTTGTTGGGCTTGCTGTGCATAGGTTGTCCCGGCATATAAATGCAGGTCACCGGCAACTGCCCGGTCCGGAGCATGTTGCAGCAAATAACTGATTGTGCGTAAGATGCTCTGCCAGGTTTGGCCGGGAAAGCCAACCAGCAGATTGAAGGCAACTGATACTCCAGCTGCTTCAGCTTTTTCGACTACCGCCGTAATATGGGACATTTGGAGGTGCGGGTCATGTTTAACTGTTCGAGCTAACGCCTCATCGGCCGACTCCAGGCCAAAGGCCATCTGCTTGAGCCCGGCGGCGACCATTTCATCGACTAACTCCAATGAAAGCTTATCGCCACGGGTTTCCACTGCCCAACGAAAGTCAGGGTGTTGTACCCGAAAGGCTTTAATTCCAGCCAATATTTCGTGGACTTCCCGGTGGAGAGCAAAGGTTTCTTCTTCAAACATTAGCAGCCTGACCCCCCGATCATATTGTTCGGAGATTTCTGCCAGGACATTTTCGGCTGAACGAAAACGAAGCCTTCTTTGATGAACCACCTCTCCAGCGCAATAGCGGCAGGAATAGGGGCAACCTCTGGCAGCAGTGATGGAATCAAGCTTGCCCAGGCCTTCTTGTTCCCCATACTCAAAATCATCAAACACAAACAGCGGATCAACTGAATGCGGGAAGGGATAGGCGTCAAGTTCAATTTGGTAATCTCTGTAGGGATTTATGACAATTTGGCCTCTTTCATCCTTATAAGCAATCCCGGAGACCTTGGCTAATTCCCTTAATAATGCTTGTCGGCCATAATGGTTTGCGGCTAAGGCCAGTTCGCCAAGCGTTTCCTCGCCATATCCGATAGCCGCGATATGAAAGGAGCTGGACAATAATGTCAGTTTCGGTAAAGCAGAGGCGTGGTAGCCGCCAATAATTCTTAACGCTCCTGGAGCCGCATCCTTGGCCATCCGGGCAATGGCAATAGCTTGCTCAATTGTCGCGGTCGTTGAGGTTACGCCGATAATTGTGGGAGAAAACCTCTTTAAAAAATGCTGCAGGTTAAAATTATGGGGAGCCAGAGTCAGGTCGAGCACTCTTACATGATATTGTGGGCCGGTCGCGGATAGGGCCAGCGCCGAATTGCCGGCAATTCTTTGCATCAGCTGAGGGCTATTTACTGTTCCAGCCAGGTAGGAAACATTATTAAGACGATGTCTGCGATGGAAACGTGGGGCAATTAAAAGCAATGATGGTTGCCCAGTTGGCGGAAGATGTGCTTCACAGCGCTGGGGATATACTTTGGCAGATGCGTGTGTCTTCATACCTTTAATTATCGACGCCGCAACTAGAGAATTTCATCTATCTTATGGGAAAAATGAGTGCTAAAATTTATTTATGAACGTTTCGTGTCAATTATCAATTCAATATGATGGTCAATTATTCGCCGGTTATGAGCTGCAGCCCGGCGAAAGGACTGTCAGGGGAGTGTTGGAAGAGGCATTAAAAAAGGTCTACAAGCGAAACGTTTCCATTATTACCCCCTCCAGAACAGATGCGGGCGTGCATGCTGTAGCCAATACAATAAGCTTTAAGGCCCCTTTCACTATCCCTGATGATAAGCTTGTTTTGGCTTTGAATGCTCATTTGCCTGCTGACCTTAGGGTCATGAGCCGGGAAAATGCCCCGGGAAAGCCCGTAAAGGCTAAAACCTATGAATATTATATTTACAATGGGCCGATCTGTCCGCCTTTGATCAGGCGCTTTGTTTGGCATATTAAACCGCAGCTTAGTCTATCTAAAATGCGCCTGGCGGCCAGGCAATTGGTCGGCCAACACGATTTTTCCTCGTTCTGCGCCTCTGGCTCCGGTGATGACAATCCTGTGAAAACGATCTATCGAATTGAAATAATGAAATCAAAAATTGTCTTGGGTTCAGCCTCCTGGCCAATAATCAGCCTTCGTATCCGGGGGAGCGGCTTTCTTTACAAGATGGTTAGGAATATGGTTGGAACACTGGTTGATCATAGTCTCAAAGGGCCAAATGATCAAAGCATCAAAAGTATCTTGGCCGCCAAAGATAGAAAGTTGGCTGGCAGAACCGCGCCGGCGTGCGGGTTGTTTTTAGTGTCTTCAAGGTAATATTTTTGATATAATTCAATTAAATACGGCATATTTATCAGAGAGGAGCTTACTATGAAAGTTTTAGCCATGGACAAGGTCGCTGAAGAAGGGTTGAAAATTATTAAGGAAGCGGGGATTGAGGTCGACTCCAAAGCTGGGCTGCCCGAAGAAGAAATCATTAAAATTATCCCGGATTATGATGCGCTAATTGTCCGTTCTGAAACTCGTGCCACCCCGAAAATAATTGAAGCCGGCAAAAACCTGAAAATTATTGCTCGGGCCGGAGTTGGCGTAGATAATATCGACCTGCCGACGGCCACCAAAAACGGGGTCATTGTTGTGAACTCTCCAGAAGGGAATACCGTTGCCGCCGCAGAGCACACCTGGGCCATGCTCCTCTCTATGACCCGTTCCATACCGCAAGCCCATGGCAAGCTCAAGACAGGGGTTTGGGATAAGAAATCTTTTAAAGGGGTAGAGGTGCTTAATAAGACCTTGGGCGTGATCGGCTTGGGCAAAATTGGCCGACGGGTAGTGGCTTATGCCCTGGGAATGGGGATGAGGGTTATTGGCTCTGATCCTTTTGTGACGGCTGAATACGCAAAAAGCCTGGGCATCGAGCTCAAATCTATTGAAGACGTCATCAAAGAAGCGGATTTTATTACTTTTCATATCCCCAAAACAAAAGAGACTGCCGGTATGATCAATAAAGAAACAATTGCCAAGATGAAGAAAGGGGTCAGGTTGGTTAACGTTGCCCGGGGGGGGATTATCAACGAAGCTGACCTGGCCGAGGCCTTGAAAAACAAACATGTTGCAGCGGCTGCGCTGGATGTTTTCGAAAAAGAGCCTTGTGAAAACAGCCCATTATTTCAGTTGGACAATGTCGTGGTGACGCCGCATTTGGGAGCTTCAACGGTTGAAGCTCAAGTTAACGTGGCCATTGACGTTGCCGAGCAGATTGTCGAGGTGCTCAAAGGCGGGGCTGCCCGTTCTGCAGTTAACATTCCTTCAATGAAGCCGGAACTGATCACCCCGGTCAGGCCTTTTATGAGCATTGCCGAAAAGCTTGGTTCTTTGGCGGCGCAGCTGGTCAAAGGGGCTGTGACAAGGGTTGAAGTGGAATATGCCGGAGAGGTGGCGGACAACAATGTCTCTCCGTTGACGACAATAGTCATGAAAGGGTTGTTGACCCCTATGCTTGATGTCAAAGTGAATTTTGTGAATGCCCCGTTTGTAGCCAAAGAGCGGGGGATTGAAATTGTTGAATCCAAAAATAAAGAGAGCAAGGATTTTGCCAGTTTGATAACCCTAAGGATCAAGACCGAAAAAGAGACCAGGGAGATCGGCGGGACTATTTTTTCCGGTGTTGGTGACCGCCTGGTGATGATTGACGGCTATCGGGTTGATGCCGTGCCGCAGGGCTATATGTTAATTTTGCAGAATATTGACAAGCCGGGGATGATCGGCAAGGTCGGGACTTTTCTTGGCCAACACAATATCAATATCGCCGCCATGGATGTCGGCCGGATCAGGAGCGGTGAAAAGGCGGTCATGGTCCTCAACATCGATAACCAGATTTCTGAAAAACTGCTGCAAGAGATGACAAAACTCGAAGGGATCGCCGGGGCCACGCTGGTAAAAATTTAATGTTCGACTGGCTGTTTGGCGGCAAGAAAAAGGTTGGCCTGGTCTTGGGTGGTGGGGTGGCGCGCGGGTTGGCCCACATTGGCGTGCTTAAGGTCCTTATCCAAAATAAAGTCCCGATCGATTATGTTGTGGGTACATCTTCGGGTAGTTTGATCGGGGCGGCCTTTGCGGCTGGAATGGATGTGGCCCAGATTGAAAAGATTGCCATGCGTATCCGTTGGCGCGATATGATGAAGCTCACTTTTTTCCAGGCCGGCTTAAATGCGCCGGAGGCGATTGAGGACTTTGTGGTTCGTTTTATCGGTGACCGTGATTTTAGAGAGATGAAAATCCCTTTTGCTGCAGTGGCAACAGATATTAAAAATGGCGCGCGGGTAGTGATTGATCAGGGGGGGATTGCCAAGGCGGTAGCTGCCAGCGCGACCTTTCCCGGGGTTTTTTCGCCTGTCGAAATCAACGGGCATTATTTAATCGATGGCGGGATCGCTGCCAACGTCCCGGTTGATGTGGCCAAACAACTCGGAGCCGATTTTGTGATTGCTTCCGACGTTATCCCCTCCAGGTATATCAGGGGTATACCGAATGACCCGCTTTCCGGCCTTGGCCGGGCCCTTGACCTGATGTTTAAACAGCTAAGCTATGCTGAACGGCAACGGGCCGATATCCTGATCGAATTGCAGATGGAAGAGGAAGACATCTGGCATTTGGACCTTCACAAGGCGGAAAAGCTGATTACCGCCGGTGAAATTGCCGCCCACCGGGCGATCAACAAGATCAAGAAAGCCCTAAAATTGCCAGCCGGGAGTTAAGGGTCGTCCGCGGAATGCCCAGCAGCCTGGCTGCTTTGGCTTTATTGTTTTTTGCCTCTACCAGAGCGGCTGATATTTTTTCTTTTTCCAGGGTGCATATTTCATCACGTAAAGCCCCGTTACTTATAGATAGAGGGGGGCTCTCCTGGCGCAGATTAAGATCGTCCAGGGAGATGAAATCATGGCGGCTTAAGACCACTAACCGCTCGATCAAATTTTGCAGTTCGCGGACATTCCCCGGCCAGTTATATTGAAGCAAGGCTTTTTCGGCTTCGGGGGTGAATCCCTTGACCAATTTATTAGTCTCTTGGGTAAATTTCTGGAGAAAATGCCTGGTTAATAATGGGATATCACTTTTACGCTCTCGCAATGGCGGCAGGGTGA
>MEUF01000026.1 GCA_001771615.1 candidate division WOR-1 bacterium RIFOXYB2_FULL_48_7
ATTTTATCTAAAGAAATAAAGGAAACATCAATCACAGCCAGGTCTATGTTCGAGGTATCAAGTCCAAGGTCCGCAAAGGTCAGGTAGCGGGCATTAGTCCGTTCCATAACCTTGACTCGCGGGTCCCGGCGCAGCTTCCAATCCAGTTGCCCGTAACCGACATCAACAGCATAAACTGTGGCCGCTCCCTGCTGCAGCAGGCAGTCAGTAAAGCCTCCTGTTGATGCGCCAATATCAATCGCCGTTTTTCCTTTAACCTCGATCTTGAATTCCTGCAGCGCTTTGGCCAGTTTTAGGCCCCCTCGCCCGACATACGGCAGGCCGGGCCCTTTTACTTCCAACAAAGCCTCGTCAGCAACCGGCAGTCCAGCCTTACTGGCTTTTTGACCATTAAGATAAACCTCGCCGGCCATGATCGCCGCCTGGGCGCGTGTTCTGGAAGTAAAAAAGCCGCGCTCGACCAGTAATTGGTCTAGCCTAGATTTGCGTTTCACACAAGAATTTCGCGGCGGTTTCAGGAATCATGGTATTGATGTAAATTCCTGAGCCTAGCTCAAAACCGGCCACCGCGCTTACCCGGGGGAGGATCTGAATGTGCCAATGGAAATATTCGACATTTTGTTCGTGCACGGGGGCGGAACGGAAAAGCAGGTTGTAATCAGGGTTGTTCAAGGCCCGACGAATCTTGGCCAGTGTTTGCCGAACGACTGAAGCCAGCTCTTTGGTCGCCTCCGTTGTAATATTTTCAAATGATGAGCTGTGTTTTTTAGGAGCAATCATCGTTTCAAAGGGCGAGCGGGAAGCGAAAGGCTCGAAAACAATATAGTTGTCGCTTTCCAAAACCAGGCGTTCCCCAGTCTTTTTTTCCTTACTGATCATGTCGCAATATACGCAGGTCCCGTTATCATCAAAATAATGCATCGCCTGCTCAATCCGATTGCGGATATGCAATGGGGTAATCGGGATAGCCACAATTTGCGAGTGCGGGTGATAGAGGGAAGTCCCGGCAGCCGGCCCATAGTTTTTAAAGAGGATGACCATCTCATATCGTTTGTCACTGGCCAGCTCAAGATAGCGTTGGCGATAAGCCAGGAAGACTTCTTCAACCTGTTTTTGGTCCATCGTCGCCAACGCCGCCTCATGTTCCGGCGACTCAATAATTACCTCATGCATCCCCATCCCTTCCATATATGAGTAGAAGTCGTCGCATTTCTGCCGCTCATTATTGCCAATTGGCAAAAGTGCTGGAAAGGCGTTGGGGATGACTCTCACCCACCAACCGGGGGAGTTGGGTCGGGAACCGTAAGGGCGGAAGGCCAGTCTTTCAGCGGGGGTTTGGCTCTCTCGACCAGGGCAAAACGGGCACTTTTCTTTTTCGTTGGCATTGACCGGGACAATCCCACGGCCAAAATCCTCCGGCCGCTTGGCCCGTTCGGTGGCGATTATCACCCATTCTTTGGTGGCCGGATTTTGACGCAACTGCGGCATGGCGAGATTTATTATAACACATTATTATGTTATAATTTCTTTAGCAACCGATGAGATTTTTCATTATTTCCACCCTACTATTTTTTCTAACTCTGCCGACCTTAGCGCAAACTGATGAGCTGGCCGGCCATGGCCTCCCTTTGGCTGATGCGTTAAAAGCCAACACTACCTCCGAAGCGGTGCTGCACAGCCTGCAGCGGGCAGCCGATAACAAGAAATCGGTTTTGCATGATTATGCCCGTTATAAGCTGGCCGACCTGTATTTTACCGGTGGGAATTATTCTGCCGCCGTGGTGGAGTTTCAAAAGCTGGTAGCGGATAACAATACCAGCATACTATTATCGAAGGCGACACTCAATTTAGGAAAAAGCTATCTCAATCTGCGCCAACCTGGCAAGGCGATAAAAACCTTCCAGACTCTCCTGGAAAAATATCCCGAGGCCAAGGAAGGGGCGGAAGCTAGTTATTTGATCGCCAAAACATTTGACCAGCAGGGAAACTGGCGGCAGGCTTATTTAGCTTATGAAGAGGTAGATTTGTGTCATCCATTAAGTTTCTTTGCTAAAAAGTCCCGAGCCGCTATTGTCGTGCTCAAGCGTGCCCACCGCAAACAGCTTCCCCGTTTCCAGGCTTCCGCCAAAGCACTCTACCGCCAGGGAATGGCGTACTTCAACCAGGAAGATTACCAGATGGCGGCAAATATTTTTGGCCGCCTGGCCAGGGAATATCCCAATGATAAGCATTTGGGCGAAGCATTTTTGATGCTTGGCCGGGCAGAAATGAACACCAGTAATTGGCAAAATGCCATTGCCGACTTGGCCCGGGCCGGGCAGGCCACCCCCAACCTGGCTGGTCGGGCGTCATATTACCTGGGCCTGGCCTATGGCCGGCGTGGGGATTATGAAAAAGCCATTACCGCCATGCGCAACGTCTTTGATAATTATGCTAATTCTGACCTGGCCGACGACGCCGCTTACTGGGCCGCCTATTATCGCGAGCAAGATGGCGATCCGGCCGGGGCATTGCTCGATTACTATCGCCTGATCAATAAATTCCCTTACAGCAATTCTGTCCAACCGGCGATCTGGCGGCTGGGACGGATCTATTATTGGGAAGGAGACTTTAAAAACGCCGCCACATACCTGCATATGGCCCAGCTTTACCCGCCGGGAGAAGACACTCCGCGCTGTAATTATTTCGAAGCCAAATCATTGGAAAAGCAGGGTAAAAAGGGGGAAGCGGTCACTGTATATGAAAAGCTGGTCCAACGTTTTGACCATACCTACTACGCCTATCGGGCCCGGGAACAGCTGCTCAAGCTTGGGTCTCCGGTTTCTGACCAGAGCGCCTTTGTTGACGAGGAGTTTTATGAAGCCCTCAATAATATTGATGAGAAAAATCAGGCTGAGCTGGTTTCAATAATGGAAATCTGGGAAGAGACAAAGGCTCAAGAGGCAGAAGCGCCAAAAGAATTGATCCGGCTGCATCTGGCAAAATACAAAAAGCTGATGGATTTAGGCGTAGTTGATTTTGCTGCCGATGAGGCCCGCTACCTGGTTAACCTAACTACCGAACAGGAACGCGACTCTGCCCAGCTCAAGCTCGGGGAAATGCTGTTAAGACAGGGAAACTATAAAACCCCTCTTAAATTCGCTGACAAGAAAATCAAGTTGGCAGTCATGTCCGGGAAAACCGAAATCATCCCCAAGCTGGTTTGGCAAATGGCCTACCCACGGGCTTATTGGCGTCAGGTCAAGAACAAAGCCGGGGCATACGGCATTGATCCTTACCTGGTCCTGGCGGTGATGAGGGAAGAAAGCCGATTCAATCCCAAGGCTGTCTCTCGTTCCGGAGCCAGGGGCTTGATGCAGATCATGCCGCGAACCGGCAAGGGGATTGCCAAGAGGCTCGCGGTTCCCCGGTTCCGCACCTCCAAGCTTTTCCAGCCGGAACTGAATATCGGCATGGGCAGCTGGTATCTTTCCCACCTGATCACCCGCTTTGATGGCAATTATTATCTCTCCCTGGCCGGTTATAATGGCGGGCCCAACAAGATCGGTCGTTATATTGACAATTGGTACGACGGGAAACTAAACTTAGTTGATGTCGATGAGTTTGTCGAAAGTATCCCGGGCCGGGAAACCAGGCTTTATGTCCAAAAAGTAATGGGGAGTTATTTTGAATACAAACGACTCTACGATCGAAAACGAGGTTGAGGAGCCGCTGCGGCCCAAACTTTTCCGTGATTTTATCGGTCAGGAAAAGATCAAAGAGAGCCTGCTCATCCACCTTAATGCCGCCAAAGAACGGGGAGAGGCCCTGGAACATCTTTTATTTTATGGCCCGCCGGGCCTGGGAAAAACCACTCTCTCCAATATTATTGCCAACGAAATGGGGGTCAGCATCAAAGTCACCTCCGGTCCGGCCATCGAACGCCCCGGCGACCTGGCCGCTATCCTGACCAACCTCAAAAAGCATGATATATTATTTATCGACGAGATTCACCGCCTTAACAAAGTAGTGGAAGAGGTCCTGTATCCCGCCATGGAAGATTTTGGCCTCGATATTATCATTGGCAAGGGGCCCAGCGCCCGCTCCATCCGTCTTGACCTGCCTAAATTTACTTTAATCGGGGCGACCACCAGAATCGGCCTGCTTTCGGCGCCATTGCGCGATCGCTTCGGCATCGTCAGCCGCCTGGAATTTTATAATACCGAAGAATTAATCAAGGTTATCCTGCGAGCCGGCAAATCTCTTGGCTTGGCCATTGATCCCAAAGGGGCCGAAGCGATCGCCAGGCGCTCCCGTGGCACCCCCAGAATTGCCATTCGCTTTTTACGGCGCGTCCGTGATTATACCCAGGTTAAAGGCCATGGGGGGATCTCACAATCGATTGCCCAGGAATGTTTAGATTCAATGGAGGTTGATGAATTCGGTCTAGATAAGATCGACCGGAAATATCTAGTCACCATCATAGATAAATATGCCGGCGGGCCGGTGGGGGTAGAAACTATTGCGGCCGGGATATCTGAAGAGGTCGAAACGATTGAAGATGTTTACGAACCGTATTTAATGCAGATCGGCTTTATCGAACGGACTCCGCGGGGACGGATGGTCACGCCGGCAGCGGCCAAACATGTGGGACGGAAACTGCGAGGAAAATCGTCCGGGCAATCTCAGCTGTTTTAATGTGGCCTGGTTACCAGGCTTGGCGGGTCAAAACCTTCTAATCTTTGAAGTTGTATTTCGTGAGACAAATAAGTAATTAACAGTCGCGGGAACAATTCCATAACCTGTTCAGGCGTCAATCTCCTGGCCGACAGCATTCTGATTGCGGCAATAACTAATGGAGCATATTTATCTTCTTGTTCGCTAATCGGACCAAAGTTATTATCCCAGTCTCTTTGCATGACCGGCCTGGCAGCAGCAAACTCACAACTGACAATAATTATAATCACCTGGCGGGGACCGAATTCATCGGATAAATACCTTTCATAAACCAGTTTCACAAATCTCTCTCTAGTTTCTCCGGTCATAGAGTGGAAGCACTGTCCCCATGGGAAAGGACAGCCGTCACCGATGGTCATAGCCAATTGCTCCAGCTCCTGTTCAGAACTAAGTGTGCCCAGTTGCCTGGCAACGCGACTTATCAGGTCACTCGGCAATAGGCTGACCATTAATCTATCAAATTCTCCCCTCAGCACCTGTTTTCCAATAATTTCAGCCGTAAATTCCTGTTCTTCGGAGGATAAAAGCAGGTATTGCAAACTAAGTTCCTCCTGCGTGCGCCTGGCTAGCTTGAAACTGGCAGAAAAAGCTCCGGACGTCTGATTATAATGAACAATTTCTTGTAATTCCGCTGGCAATTCCCGCAAAGCAATGGTTCCTTTAGCTTGCCTGGCCAGCAACTGGCTGGCGGCCAAATATTTTTGTGGCGAAGAAACGGCTGTGCCATAAATTCTTTTTAAACCCCAATTACTTAGAGATGAGCGCATCAACCGCTCGTCGCGACCAAGAGTTAAGCCGCGCAGCCGGCTAAAAAGTGTTTTCATAAATCTATCTCGTCCCTTTGCGCCAATGATTTCAGTTTATTTAATGATATAATGTTGGGCATGCCACAAAGAATCGCTATAATCGACCGCCAGACCAAAGAAACGGCCATAAAAATTGAACTCAACCTTGACGGCTCTGGAAAAAGCCAGATTAACTATCCGATCCCTTTTCTGGCCCACATGTTCAACCTTTTTGCCAAGCACGGGCTGTTTGACCTCAAATTAAATGCCAAGGGAGACCTAGAAGTTGACGAACACCATTTGATAGAGGACACCGGCCTGGCTTTGGGCGAAGCTTTTGCCAAAGCACTGGGGAAAAAAGAAAAGATTGAACGCTACGGGCATATAATTTTGCCGATGGATGAATCGTTGGCGGAAGTAAAAACGGCCATCGACATTTCCGGCCGGCCGCATTTTTCTTTCAAAGCCAAATTCACCAAACAGGCCATGCCGACCCAGATTGGGGAAAAAATTGTTAAGTTGTACTTAGACAGTGAAATGCTGCGGGAGTTTTTTGAGTCATTTGTTTACAAGGCTGGGATTTCGTTGCATATTGACCTGGTCAGAGGGAAAAGTTCCCACCACAAAATCGAAGCGATCTTTAAAGCCTTTGGCGTTTCGCTGTCCAAAGCTTGCCAGCTTAACCCCAGAAAAAAAGGGATCCCCTCGACAAAGGGGACCCTTTAGTTTTTTCGACTGCTGGCAGGTTAAACTGCTGGCTGCCTCTCTTGTTCCAGATAAAAAATCCAGTCTGCTTTGAATTCTTCCAGCAGGTCCGGGCTGATTCCATCCAGGGCAGGATCATCAAAGCGGCCTTCCTGCAGGGCAACTAACGCATTGTAGAGCAGTTGGGTCATCCAACCAACTTTGCCCTCATTAAAAATCACCTCTTGCTTCAAGTGCGTGATCGAGCCAACCGGCGTGACAACTGCCGCTGTGCCGGTGCTAAAGACCTCTGTCGCCCGGGCCAGGACTTCTGTCAGTGGCATTTCACCCTCATGGACTTTGATGCCCAGGGCTCGTGCTAGCTTAATGATGCTATCCCTGGTTACTCCCGGCAATATAGTATCAGATAATTCCGGCGTATAAAGTTCCCCATCAATTACGTAAAACAAGTTAGAGGTTCCAACCTCTTCCGGATAATACTGGCCGTTGTGGTTGCGGATCCAGAGAATTTCGTTAAAACCTTGCTTTTTAGCAAAGATCAATTCGATCAATCCCATTACATAATTACCAGCTGCTTTGACCCGCCCAGTTAAACCATTTCCCGACCGCCTGATGCTGGAGTTGGGGGTTCTGATTTTAATCGGTTCAAAGCCATTCGGATAATAAGGGCCGACCGGGCTGACAAAAATCATTAATGTCTCCTCGCCAGCTTCTTTTACCCCCAGGCGTTTACCGCTGCCGATTTGTACCGGCCGGATATACATGGCGGCCATATTTCCCGGAGGCGGGATCAAGTCTTTGTTGGCCAGGACGGCTTGTCTGATTGCTTCCATGTACCACTCCACCGAGGCCGGGGTCATCCCCAGGCGGCGGGCGGAACGCTGCAAGCGGAGGGCGTTTTCCCTTAGGCGGAAGATAACCAAGCGGCCATCAATTGTCCTGAAGGCTTTAATCCCTTCAAAACAAAGCTGCCCATAATGTTTATTTTGGGCGGCGGGAGATTCCAGAGTATCGCTGAAAGGGAAAAGGCATTTAGAATGGTCTGGGTTTTGCGCTTCCCAGCTGCCGCGAACGGTATTTTTCTTTGCGTCGTAAGTATGCCTGACTTTAGCCACATACATGGTTGTCCGTTCAGGCAGATTCAAATCAAAGGGAAGCTTTGACCAATCAATATCGTCCGCCGGAGCGGCTTCGTCAATTAGGCGGGCGGCAACTTTATCTCCAAATTCCTGATTAGTTAATAGCACCTCAACTTTAGTTGAAACAGCGGCCATATCAGCCGGCTGGACAAAAGATTGCCTATTAAAACCAGTCAATAGCGTGTGCGCCAGCATGCTTTCTGGCAAATCATCAAGGCGGATAGGCAGGGCTTTTCTTTGCCCATCAATTTCCAAATGAGCTACTGCCCTGACTCCTTGGCCTTTCATCCAGCCAATTGTCTTTTTACTCATACGCCCGGCACCTCTTAGCCCAATAAAATTTGCCCCCGAAACATCAACCCTTTTAACTTGTAGATTCATCGCCATTGTCTGGTCCTCCTAAAAAATATTATCTTCTTCCGAAAGCCCAATTTCTAGCATCATCAAACAACTGAAGTCGATCATCAGAATGGGCTAAACCAACAGATAAACGCACTAGCGACCTTTCAATCCCCCATTGGAGTTTTTCTTCAGCAGAAACTGTAAAATGGACTCCGTAGAAGGCCAGGTTCAACATATCCCCAATCCCACCAAGGCTTACTTGAAGATTAACTACTCCCTCACCATATCTGGCAAAATAATTACACATTCCGACCGCGCGCTTGTACCTGGCTGCTTCAGTTCGGCCATCTGGGACAAAAGAGACCATATATCCCGGCGCAAAATTATTATCCCAGTCAGTCAAATGTCTTTGGGCAACTCCATAGTAACGAAAATCCGGCTCGCCTGGGTAAAATACATGTCTAAAATCGCCTGTTTCATGGAGGAATCTCGCCAGTAGTCGCGCATTGTGCTGCATTTTTCCAAACCGATCATATAATGTTGGTAATCCGCGGGTTAAAACATGATGGATCTGCTCTGGAGCCGGGACACCACCTGTATCTTTTCTAAACAGGAACAATTGTACCCAGAGTGTTTTTGGTAAAACTACAAATCCCGCCATTTCCTGCGTGGATCCACTTATTACCTTTGTAGCAGAGTGAACAACTATGTCGGCCCCGTGCAGCAGCGGGTTACATCCGGCCGGGCCAGGAAATGTGTTATCAACAATAATCATCGCTTCAGGACAGACCTCCCGAACAATAGCCGCTATCTTCTCCAAATCATACACGCGCAGATTAGGATTGGCTTCGGTTTCAAAATATATCGTCTTGGTTTTTTTGCTTAAAACAGTTCTAATAGCTTCTGGATCGGTTAAATCGACATATTTAACAACATATCCTCTATGTTGTCCCGCCCAATGGTCAAAATAATTATCAGTGCAACCGTAAAGTGGCTTTGAGACAACTATCTCGTCGCCTGGTTGCAGGCGGAATTCAAGGGCCGCATTAATTGCCCGCATCCCATCGCTAAAAGCCATGGCCCAATGCGTATCGGTCCCAACTCCTTCTGCAAGAGTCATCGCCATATTGGCGTATACTTCGCTGGGATTACCAATCCGCCTGTAAATTCGCTCAACCCCGGCAATATCATCAACTGTTGCAGGGTCAAATTCAACCAGTGAGCGAAAGGCCCTCTCCATTACCCTTGTACTGGCTACTTTTACCGTTGTTGCAACGTGTATCGGGTGAACAGCATCAGCATACTGTGCCCCTCTTGGAATATGCGGGGACTTTAACATTAGCATGGCTGTTGAACGATGAACCTCACGTATATTGACGCTTTTCCCGATCATTTACCTTCCTCCTAAATTCAATTAATCAATAACAACGCCCTCAAGCGTTGCCTCTGGGTCACTTGGCAAGCCAATCAATTCGGCTACTTCGTCATCGATGGCCTCACGATCGGCCAAAACCAATGCATCAGAGTGAGTTCGTAATGAAGTGGCCGGGACCCCTTCCGTAATCGGGCCAAAGAGCATGGCATGGAGGGCCGCTCGCTTGGCCGCGCCAGTCACCAGCATAAGTAAGGCTCTGGCTTCCAGGATTGTGCCAATGCCCATCGTCATGGCCGCGTTCGGGACCCTTTCATTTAAAACCAATTCAAAAAATGCCCTCTGTCTATCAGTCCACATTCCACTAACCATTTTCTCGTATGGGCTTTTTCCGGGCTCAACACCCAAGCCCCGACTCTCGTCTGGGCTTAAGAAATAACGGGCATTATCAACGACTGTTCTACGGTCAAGCCCAATCAGCCTGGTCCTGGAGGCAAAAGAAGAAAACGGCTCATTAAAAGCAATATGCCCGTTCCCGCCTAAGCCTAATAATTGGAGATCAATCCCGCCAACTGACCTGATTAACTCCTCATAAGCCTGACAAGCTAGTCTTGCCTGCTCAGGATCATTAATGCGCCAATCCGGGAGGTGGGTATTATTACTTAAACCGACTTTTGAGAAAAGATGCAACTCCATAAAAGCCCGATAGGTTTGCCCATAAAAAGCCTGGGGGACGCCAAAATATTCATCGAGACCAAAAGTTGCGGCAATATTTCTTAATGAGACATGCTCAAACCCGCCAAGGTCGGCGTCAACATCAAGCATCCGGCTGGCTGTCTCTCTCCAAGCCAGATGGGCATATAACGGCTCCATTGTCCCACCTGTGGCTGTTCCCAAAACAAATCCCTGCGGTTTGGCCCGCAACCCGGCTTGGATCCTATTCCCGGCCAGGCGCACAACCTCACCGACATTGGGGGCAACAATTAATCTTAACCCTTGCGTGGTTGTCATCTGTTTTCTTTTCGCCCCCTTTGATTAAGAATTTCAGTCGTTTTTTACC
Source organism: candidate division WOR-1 bacterium RIFOXYB2_FULL_48_7 (assembly GCA_001771615.1). Classification (GTDB taxonomy): domain Bacteria; phylum Margulisbacteria; class WOR-1; order O2-12-FULL-45-9; family XYB2-FULL-48-7; genus OXYB2-FULL-48-7-A. Next base: position 10,120 of record MEUF01000026.1, read on the forward strand.
TATGTTATAATGCGCCCATGAATTATGAGGAGCGGGCATATCGTAATTACGTTCGGGCGGATAATTTAGTCAAATTCGAAGTCATTGAAAAAGAAACCGACCTCCTGATCTTGGCTAACAACAATCTCTATGAGCCGGCGTTGGCAGCTGCCTTGAAATACCGCTCGGCGTTGGAAAATTATATTGCCACCAATGAAAAGTTTTTGAAAAGCTTTGCCCCCGTAAGCGTCCCGGCTAAAGCCCCATTAATAGCCAAAGAGATGGCGGCGGCGGCGGCCAAGGCCAAAGTCGGCCCAATGGCAGCCGTAGCCGGCGCTATCGCCGAATTTGTCGGCCGAGATTTATTGCCTTTATCCGATGAGGTAATCGTGGAAAATGGCGGTGATATTTTTTTAAAGATAAATCAGCCGCGCAAGATTGGTGTTTATGCCGGCCAATCCCCTTTTTCCGAAAAGATCGCCCTTGAGGTCGATCCCCGGTTAAAGGGATTTTCTGTCTGCACTTCGTCAGGGACGGTCGGGCACTCCTTCAGTTTTGGTAAAGCGGATGCCGTTGTTGTGGTGGCTGAAAATGCCGCCCTGGCCGACGCCGCCGCCACCGCCATTGGCAATGCCGTCAAGGAAGTTGCCGATATTCAAACCGGCCTATCCGTGGCCAAAAAAATCAAGGGACTCGATGGGGTGTTAATAATTAAAGATGATCAGTTAGGGGCTCTGGGGAAAGTAAAGATTGTTGCGCTTTAAACCTCAAACATCTAACATCAAACTTCAAAATTAAATACCAAATAAAAATCACATCCTAAATTTGTAGCCTGATTTCTTCAGGATAGTGCTTAAGATGCGAATGACTTCATCCGTTTCATTGATTTGCAAATCAATATAATCGTTAAGACTAAAAGTGTTTTTCGCCAGTTTTAGCCAATAAATCGTTTCCTTTGCTTCTTTGCGAGCAATTGCAACTTTATTGATAAAGTCTTTTTTGGTTAGCGCCCCATCGGCTTCCTCAAAGTTTGCCCCAATAGCTGTTCCTGATCTCGCCAACTGCCTCCTTATAACATCTCCCTCGTGTATTTGTGGTAAAAAGCGACATATCGATAAAACATTAATTGAAAACCTCATCAGCCTCTCCCTTAAATCGAATACTTTTGGCAGATTATGATTTGTCATTTCATTTTGAGGTTGGATGTTTGAGGTTTGAATTTCATTCATATGATATACGGCGTAATTAAGAAGACAATCTCGGTTTTTTCTTTCTCCACCGAGCGATTGGAAAAGATAAAACCAACAAGTGGTAGATATCCCAATATTGGAACGCGAGAAATATTTTCCCGTTCTCCTTCCGACAATAGCCCTCCAATAATAATGGTCTCCCCATTTTTGATTCTCACCGTGGAAGAAGCATTACGCGTTGAGATGACCGGAAAATCTCCCGCAGGAGTGGTGCGCCATTCAGAAATAGAGGAAACCTCCGGCTGGATAAAGGTAGTAATGTCCCCATCTTGCCCCAATTGAGGGATGATTTTTAATTTTACCCCGGCATCAATATAATCAACCGTCCATTGCGTTGTCGTCCCACTGGTAACCGGCACGGCATAAGGGATGCGGCTGCCAATATTGATTAGCGCCTCTTGATTATCTAATGTGGCTATGCGAGGGGAAGCAATAATGTTAGCTCGCCCTTCGGCCAGCAGCGCATTGAGCGTGGAATACAGGTTTTCCGCCAGGGAAGTTTTCTTGGAGTCCTTGTTGGTCACAAATTTGACTATCCCGTTATTATAAGAAATGCCTATCTTTGCGGAATCGCTGGAGGCCAATTCCACCACCCGCCCTTCGATCAATACCTGCGGCGTGGATTTGTCTATTTCCGCCACCAACCGCCTGATCTCCTCAAGCTCCCCTTCCCGACCTCTAATGACCAGGGAGTTGGCCCGGGAACCGGGTTGAAAAAGGACTGTCGGGAAAAGTTTGCCCAACAACTCGGCCGTCCGACTGGCGGTCAGGTGTTTAAGTTTGATATTTTCCGTAATTGTTTTATAAGCAGAACCATTAAGATCCTGTGGCAGGGCGGAAATCAGGATGGCTTTGCCCTTTTTCTCATAATTGAATCCGTTAGTCCGTAGGATCAGCTCAATCGCTTCCCCCGGCTCGATTTCTTTTAAATGTATGGTGGCCTTTTTATTTTGCAGGTACGTTTGCTCGCCGGCCATGACCAGATCAAAGCCGGCACTTTTTGCCAACGTTTGAATTACCCCGACAATGGGGGCATCCTCGAAATCAATTTGTTTCATGACAGAGGCGTCGGCTGGGGAATATCCGATCATCAAGCCCCAAATTACAAACAACAATATAATCCTAATCATTATTTTCCATGTCTCTTTAGGAGCAGGGAATTCAAGGTCAGGTCGACCACCATATATCCATCAACCATTTCTCCTTGAGAGAGAGCGGCCGGTTGGCCCCCCAGGTCCAGGCAGGCAATCCTC
>MEUF01000027.1:0-6825 GCA_001771615.1 candidate division WOR-1 bacterium RIFOXYB2_FULL_48_7
TGACCAGTTCCTACGTTGCCGTCGGCGGCGATGTCGGCAGTTATTCAGCCAATGTCCGCAATATTCCCGGCATCTCTGGCACCGTTACTCAAGGGTCACATATTGGCTTGGGTATAGCTGGTGGGATAAACCTGGATCCATACAAAGTTGAAGTCGGCTATAGCACGGCGCTGGGACTGACGGCCGCTGTCAGCTACCTCTTTTAGCCTGGCGGCCAAATAAACTCTCGTCCGCCCAATAGATGGAAATGAAGATGTTCAACCGCCTGCCCGGCATCACGCCCCTGATTTAAGACCACTCGAAAGCCACTGCGCTCAATCCCGACCGACTCGGCTAATTGCATAACAACATGGTAGGCCTGGCTGATGATGGAAAAATCTTTCAGTTCGCTTAAATTGGCAGCATGAATTTTTGGTATAACTATAATGTGCGTCGGCGCTTGTGGATTAATATCCTGAAACGCCAAGATTTGGTCATCTTCGTAAAGCAGTTTGGCCGGCAGCTGCTTGTTAATGATGCGGCAAAAAATACATTCGCTCATGCCTGCCTCCTTAGATTAAGACAGTAATTCTTTAACTTTTCGCGGGATGTCTCCACTGCTTAACAGGCTCTCTCCGACCAAGATCCCTCGGACCCCTTGTGACCGCAAGGTCTGAACATCATGGGCCGATTTTATGCCGCTTTCCGCTACAACTATTTTATCCTTTAATTCCGGAAATTTGGCCAACAGCATCAGGCTCGTTTCTAGGTCAATCCGTAACGTTTGCAGATCACGGTTATTAAGGCCGATACAGGCGGCACCAGCTTGTAAGGCTACCGCCACTTCCCTTTCATCATGGGTTTCCACCAGCGCCTCTAACCCCAATTCTCCGGCTAACTGCAGCAGATCACGCAACTGCTGTGGGGTCAAAATCCTCACGATCAATAAGACCGCATCAGCCCCGGCCAGCCGGGACTCGTACAGCTGTGAACTGTCGATGATAAAATCCTTGCGTAAGACCGGCAATTTGACTGATTTTTTTACAGCCGCCAGATGGCCAATTGATCCCTGAAAATATTTATTGTCCGTCAAGACAGAAATTGCCGCCGCCCCGCTTTTGGCATACTGTTTGGCCAGCGCCGCCGGATTATACCTTTTGACCAATAAACCGGCTGAGGGCGAGGCTTTCTTAATTTCCGCGATCAGGGAGATTTTTCCCGCCGGGAATTGTCCGGCAAATTTCCTGGTCCGCGGCATTTGTTTGATTAATTTTTTGGCCTGGGGCAGCTTAAGGTGGACCTTGAGTGCGGTAACTTCTTGGCGCTTATTGAAGACAATTTCATCAAGGATCATGATGTATAATATTAACATGGCCAAAATCCCCTATCAACATATCCCGGTCATGGCAGACATTGTCGTCGAAATTATGCACCCCGAAGACAAAAACACCATCGTCGACTGCACGCTGGGGGGCGGTGGACACGCCCAAGCGCTAAAAAAAGCCAACAAGAAACTGAATATCATTGGTTTTGACCAGGACCAGGAGGCCCTGGCCGCGGCCCAGGAAAACCTAAAAGGGTATTCAGACATTACATATATAAACGATAATTTTGCCAATTTAAAAAAGCACTTGCGACAACCCGTTGGCGGTATTTTATTCGACCTGGGCGTCTCTTCCTACCAGCTTGATGAGCCGGCCCGGGGTTTCAGTTTTCGCTCGCCCGGGCCGCTGGATATGCGGCTGGGCCAGCAGCAGCCCCTTACCGCCGGCGACATCATTAACCAATATCCAGAAGAAGAATTGAGCGAAATTATTTTTAAATATGGGGAAGAACGGTTCGCCCGCCGGCTTAGCCGGGCAATCGTCCAAGCCAGAAAGCGCTCCCCCATCACCACAACTGAACAGCTCAAGGCAATAATTGAACCGGCTATCCCTACCTGGAAAAAACGCGAATCTCTGACCAGGGTGTTCCAGGCCTTGCGCATTGCCGTCAATGGCGAGCTAACCGCCCTTGAACTGGCGCTGCCTGCTGCCCTGGAGTTGCTCCAACCTGGAGGCAGGATTGTGGTGCTGTCTTATCATTCGCTGGAAGATCGTATCGTGAAAAACCTCTTTCGCCAGGCGGCATCAGATGGTAAACTCAAGATCTTGACGAAAAAGCCGCTCATCTCCCAGGATGACAACCCTCGGGCCCGGAGCGCCAAATTACGGGCGGCGGAAAAAATATGAAATTAAGACAAATGATTTTGGTTATTGCCTGCGTTATTGTGGTGGCGGGAACCCATCTCTATTTTTATAACATAAACATTAACCTGAAATACCGCATCACCGAACTTAAAATGCAATTAGCCGATTTGAACAATCAGGTCCGTTCGCTCGGTGGGACAGCGGCCCAGGTGGAGAACCTGGCTTATGTGGAAAAACAAGCCAAAAGCAACCTGGCGATGATTTATCCTGAACAAATGCATTACATCATTAACGGTAAATTGGCCACCTCCCACTCCCAGGAGGCCCGTTGAACAGCGTGATATACTATTTATATGATTAGAGTTCGTTTCGCGCCAAGCCCGACAGGGGCACTGCACATCGGCGGGGCCCGCACTGCCCTTTTTAACTGGCTGTTTGCCCGCCATCATGGGGGGAAATTCATCCTGCGGATCGAAGACACCGATCGGGAACGTTCTACCCAGGAGTCAAACCAGGCGATTTTTCGCGGCCTGGATTGGTTAGGCATTGATTGGGATGAGGGCCCCAATAATGGAGGGCCTTTTGGCCCCTATTTTCAGACCGAGCGCCTGGCTATTTATCACGATTATGCCCAAAAACTGATCGCTGCCGGCCAGGCCTATCATTGCTTCTGCACCCCGGAAGAATTGGCCGTTAAACGGGCGGCGGCTGAAGCCCGCAAGGAGCCACCTCGTTATGATAATTCCTGCCGTCGGCTGGCACCAGAAGAAGTCCAGCAAAGATTAGCCAGAGGAGACAAGCACGTTATCCGTTTTATGCTGCCGGCTGCCGGCGAATCAATCGTCGAAGACCTGATCCGCGGCCGCGTAGTATTTAAAAATGAGGTGCTGGACGATTTTGTCCTGGTCAAGTCGGATGGCTTTCCAACCTATAATTTTGCCTGTGTCCTGGATGACCACTTGATGGAAATTTCCCACGTTATCAGGGGGGATGACCATCTTTCCAACACCCCCAGGCAAATCCTGCTCTACCAGGCTTTTGGTTGGGGACTGCCCCGCTTTGCCCACATCCCAATGATCCTGGGCAAAGACCGGGCCCGCCTGTCCAAAAGACATGGCGCGACCTCGGTGATCGCTTATAACGATATCGGCTATTTGCCTGATGCCATGATCAATTATATTGCCAAACTTGGCTGGGGACACGGTGACCAGGAACTTTTTTCCCGTCAAGAATTGATTGAAAGTTTTTCTCTCGAAGGGGTCACAAAAAATCCGGCCATCTTTGATCTGGACAAATTAAACTGGCTCAATGGTCAGTATATTAGAAATATTTTGCCGGAACGCCTGGTTGACCTTTGCGAGCCGCTGGTGGTAGCCAAATACGGCCGGCAGGATTTTACCTATTTAAGCCGAGTAATCCGCCTTTTTCAGGATCGCCTGGTCTTGATCCCCGATATTGTCAACCTTTGTGGTTACTTTTTTGAAAAAGTCACCGCTTATGACCCGAAAGGCGCAGAAAAATATTTTAAAAAAGATAATGCCAAAGCCATTTTGTCGGCCTTGGGCCAGCGCCTGGGACAATTAGACCCGTTCGTTAAAGAACATATCGAGGCTGTTTTCAAAGAACTGGCCAAAGAAATGAATTTGAAGCTCGGTGAAGTTATCCATCCTTGTCGCCTGGCAATTTCCGGACGGACCGAAACCCCGCCAATGTACGATGTCGTTGAATTATTGGGTAAAGAGCAGGTCAGTGCAAGAATTCAGTCGGCCCTAGCTTATCTTTGACGACTTCGCGCATCCTGCTCCCTTTGGGGAAGAGAGAATAAAGCATCTGCATTTCGTGCATTTTGACCGCATCGGGATTGGCTATGCCAGAGTCAAAACTTCCGCTCCCGCTGCCATTCAGCGGGCTCTTGCCAGGAACTTTTTTGTTATTAAACTTATATTGGTAGTTGTCTTTCATATATAATCCCCACCGGCTCTTACCTTGTTATCCATATTATTACAAAGAAATTTCACTTTTTCCATCTAATCCTTTATAATATTGGGCAATGAAACCCAAAATTACTGTGGTCGGCTCCGGAAACGTTGGAGCACAGGCCGCCTATCGCCTGGCCCAGCGGGGAATGGCTGATGTTGTGCTGCTCGATATCGTCGAGGGGATTCCCCAGGGAAAAGGACTGGATATGTCCCAGGCTGGCTATATAGATGGCTTTGATTGCCAGGTCCTGGGAACAAATGATTATGAGGCAACCAAAAATTCAGCCGTAGTAATCATTACCGCCGGCCTGGCCCGTAAACCGGGTATGTCACGGGATGATTTAATCACCAAAAACGCCGCCATCGTGAAAAGTGTCGTGGAAAATGCCGTAAGGCTTTCACCACAAGCGGTCCTCCTGCTCGTTACTAATCCTCTTGATGTTATGACTTATCACGCCCTTAAAATTTCTGCCCTACCACCGCAACAAGTCCTGGGTATGGCTCCTTTGCTGGACGCGGCCCGGATGGCCTATTTTATCTCCCAGGAACTGCAGCTCCCAATCCAATCCGTTTATGCTGAGGTCTTGGGCAGCCATGGCGATCTGATGGTCCCCGCACCGTCACTTTGTACTGTCAATGGCCGGCCATTAACTGAGGTTCTCTCCCCGGAAAGGATTAAATATATTGTCGCCAAGACAACCAATGGCGGGGCCGAAATTGTCTCGCTGCTCAAAACTGGCTCGGCCTATTATGCGCCTGGATCAGCCGCCGCCAGAATGGCCGAAGCGATCCTAAACGATAAAGGCGAGGTAATCGGCAGCTGCTGTTACCTAAATGGGGAATACGGGCTAAAGGATGTCTGCCTTGGGGTCCCGGCCAAGTTAGGCCGGCAAGGAATTAAGGAAATCGTTAAATTAAACCTTTCAGAACCTGAGCTGGCCGCCCTGCATCAGGCAGCCGAATCAGTTAAGAAACTCTTCCCGATCTTGAACCACTAAGCCATATCTGGCGGCAGGTTTCATGTGCTATAATTTCCACAAATGCGCGAAATAGAAGCCAAAAAGATAGCCAGCACTGTCAGGGACCTTTGCCTCGAAGCCAATACCAACCTTTCCGAAGATATTCTGGCCGCTTTAAACAAAGCGTTAGCCAGGGAAACTTCTCCCTCCGGCCGGGAAATCATCCGGCAAATCCTACAAAACGCCGTCATCGCCAAAAAAGAAAAACTGCCTATTTGCCAGGACACCGGCACCGCAATTGTCTTTGTTGAGATCGGCCAGGATGTCAGGATTATCAATGGGTTATTGGTCGAAGCGGTCAATGAAGGGGTCAGTCAGGGTTATCGGACCGGTTTTCTACGCAAATCACAGGTAGCAGATCCCTTGGATAGGAATAGTAATACCTGTGACAATACTCCGGCAATTATTCACAGCGAATTGGTCCCCGGCGAAGAGCTAAAAATCGGCTTGCTATGTAAGGGCGGCGGGGCGGAAAACCGGAGTGCCTTAAAAATGTTCAATCCGGCCACCAGCCAAACAGAAATTGACGAGTTTATAATTCAAACGGTCAAAAATGCCGGACCCAACGCCTGCCCGCCCTTGATCGTAGGCGTAGGCATCGGCAGCAACTTTGACGGGGTTGCCCTGTTGGCCAAAAAGGCGCTGCTGCGTCCGGTTGGCAGGCATGCCAGCTCCCCATTCACCGCAAAATGGGAAAAAGCCCTGCTGAACAGGATCAATTCTCTTAATGTCGGCCCCATGGGGCTCGGGGGCACGACCACCGCCTTGGCAGTCAATATTGAAAAACGTCCATGCCATATCTCTTCCCTGCCGGTCGCCGTCAATATCGAATGCCACGCGCATCGTTATAAGGAAGCCAGGCTTTAATAATCATGCCAAAACTTAAAATTATTCAGGCTCCCCTCGATACTAAAATTGTTACTTCCCTGCGGGCTGGCGATAAGGTCCTGATTAACGGCACAATATTCACCGCTCGTGATGCGGCCCACCTCAAATTTGGCACCAAGCCTCCGTTTCCAATAAAAGGAAGCATAATCTATTATGCTTCTCCGACCCCCACCCCCCCCGGTAAAATTATCGGCTCCATCGGACCAACCACCAGTTCCCGAATGGACACTTTTAGCCCGGCACTGTTAAAGCTGGGACTGAAAGGGATGATTGGCAAAGGAGAACGAAGCCGCGAGGTCATTGCCGCCATGAAAAAATATAAAGCGGTCTACCTTGTGGTCCCCGGCGGCGTGGCCGCGCTCCTCTCCAAACATGTCACCAAGTCAAAAGTCCGGGCCTATCCGGAACTCGGTTCGGAAGCGGTTTATGAACTGTCGGTCAGGGAATTACCCGCCATAGTAGCTATCGACTCAAAAGGAAACAACCTCTTTGCCTAAACTCATCAATTGGCGGATGGCATTATTTATTTTCTTACTCGTGTCTCTTTTGGCCACGGCCACAAGAGCCAAGGAATTTGACGGGATCTGGTTCCTGGGCTTCAATATCCAGCGGGTCCCTTTTGAAAAGCTGCCAGTCCGTCAGGCCGTGGCCCACGTGCTTGATCCGGAATATATTTCTGTTAAAATCGCCGGCGAGACAGAAATTCCCGCCAGCTTTATCCCCCCCGGAATGAATGGTTACGACCTCAAGCTTCAACCTTATAAAAGAAAC
>MEUF01000027.1:6836-16855 GCA_001771615.1 candidate division WOR-1 bacterium RIFOXYB2_FULL_48_7
CGTTATCATCTTTTCTTGATGGGTTTCAAGGCCGACCTGGAGCAGGTTTTTACCACCGAAGCGGAAGTTGGTGAGCCGGATAGCTTACAACTGCTGGAGCCGCTCTTTCGGACAACCGGGGCGGCCAATTTTACCGGCTACAACAACCCGACATTAGATATGTTATTTGATCAGACATCAGTCATCGATCGTTCCTACCGCTCCGAAAGAAATGCCAAATTGAAAGAGATCAACAAAATCCTCTACCAGGAGCTGCCCGCCATCGTCTTGTTTTATATTGAAAGGCTTTGATGAAAGATACTATTAATTTTTTTCTGCGGGTCAGGAAAGAAGATATTTACCTGCTCTGCCCGTATTTTGAATCTTTTGAAGGTTTGGCCGCTATCCGCACGCCCAAACCGGCCCCGGGAGAATTTGCCATCCTGAAACTAATGGTCGCCCCCGATTTCCAGGCGGCTTATGAAAAATTGCTTGTCGGATTAAAAGGAAAAATCTGGTATGAACGAGTGGCTGGAGAAAATTAAACAATTATTCGTCCCCAAAAAGGTTGTCCGCAGCATCAAGGAAATTGATTTTGCCCACCTCAAGTCCCTGGGGATCAATTCGCTTATCCTGGACATTGACGATACGCTCATCCCGCGCGAAGTCAACGATATTTATCCCGATATTTTTGAATGGGTGGTCAGCCGCAAGCAGGAAGGGTTTAAACTCTGCTTAACCTCAAACAGCCGCCATCCCCTGCGGGTAAATTATATTGGGCAAACTTTGGGTATCCCGGCGCTACATTTAAGTTTCAAGCCATTACCCATGGCTTTTCACCGGTCACTTAAGATTTTACAAGCCTCCCCGGCCGAGACTGCCATGATCGGCGATCAATTGTTTATGGATGTTTTGGGCGCTAATCTGGCCAACATATATTCTATCTTTGTTGACCATGGTAAACCCGAGAGCATATGGCTCAGGCAATTGATGCGACAAGCCGAACAGTGGGTATTAACTAAGCTAGGCGTCGCAGGGCGGACCTGATAATTTCTTCCACCGAACCCAGCTTATCAACCTCCAGATTGCTGACAGTCAACCGCGCTTCTTTAGGCGAATAGCCCAGAGAGATCAGGGCGGAAATCGAATCATTGACTAGGGTCGCTTCTCCCTTTATCCCGGTAGAAAACTCGCTCGACCTTATGGCATAGGCCTTGCTGATTTTTTCTTTCAGCTCAACCACCAGTCGTTCAGCCGTCTTGCGGCCGACACCGGAAATGGTCGAAAGCAAAGCCACATCTGCTTGGGCAATAGCGGCAACCAGGCGATCAAGCGGAAAACCGGAAATCAAAGCCAGGGCAATTTTGGGGCCAATGCCGCTGACGGAGAGCAAAAGCATAAAAAGCGAACGTTCTTCTTTATTTAAAAACCCGTAAAGGGAGATATCATCTTCTCGGACAATCTGGACAGTAAAAAGCTTGACCTTTTCGCCCAGGCCAGGCAGACGGGATAAGACAGCCGAAGGCACGGTGACTTTATAGCCGACGTTATTGACATCCAGGACCACATATTGTGGTTCGATCTGTTCCAGCGTCCCCAGCAAATGGGCAATCATTGTATTCGGCCTGCCATGACTCGCGATTCAAGACTAAAAGTATTTATATGAGTGATCGCTACAGCCAGAGCATCAGCCGCATCGTCGGGCTTGGGCAGGGTACTTAAGCCGAGCAGCATCTTGACCATCAACTGAATTTGCCTTTTTTCGGCTTTTCCATAACCGGTCAAGGCCATTTTGACCTGTAAAGGGGTATATTCGGCAATCGGCAGGCCAGCCTCGGTTGCTGCCAGTAATATAATGCCTCTAGCCTGCCCCACTATCATAGCGGTTTTGGTATTTTGGCCAAAATATAACCGCTCCACAGCCACCACTTCCGGCTTATATTGCGCTATTATCGCTTTTAGCTCTTTGTAGATTTGTCCGATACGGACCGCAGTAGATTCGCTGGGAGAAGTAAGAATGGCCCCGTTTCTGACATGGACCAGTTTGTCAGCTTGTTGATCAACCAGGCCAAAACCGGTGGTCGCTATCCCGGGATCAATACCCAGTGTCAGCATAAATTAATTGTATCACATCCCCTCCGGATTTGGGCTATAATTTAAAGGTATGCAACTTGTGATTGATGTCGGTAATACAAATGTTGTTTATGCGCTTTTCCGGGGCAAAAAGAAGCTGCGCCAGTGGCGCCTGCCAACTGCTCCCTGGCGCCTGCCGACGATCAATAAGCCGGTTGAACAAATAATTATTGCCAGTGTTGTCCCCAAACTTAATCAACCTCTCCAGCGGCAATTGTCGGCCAAATTTGGCTTACCGCCCCATTTTGTAACCGCCGCAAACATCCCGCAGTTGAAAATCAGGTTAAAAAACAAGTCAGAAATAGGTGCCGACCGGGTTGTCGATGCCCTGGCTGCCTGGCAATTGTATGGCGGGCCGGCCATCGTAATTGATTTTGGCACTGCCACGACATTGGACGTGGTTTCAGCCCGGGGTGAATATGTCGGCGGCGTCATTGCTCCAGGCTTAATGATGGCCAGGGATGCCCTGCACACCAAAACCGCTAAACTGCCCAAGATCAGCATTAAATCTCCAATCCGGGTAATCGGCAATTCCACCAAACAAGCCATGCGCAGCGGGCTGGTCATTGGTTATGCCGCCATGATCGAAGGGCTGGTCCAGAGAATCCAATCTGCTCTTAAAATACCCCGCTCTAAACTTAAAGTTATCGCCACCGGCGGGCTGGCCAGGCTCATTTGCCAGCAGACGGCAATAATTGATACAATAGACCAGGATTTGACCCTCAAAGGTTTGCAACTGATCGGAGAAAAATATGAACGATGAATTAAGCGAATTGTTAAAGGTCCGGCGGGATAAGCTGAATGAATTCAAGGCTCAAGGGATGGACCCCTTCCCTTATCACTTTGAAAAAGATAATTATGCCGCCCCACTGCTGGAAAAATTCCAAACGTTGAAAGAGGGAGACGAAAGCCCAAGCGAAGTCAGGGTAACTGGCCGGGTTATGACCAAGCGTGGCCATGGCAAAGCGGCTTTTGCCACCATCCAGGATGAAACCGGCCGGATCCAGGTCTATGGGAAACTTGATCTGCTGGGAGAACAAAAATATGAGCTTTACCAGAAACTTGACCTGGGAGACATTATCGGGGTCAAAGGAAAGATTTTTAAGACCAAGACTGGCGAAGTTTCCATCAAGCTAAGTGATTTTACCCTGTTATGCAAATCACTCCACCCGCTGCCGGAAAAATGGCATGGCTTACAAGATAAAGAGATCCGGTACCGCGAGCGTTATGTCGACCTGATCGTTAATCCCGAAGTTAAGGATGTTTTTGTCAAAAGGAGCAAGGTTGTTTCACTAATCCGCCATACGCTGGAGGACAAGGGATTTATTGAAGTCGAAACCCCAATTCTCCATATTATGCAGGGAGGCGCAGCCGCTAAGCCCTTTGAGACATTTCACGATGCCTTAAATATGCCGCTTTTCATGCGTATCGCCCCGGAACTTTACTTAAAGCGTTTACTGGTCGGCGGATTTGAAAAAGTCTATGAAATGGGCCGAGTCTTCCGTAACGAGGGAATGTCCTACAAACATAATCCCGAATATACCATGATCGAAATCTACCAGGCGTTTGCCGATTATAATAACGTCATGGCGTTGACCGAGGAACTAGTCGTCACTGCGGCCAAAGCGGTTGCCGGCTCCCTGGAAATAGAATTCCGAGGGGAAAAGATCAACCTGGCCCCGCCCTGGAAAAGAATCAGCCTGCTGGAGGCCCTCAAAGAACATGGTGTTGATATTATTAATAAAGATGAGGCGGCTATCCGCCGTTTAGCCAAGGAAAAAGGGATCGAAGGGGCCGAAGAGATCGGCCAAGGCAAAATCATTAATGAATTATATGATAAATTTGTCGAGCCCAACCTCCGACAACCAACTTTTATCACTGATCACCCATTGGAAACATCTCCCCTGGCCAAAAAACACCGGGACAAACCAGGACAAGTTGAGCGTTTTGAGCTGATTATTGCCGGCATGGAATTGGCCAATGCCTTTTCTGAATTAAATGACCCGCTCGACCAGCGCGAACGGCTTAAGAAACAGGCCGAACTAAAAGCGGCCGGCGATACCGAAGCCGAATCGATGGATGAAGATTTTTTACGCGCCCTGGAATATGGCATGCCCCCGGCTGGCGGAGTGGGCATCGGGATTGACCGCTTAGTGATGTTATTAACCAACCAGGCTTCGATCCGTGATGTCCTCTTGTTCCCGCACATGAAGCCGTTGCAGCAAGCCAAACCCAAAGAAGCGGAACTAAAGATCTTAGACCATGAAGGTAACTGAAGCGTTCAAGTCCGGGGCCCCGACCCTTTCGTTTGAGTTTTTCCCGCCCAAAACTCCACAACAGGAAGAGCAACTTTTTGAAGTCATAGGACAGTTAAAAGAATTTAACCCCAATTTTGTCTCAATCACCTATGGTGCGTTGGGGACCAGTCGGGCAAAAACCTTCCAATGGGCAAAAATCATCAAAAGTGATTTTGGTCTTGAGCCGATCGCCCATCTGACCTGCGTGGCCGCCAGCCGGCCCGGCATTGCCGCGCAACTAAAGGAGCTAACCGAACTGGGAATTGAAAATTTGCTGGCGCTCCGCGGCGATCCACCGCAAAATGACCCCGGTTTTAGGCCACCAGCCGACGGTTTTCGCTACGCCAGTGAACTGATCAGTTTCATCAAGCAGCAATATCCCGCTTTTTGCGTCGGAGCAGCCGGTTTTCCGGAAAAACACCCCAGCAGCCCGGACCTGGCGGCAGATATACGCCATTTGAAAATCAAGGTCGCTTTGGGGGCTGAGTTTGTCATCACACAGCTATTTTTTGATAATCAGGATTATTTTGCCTTTGTGGACCGCTGCCGGCAAGCCGGGATAACAGTCCCGATTATCCCCGGCGTCATGCCCATCACCGGGTATAAACAAATCAAAAAAATGACCGACATTATCGGGGCAAGAATCCCCGCTCCCTTGCTGGAAAAGATTGAAAAATATCAAACCGAGCCGGAGACAATAAAACAACTTGGCGTGGAACAGGCTATCAACCAATGCCGGGGGTTATTGGAACGGGGAGTTCCAGGTTTGCACTTTTTTGTCATGAATCAGTCCGGGCCAATCGCTCATATTTTGACCGCCCTTGACCTGAAAAGATAAACAGCCAGGAATATCAAGCTAAGATAAGCCGGCCAATCACCCCAAGCCGCATAAATTGTTTTTCCCGGAACTTTATATATAGTGGCGGCAAGTATCCCTGGCCGGTCAGCCGGAATACCAGCCATAACCCTCCCCTGCGGATCGATCACTACCGATTGGCCAGTATTAGCGCATTGAGAAATATATCGCCCGGATTCGATGGCACGGAAAACATCAACCATGACATGTTTTTCCGGCGCCGAGGTCCCCTGATACCAGGAATCATTGGTAATCAGAAAAATATAGTCGGCTTTCTCCCTGATAAATTCCCTGAAGACAGCCGGAAAAAATGAATCACTGCAAATCCCCAGGCCAATCCGTCCCCCAGCTGTCTCGACTGGTTTGACTGACCGGCTTTGGGTAAAATCGCGAGTCATAAAGACCGAATATTTTAGCGCTTTAATATGCTGGAAAAGAGGGATCAGCAGGCTGCGTAAGGGAAGATATTCTCCAAAAGGGACCAGATTATGCTTATCCACCCAGCCGAGTATTTGTCCGTTCGGGGAAATGAACATCGCCGAATTAAAGGCGTTATCCTTTTCATCCAGCCGCGGCAAACCCAGGATCAGGTTGACCTGACCATCTTTGGCAAGCCGGATCAATTTGTCGAGAAATCCCCGATCATTTTGGACATAAAAAGGGATAGAGGTTTCTGGCCAAACAATTATTGCCGGGTGAGAAAGCAAACTCTGCTCCGACAGCCTCAAATAATCATTTTTTATCTCTTCCAGATTAGCATAATCCAGTTTTTTGGCTTGTGGATGGTTGGCTTGAATCAAGGCAATGTTTGTCCCCTGACCGATCGTGGCAATTGGCAGGTTCAGGGTGCACAATCCCGAGAACCAGAGTAAAACAAGGACCAGGACACCAAGCAGGCCAAGGCGATAATTTTTTTTCAGCCAGATTTCGGCAATTAAGGCATTACCAAAAACCACCAGAAAACTGACCCCGATTACGCCGCTGTAAGCAGCCATTTGTGCCAGCGGAAGGTTTTGCCATTGCGAGTAGCCCAAGCTGGGGACCAGGCCAAAGGGGCCTAATGAGCGCAACCATTCAACAAATACCCACACCATGGGGGCAAAGAAAAAACCACCATTACGCTGATAAATATATTTGAAAATATAAGCAAAAAGGGCGGTATACGCGGCCATAAAAAGGCTAAGCACCAGCCAGGCAACGATAATCAACCAGCCAACCCAGTGGCCCAGGCTAAAAATAAAAGCAAACGTTGGACCAGAAAAGCCCAAGCCAGTCAGGCCGCCATACCAGCCAGCCTCCCGGGGAGAAGCAGCCTGGCTGACAACATACAATAGCGGCACCAAAGCCATCCAAGCCACCCACCACAAATTAAGGGGAGGAAATATCGTCGCCAAAACAAGGCCGGATACAAAACTGATTAGCCCCCAACGCCAACGGAAATGACTCATTGAATATTTACCTTGCATTCCAGGATGTCAGTTGAGGCCGTTAAGCTGCCATTGGCCTCATCAGCAACAGTTATTTGGGAACCGATGATTTTTGCAATATAGGCGTTGGTCGAATTCAGATGGTCCGCCGCCATCTTGGGACCGCTGACTGGATTATCGACACTGACAAAATCAAAGTAAATTGTATTCGGTACATTACTGCCAAATACCTGGCTAAGGCGGAAATAATATTGTATTTTGGTGGTAAAAACCGTTATGCTGCCGATTGTCTCCTGGCTGGTTGTCTGTCCCTGAATAAATGGCCCGGGGGTCACAAAATGCCCTCCCGGTTCGGTAATTATATAACCGCTCCAGGTAGAATAATAATTTGTGTAATAATCGACCAGGTTTCCAAGCTGCGGGATGATCCCCGGTTCAATAAACTCATAAGCAATGTTATCTGGCGGGGGAAGCGGGACTTGAAAAGCTTCATTGGTCGAAAGGACCAGATAATAACGGTTTTGATTGGGGTCCATCGTCCCCCGCAGCGTCACTTCAACCACCATTTGATCGCCGTAACTGACAATTGAGGTGACAGTACGCGCGCAGCCTCCGACGGCAACAATGACCAATAACCAAGCACCAACAATCAAGCAAAGCACCCTCCAGCGGGTTAAGGTATTATGTATATTCATAAATCAGTATCTCCTAATTTCCCCTTCCATCTTCAAATTTTTCAGCTGTTTTTCCGCTTCCTGGAATCCTTCAAAGTAAAAACCGCGTCCCGACGCATAACCGAACGGCTCATCGGGCATGGCTTTGAGCCTAAAGGTAAAGCTGAACTCCTTGCGATAGTCAGAATAAGCATAGCGCATCTCCCAGCAATGTAAATCCTTGACGATGGCGATATCGCGCAACTTCAATTCGCGGCTAGAAGTGTCGTAGACCTGGCTCAAAGTCACATGCATCTGATTGGGCGCCCCTTTCATAAAGTATAAATCATATAAGGCTGACGCAGAACGAACCTCGCCAAGGTTAAGGTCGTGCCGCAGGGCCAGACTCAAGGCAAAGATATCTGATGGCACAAGGCCTAAGCTTGTTACCAGATCCTTGTATTTAGTGTTTTCAATATCCCAGCCCGAATCCAGCGCCCAGCGCAGATTTTTGTGGGGGGTAACCGAGAGATAAGTCATCAGGTCATACCATTTGTTGGTTTGCCAGTTGCGACCGCCGGTAAAAGACCAGCGAAATTGGTTGCCCCGATAAAAGGTGATCTTTTCCGTGGCTTCATGAAAAGTGGTATTGAGCTTATCAAAAAAGAAAGGTGAATTACCATCGGTTGAGCCTTTGCGATAAGCCAATTCGTTGCGGAACCAGCCGCCCAGATCGGTCGTCAGGCCGGCATTTTCCCGATAAGCATAAAGCTGGTCTCCCGGACTGTATAACTGCTGGTCCAGCCCGGCGCCTAAACTCAAAGTTGTCCCCGGTCCAGCCGGCAGGCTTTTTGTGGCATTCAGCCCGATTTTAAAACGCGAAGCGGTAAAATCCCTCATGATCCCCAGTTGGGGAAGAGTTTTTACCTCCCGGTAATTACCAAACCCAAAACTGGAAGCCAGGGAAAAAAGTTTGAAATCAATCGCCCGCGGGTTGATTTCAATTTCCGGCTGCTTTTCGGTGGATTCATAGCGGGCAATACCCGGCGAAAGGTACTGCCGCAAATCGATAAACCAATTCTGTGAATAACGCCAATTGAACCAGTTTTCAGCCCCGGTAAATTCCACCGCCGGCGCGACCCTTTCCTGCCCGGAATCACCGGCATAGGCCGTTGAATGGTTATAAGTGCTGTTAAAACTAAAGTTTACCCGGTTATTTAACAGGGCCTGCCGCCAGCCTAAAGTTTGGCTCCCTCTCATCCATAAAGGGGCGGTTTTGGCATAATCATAGTTGGCCCCATAGGTCAAAAATGTCCCACCCATTTGCTGGTTAAATTGCAAAGTATAGCGTTTCAGGTTGCCAAGACGATCATCCAGCGTTTCCATATTTATTGAACGTTTATCCTTATCCGCGTAACTGACATTCAGGGAGAGCGCGGTCTGGTCCAACCGCCCGCTGGGGATTTGGTAGATGCTGGTATAGCGCTGGCTAAATTTGAGCTTGGTTTTTTCGTTGAGCATCTTTTCATCATCCAAACGGAAAACCCAATCGGACAAACCGGTATCTTTTTCGTTAACCTGATATAAATAAAGCCTGCCCAAGCCATAGTTCTGGTTATTGAACTTATATTCATTCCCCAAACCAATGCCCTTTTTCTCCATCAAATCGATCAGCAACAGGCCGGCGGGCCAGGCCCAGGCCGTCTTGACAAAATCACCCTCGACGTCATTATGGCCAAAGTTAAACATTTTCTGCATCGGCTTTTTCATTTCATAACGGATATAGGGGAGCCACATGACGGGCAGACGCCCGACATAAGTCAGTGAATTGGCCCCCTCGGCATGGTCGTCAGGATAATAAGTCATGGCCTGCGCCCCTTGAGAAAAATGGGGTTTATCAGCTCCACAGGTTGTGATGGTCCCCTGCTCTCCCCGCATGACTTGGTCATAATCGGTCAATTGCTTGGCCGAAATATAAAGCTCCCCTTTGATGTTTTTTGGCCGGTTTTTACTTTTAAACCCCAGAAAGACAAAACTTTCCGAGCTGATGTTATAGACCATCTGGTCGGCAGTGGCATCATAATCGCGGGAAAACAGCCGGACATGCCCTTCAGCTGTGGCCACATCAGTCGCGGTATCCATGATCAAGCTGTCAGCTTTTATTTTGGCGTTGGAGAATTCTACTTCTACCGAGCCCAAGGCCTCAACAAGCGAGGAATTATCATAATAGCGAAGTTTTTCAGCTCGCAGGGTGACAGGGATTTCTGTTTGGTCGACCGCCGCCAAAATGACCGGAGCAAACAAAAGCCAAAAAAGCAGCAGCCCGCCCCAACGCCTCATTAATCTTTGCCCGGGACTTTAAACAGGAGCCGCTGTTCCGCTAAATCGGACAGCGGATCAAAAGCCCCAACCCTGGCATATAGTTCGAGCGCTTTTTTGCTCTCTTTGCGGCGGTAATATAGGTCGGCTAGATTCAGGCAAATACCGGCCGCTTCGTTATCGAGCGCGTGGCTTTTTTCTAAAAATGTTTGCGCCTGGTCAAATCGCCCCAACAACAAACAGGCAACCCCCAGGTTGTTATAATAAATTGCCGAGGCCGGGTCCAATTGGACAGATTCATTAAAGCGCAAACGGGCTTCCTCGTGTTTTCCCTGGCGCGCCAGGGCAACCCCCA
>MEUF01000027.1:16866-24922 GCA_001771615.1 candidate division WOR-1 bacterium RIFOXYB2_FULL_48_7
CCGGCAGCATTTCGCGCATATAATAATCAAACCCCTGCTGGTTGTGCTCCTGCCCAAAAGATATGCTGACTTCGTCCTTGCGGGCGCTCTTTATTTGTCCCCGGGCTTCCCGTCCCCAAAGCGCGATCAGCTCTTTGCCCTGGTATTGACGGATCACCAACAGGAGCGGTCGGTTGCGTAACGACTGCAAACTGGTCCCCTTAAGCCACTTGACCCGCTTTTTCAAGTTACCAAAATCGATATCATCTTGTAGGATAGCTTCATAGCTTTTGATCGCTTTTTTAATTTGACCCAGGGCCTCTTGAATACTCCCCTGGTTAAAATGGATAGTCTTGGCCAATTCCGGGGCCGGGAATTCTAGCGCCCGGCTGTATTGGGCAGAGGCCATCTCGTAGCGGCCAAGAGAGCGATACAGGTTGCCCAACAAATTGTAAGCAATAGGCGCCCGTAAGCTGTCTTTTGCCGCCTGCTGCAGCTCACGAATTGCTGCTTCAGCTTCACCTTTCATGATATGCAGTTTAGCCAAATCAAGATGGGAAGAGAGTTTCCACTGGTCCTCCTGAAGGCGGGTTTTTAAGGCGGCGATTTCCTGATCGATCTCCTGGCAGCGCAGCTCCCGAAACTTTTTATGCACATTAAAATTATAGGGGTCCAACGACAAAGCGGTGCTCATGGCCTGGCTGGCTTTACGTAGCATATTCATTTTGTTGTAGGCTTCGCCCAGCAACAAAAAAGCCCCCACCGAACTTTTATTCAAGGCGACAACCCCTTCGGCCTCCACTGCCGCCCGCTGTAAATCTCCCTTGGCTAAATAGGCCCGGCCAAGCACAATATGCGCATCAATCAATTGCGGGCGGTTGCGCAAGAGTTCCCGGCATTTCTTGATAACCGTTTCTGCCGCGGAGGGATCGCTGTCAATCATTTCCGAAAATTCTGCCAGGGCTTCTTCCGGCCGGTTAAGGCCAACCAAAGCTTCACCCAGGTATAAGTGAGCCAGGACCTGTTCGGGACAATCAATGATCAGCTGCTTCAAACCTTTAACGATCTCATCAATGTATTCCGGTTTAATTTTCAGCAGATTGTAATAATATTCCGCTGATTCACTGAAACTCCCCTGCAAACGGAGAACACCAGCCAGGGCCAATATTGCTGAAGGAAGATTGGGGTAACTTTTTAAGATGGCCCGCAGTTTATCTGCCGCCATCGCCACCTGGCTCGGTTCAAGCTGGACGATTTCTAAAAGCTTTTCTACGGCTGCTTCGGGGTTAATTGCTTTGGCATAAACATCTGCCAGCATAAAACGGATTTCAATATTCCCTTCGATTTTTTTGATCATTTCTTCCAGCCGCTGCATAACCTCATGCGCCACTTCCGGATCATTATTAAACATGGTCATATAATACGAAGCCGCTTCGGGGTATTTTTCCAGCCGAGCATAAAGCTCGCCGATTATTCTTAAGACACTTTTGTCTTCCGGTTTTTGCGCCAGTATTTCCTGGTAAAATTTGACCGCTTCAGGCAGCCGCCCTTTTTCCAGATAAGCTGCGGCCAGGGTTTCAGTCAGGTTCACGTCCTGGACGCCAGCGGCCAGAGAGCGCTCCAGCAAAGTAATGGCATCATCAAGACGATTTTGGTAGTGATAAATCCGGCCCAGCAGGTTGTAAGCTTCCACGTTAACAATATCAAATTCCAGTAATTCTTCGAGTTCCAGGGTGGCAGCATCCTGGTCATTTAATTCCAGTAAAAACCCGGTCAGAGACAACCGGGGCCCGATCCGCTCGCTGGCCTGACCGATTAATTTTTCATAATCAAGCAAAATACCGGCCAGCAAACGCGGGTTACCGGTAACAGCCTGGGAATAACAGGATTGGGCTTGCTTATAAGAGCCCTCTTCGAGATAATATTGGGCTGCCGCCTTGAGGGCTGTGGCATCCTGCGGATTATCGCTTAAGCGTTTTCTGATTTCAGCCAGGTCCTGCACTATTTGCGCTCTCCTTCATAAAACAAAGCCACCAAGCCGATTATAATAAAAGTTAGCTGCGGCGTAAATGCCGCCCAGACCGGCGGCAGCATGCCGCCCTTGCCCAGCGAACGGAAAACCGAAGCGAAAACATAAAAAGTAAACATAAAGACTATTGTCAGGACCATCCCCCAGGTCCGTCCGGAACGGGGCGAAAACAAGGAAAAAGGGATACCGATCAAGGCAAAGACAAAACAGCTCAAGGGAATGGCAAATTTCATATAATATTCCGTCTGCATGGCTTTAGTGTCGGCTCCGCTCTTGGCTTGCGCTTCGATATTGGCTTTTAGTTCGCGCTGGTTCATATCGGTTATCTGTTTTTGGTCAGAAAAGCGGAGAATTTCTTCGCTGATATTAATTTTCATATCTGCAAAGGTGGCTTCATAATTAAGGTAACCCTTGTCGTCATACTTATGGATGACCCCGTTTTTAAGCAGCCACTCCCGGCCGACAAAAGTCGCAGATTCCGCCAAAATTGTCCGGGGAAACCGTTCATCGGTGACTTCATAGACCATGATCCCTTCCATCATTTTTGTCCGGTTGTCGACCCGTTTGGCATAATAATAGCGGTTATGGGGATCTTTAAAAAAAACATTTTCCTTGACCTCGGGCAGCGGTTGCTTATAAATGATTTGTCGGGTGATGTTATCGGCAATATGGTTAGCGTTAGGGACAATTTTTTCGTTAGTAACGTATGAGACAAGCGTCATCAATATCCCTATCAGCAAAAGCGGCCGGGCCAAACGGAAAACAGTGATGCCCGAGGTCCGCATCGCCACAATTTCATTATTTTGCGACAGGCGTCCCAGCGACATGGCTGTACCAAAGAGGGTCGACACGGGAAAAGTCATCACCAATAATGAGGGGAGTTTATAGAGCAAAAGCTTAAACACCGCCCAGGCAGGAATACCTTTATTGATAATCAGATCCGCCATGGTAAACAACAAGTCGACCGTCAAGACCATAATGAAGCCAAGGACTCCAACCACGAATGGTCCGAGCATCTCGCTCCAAAGATAACGGTCCAGAATCTTCATTCTTGCTTATTCAGATTCTTTGCGGCGTTTCCACTCTTTGCGCTTGGCGACTTCCCCTTCCCGTCGGCGGCGTTCCGAGGGCTTCTCGTAAAATTCCCGTTTCTTCATCTCGTCCATAATCCCCTCTGAACGCAGCTTCATTTTAAACCTTTTCAGCGCGCGCTCGAGCTCATCCCCTTTTTTAATATCTATTTTGGGCATTGCTTACCCCTCCTCTCATTTGTTTTCGTGTTCGTATTCCAGGCAGCACATCAACCGGCCACAGACTCCCGACGTCTTGGTCGGTGAAATGGCAATCCCTTGCTGTTTAGCCATTTTGACCGTGACATGTTTTGGCTTATCCAACCAGACAGAGCAACAGATGGGCCGGCCACAGGGCCCGGTCCCGCCAAACAACCTGGCTTCATCCCGGGGTGAGAGCTGTTTCGTCTCGACCCTGGTAGCAAAGGTCGTAGAAAGATCCCTGGCAAAATCCCGCAAATTTGGGGCTTTCTCGTTTTCCTTCAGGCGATAATAAACCATGGCTTTACTTTGGTCAAAAACAAACTCGACCGCAATAATCTTAATCGGCAGCTCGTGTTCTTTCACCTTGTCGGCCGCCTGCAAAACACTGGCCTCTTCTTTAGCGGTCAATTCCTGCTCTTTTTGCAGGTCTTCGGCTGTGGCATAGCGGACAACTTTTTTCAGATGGACGTCACGCGACTTGTTTCGCGGCACACCCAGCGAAAAAGCGACAATTTCCCCAAATTCCATGCCCCGATCCGTCTGGACAATGACCGGGGAACCGACTTTAATTGATTCTTCTTTATAGCCGGTGATTGGACAGACACGGTCAAACTTTCTGATTTTTATTCCCAGGTTCATGCCGTTTGCATCCTTAAACAGGCCACGTCCAGTGTCAGCCGTAAATTAGCCCGTTTCTTAATATCTTTTATCGTCTCCAAAATAATCTTGGCCCGCCGCCATTCCCGCAACTCATGCCAGGAAAAATAGGCCAGATCGTACAATAATTCTTCCAGCTGGTCCTTTTCTTTTTCCAACCTGGCAGAAAGCTCAAAAAGCTCTACCAGCTTAAGCTGGCCGATCTGCTGTAAATCCTTGTACCAGCCGGCCAGTTCCGGTTTGCGCTGCCAAACAACCGCCGGCTCACCAAAAACAATTTTTTGGCAGCGGGAAATAATCGTTTCCGGCAGACGCTCTTCACGCTCAACCAGTAAAACAAAAATAACTCCCGGCGACGGCTCTTCCAAAGTCTTTAAAAAGGCCCCGGCCGCTTCTGGCGTCATCTCGTCGGCTGATTTGATAATGGCCACAAGGCGCGGACTGCTGGTTGGCCCGTAACGGGTCAAAGTCTGCAGTTCCAGAATCTGGGCGATTTTGAGCGTGGCTCCGTCTGGTTCAATTATCAACCGGTCAACCGACTTGGTTTGCAGCCCATCAGCAAATTGCTGGGCGGCGGCCAGCTTTTCCGGACCGGGCGGCCCGACAAACAGATAGGCCGACGCTACTCGTCCACCCTTGATAATCCCTGCTAGCACGCGATGCACAGAGTAATTATATCATCAAATACGTTTGATGTCATAGACGTCGGGAGCCTGGCGGATAGCTTCCATAATGCCCTGCAAATGGTTAACATCCCGCACTTCAATGGTCAGGCGAATAATGGCGGCTGTCCCCCGACGCCTGGTTGCCGCCTTACCGGCAGAAACATTGGTTCCCAGCTCGGAAATTTTTACCAGAATATCCTTAAAAAGCCCCACCCGGTCAAAAGCCTCAATTTCGATGACCACCGGCAGCATCTGCTTGGCTTCGGGGTCCCACTCCACCCGTAGCATGCGCTCTTTAGACATATCCTTTTTAGCCAGATTGGGGCAATTAGCCCGATGAACGGCAATTCCCCGGCCCGTACTGACAAAACCGACAACCGCTTCTCCAGGCAGAGGATGGCAGCATTTGGCATAACGGACAGAAATATCTGTTTCGCCCGCCACCCTGACAGCGACCTTGGACTTGCCGCGCGGTCGGCTGGCCATTGGCTTGACCTTTTCCGGGGTGATTTTAGCCACCGGTTCTTCTTTGGCTTCTGGGTGTGTCTCCAGTTGTTTGCGCTGCCAATTTTTAATTTTGACTTTGGCCCCGGTTGTCTTAACAAAATTCAACCAGTCTTTACTGGGGGAATCTTTTTTACCGGTAATGACCTCAACAATATCCCCATTTTGCAGCGGTGAATTAAGCGGGACAATCCGCCCATTAACCTTGGCTCCGACACAACGATGGCCGATTTCGGTATGCACCCGATAAGCAAAATCGATTGGCGTTGCCCCGGCGGGCAGGGCAAAGACATGCCCTTTTGGAGAAAAGACAAAAACTTCTTCCGCTGCCAGATCAATTTTCAAACTCTCCATAAAATCCTTGGCGTCTTTGAGTTCGCTCTGCCATTCCAGCATCTGCCGGAGCCAGGACATTTTTTGGTCTAACAATTTGTCGGTTGCGCCCTCTTTGTACCGCCAGTGGGCGGCAACGCCATATTCCGCAACCTTGTGCATTTCCTTGGTCCGGATCTGGATTTCGACCGGGCGTCCAGAGGGGCCAAAAACGGTCGTATGCAGGGATTGGTAACCATTGGATTTGGGCATGGCAATGTAATCGCGAAAACGACCCGGGATCGGCTTCCAGGTGTCATGGACCAAACCCAGCACCGTATAACATTCCTTGATATTATCAACAATTACCCGGACGGCCGTCAGGTCATAGATCTCTTCAAAAGCCAGATGCTGATTGGTCATTTTATTGTGAATACTATAAAAATGTTTCGCCCGACCATTAATATCGGCCTTGAGCGAAGAATGGGCGACCAGTTCGCGCAATGCGGAAATAAATTCATCAATGTACGACTCTCTCTCTGACCGGCTGACCGCAACATTTTTGCGCAAAAAATCATATTTTTCCGGCTCAAGGTAGAGAAAAGATAAATCTTCCAGCTGCCATTTGATCCGCCACATTCCCATGCGGTGGGCCAAGGGGGCAAAAATCTCTCTGGTCTCCAGGGAGGTCTCTTGTTGTTTGGCTGGAGAAAGATATTGCAGAGTTTGCATATTATGCATCCGGTCGGCTAACTTGATGATAATGATACGGAAGTCTTCGCCCATGGCAACAAACATCTTGCGGAAATTTTCTGCCTGTTTTTCTTCGTGGGAGACAAATGTCAATTGGCTAAGTTTGGTCACCCCTTCAACCAGCCGGACCACCTCGGGGCCAAATTCCTTGGTCAGCTCCTCGCGAGTGACGTCGGCATCTTCCAGGACATCGTGCAACAAGGCAGCAGCAATGGTAATTGGATCCTGCTCCAGGTCGGCTAAAATATTAGCTACAGCCAGCGGGTGGGTGATGTATGGTTCACCGGAAAGACGTTTATGCTGTTGGTGGGCCTTGGCCGCAAAATTGTAAGCTTTTTCGACTAGCGAAAGATCAGCGTTGGGTTGGTACTTTCTGATTTTTTCGCCGAGATCGTTCATCGCTTGTTGTAACGGCTCCGGTCCATGACCCCGATACCAGGCGGGATAGCCGATCGCTGCCCCGGCATGGGACGATTGGGCCTGGATGGGGGATGGCTCTCTTTGGCCGCTTGCGGGCTCTTACTGGCTGAAGCACGCATGGCCACCAGTATCCGGCAAGAATTTTCCAGGCAAGAAGCATATTTATAGGCCTCTTCCATTTCCTTGCCGATAGCAAACACTCCATGCCCGCGCACAACCGCAACAATACTGTTCCCTTGCAGGAAAGTTGGTAATAATCTGTTGACCTCTTCCGAAGCGATCGCCTGGTGCGCCCGGACAATGGCCGCGGAACGGAAAACAGCCAAGCCTTCGGCGTCTTGGGGAATAATTTTATTGTCGGTCAGAGAAATAGCTACCGCTTGGGGGGAATGCGTATGGATAATTGCCTGGGCTCCGGTCTCTTTATAAATAGCCCGGTGGGTATTGACCTCTTTGGATGCCCGCTCGTCGCCGCCGCCGGCCTCCAGGCCGACTTCGACAATGTCATTATCCTCCAAATCACCAAGCATCGCTTCACGGCTGGTAATAAAAATCCGGTCCCCTTGACGCAAACTCATATCCCCACCATGCGAATCAACCAAGCCCTCCCGAAACATAAACTCACCAATTTTTTTGAACTCGTGCAACATTTTTTACCTCCAATGTTCCGGCATCATGGCCGAAAATTCAGCATATTGTTTGATCATCGTAAAGCGCTCCAGTATTTCGTGTTTTTTTAATCTTTTCATCCGCTCCAGGCTGAAATCCTCAATATTAAATGAGGCCATCACTGACCCAACAACCACTGCCCGACGCAGGTTAACCTCTCCCAGGTCGTGGCTCTGAGCCAGATAACCAAGAAAACTGCCTCCGAAAGAATCACCCGCGCCGGTCGGGTCACGCAGCATTTCCTGCGGATAAGATGGGGCGGCAAACTGCGATTGCTTGGTAAAGAAAATAGCCCCATGCTCCCCTTTTTTAATGATAACCCCCCGGCAGCCCAGCGCCAGCAATTGGCGCGCGGCCAGCGGCAAATTCGGCGTTTCCATGAATTGCCGGATTTCCGCATCGTTCATGATCATGTAATCAACTTTTTTAATGACCTCGTGCAAGGCGTCCCGTTTACTGGTAATCCAAAAATTCATGGTATCGGCAATTAATAATTTTGGCTTCTTTAATTGGGCAATAACTTTTAATTGGATCTCGGGATCAAGGTTGGCTAAAAACACATAATCAGAATTACGCAGATTTTCAGGCAATACCGGGTCAAATTGCGTCAGGATATTTAATTTGGTATCCAGGGTGTGCGCCTGATTCATGTCATATTCATAGTACCCGCCCCAGCGGAAAGTCGGGCCGTCGATCCTTTGGGCGGCAGCAAGGCTGATCCCCCGTTGCTCCAAAAATTGGATGTGATCGGCGGGAAAATCATTTCCCACCGGCCCAACCAAAGAAACTGGAGT
>MEUF01000027.1:24965-28581 GCA_001771615.1 candidate division WOR-1 bacterium RIFOXYB2_FULL_48_7
ATATATTTAGATTATCATGGAATCAGGATAACAGGGAATCAGGAAATGGAAAATTATTTAAACCGGGAACTGATCGCTGCGGCTTTTTGGGCGGCCGCTTTGACTGCGGCGGCGAGCCCTTGGGCAGTCTGATATTTTTCCATCACCAGTAACCCCTCTACGGTCGTCCCGCCAGGCGAGGCCACCATCATCCTCAAGTCAGTCAATGAATGGGCGGTTTGTTTGGCCGTAACCGCCGCGCCAATCACCGTTTCAACGGCCAGTTTCTTGGCCAATTGTTGCGGCAAACCGGCGGCTACCCCTCCCGCGACTAAACCTTCAATCATCCAGTAAACATAAGCCGGGCCAGAACCAGAGAGGCCGGTTACCGCGTCAAGCATTTTTTCCGGGAGCTCGACAACCTCGCCGACCGCCTTAAAGATTTTGTTAACCACGTTTAATTGGCCAGGGGCTACGCGCTTCCCTTTTGCCAAAGCGGTTATGCCGGCCCCCACCAGACAGGGGTTATTGGGCATCGCCCTAACGATTAACTGGCCAGGCAATTGTTTTCCCAGCCAACGCAAAGGGACTCCCGCTGCTATGGAAACAATTATTTTTGGCCGGCGCCGGAAATCTGCAGTCTTTAGCTCAGCCGCAACCGCGGCCATCTGCTGCGGTTTAACCGCTAAAATAACCACATCGCCGGCAGAAAAAGCCGCCTGGTTACCGGCAACGGCCCGCAAGCCATACTTACGAACCAGCGTTGAGAGTCGTTTTTGGTCAACATCAGCAGCAATAACCTGGAAATTTTTTGGCAGCCGGCTGATCAGCGCCTCGGCCATCCGGCCGGCGCCGATGAAAGCAATTTTCATCGGGAAAAGAAGGTTTCGCGCTTCCCTTCGCTGACCTCGTACTCCTCGCCCAGGGCCGATTTATCTTCCGCCGAACTGACAGCGATCGAATTCGGGGTAAAAAGAAAAATAGTTTCACCGATTTTCATCATATGGCCGTCAATGGCATAGGTCGTCCCGCAGACAAAATCAATTAAGCGAGTCCCCTCTGACGGGTCAAGATGTTTTAGGTTAACAATCGCCGGACAGCCCGAACGCAGCGTCGTAGAAATATTAAGAGAATCTTCATAGATCTTGGGTTCGTAAATCATGATTTCATAGGGAGAGTCACTGCGGTTTTCTTGGCGGGGTTCTCGCCGGCCTTTAAACAGGGTCCCGATATCGAGCTGCTGATTTTCACTTGCTTCAAGCTCTTCTTCCAGACCGATGAATCTCTTGGCTCGTTTCAAAATATTGTCGACCATTTTTACCCCCCTTGAAATATTCCGCGGCCAATCCTGATCAAATTGGCCCCTTCCTCGACGGCTGTTGGCCAGTCTTCTGTCATCCCCATCGATAACCAGCGCATTTCCACTCCAGGCAATTTGAGACGGATCAGCTCATCCCGCAACTCCCGGAGAGCGCGGAAGCTTGCCCTGGCCTCACCTGACAAGGGACCAATTGTCATCAGCCCCTGTATTTTAAGATTATCAATCTGCGCAACCGTGCGGACAAGCTCGATCGCCTGAACGATCTCGACACCAGATTTGGACTTTTCACCGGAAGTATTGACCTCAATAAGTATGGGGACTGGCCGCGGCGCGCGCCGGCCGATTTCCAAGGCCAAACGCTCGCTGTCAACCGACTGTATTATATCAAAGATGTCAAGCGCCTGTCGAACCTTGTTGCGTTGCAAATGGCCAATCATTTGCAGCTCAATTGTCGGGTATTTCTGGCGTAAAAATTGGTAACGACCGGCCGCCTCCTGGACCCGGTTTTCTCCTAAAGAAATCACCCCCGCCTCAACCGCCTCACAGACCTGCTCCAGGGGGATATTTTTGATGACCGCAACCAGTTTGACTTCGGGCGGTAGGCTGTTTTTGAGCCGCTGAATGTTTTGGGCAATACCCACGGGGCAAGTATAGCATGAAATTTTTCCCCAAAAGTAACGATAT
The DNA here is from genome assembly GCA_001771615.1 of candidate division WOR-1 bacterium RIFOXYB2_FULL_48_7. Classification (GTDB taxonomy): domain Bacteria; phylum Margulisbacteria; class WOR-1; order O2-12-FULL-45-9; family XYB2-FULL-48-7; genus OXYB2-FULL-48-7-A. Next base: position 26,950 of record MEUF01000027.1, read on the forward strand.
ATATATGTAGCGGCCCCTTGATAATCGTCTGGAGAACGATAATAAATGAAACTGCAGGATAAAATAAATGACCGCAAAGTTGCCTACCTCTTCCGGCATCACCCGGCCATCGCTTTTGAGCTGGCCCTGCTCTATTACATCAAGGGCAAAAGAAAAAATTCCCGGGAAAAAATCCTCGAAGCATGTCGTAAGTCAATTTATTGGCTGAAAAAAGCCGAAGTTGAGCTGCCAGCTGACCTGCCACGAATGAGTTGTTTTGGTCAGCAGGAAGAGATTGAAAAAATATTGGTGTCGAACAAGGCTAAGATCGATGCGCGTTTGGCCACCTTTGCGGTGGCCTTTGGTTTAGCTTAAACAAACTAAACACTAAGGCGTTGATAGGGCCTGTTCCGGTTGTCCGTCATTTTGACGGTTGGCCGGGCAGGCCCTTTTTATTTGGGGGCATATGAAAACCAAGAATTTAAGAGTCATTAAAAAGATCGTCAGAGAAATTAATTACTATTGTGAACTGGTCGCCAGGGAGCTGGCAGCAGAACAAATCGGTACCGGTGGCAAACAGCCCGATAATTATGTATCATTAAACCATGAGGCAACGGAGCTGGCTAATAGTTTTTCTGCTGACTTTTACGATAATTAATTACCCTAATCCCTTTAACCCAAAAGGCGGACAAACCGTTACTTTTGAATGTACCGCCGACACAACTTTCGAAAGCACCCTCTATATTTATAATCTTGGGGCGGAAAAAATATTCAGCCGCTCCGTCACCATCAACGCCGGCAAGACCTACCTTACCTGGAATGGCTATTCTTTTGCCAATGAGCAAATTGGTAACGGAGCCTATCTCTACCGCCTGGTAGACCTCACCAGCAGATCCCCCGTGGGCAAGGGGAAAATACTTGTCATCAACCAATGAATTCCTCACCCCATCCGCCTGCGGCCTCCACCCCTCTCCACCTTCGATGGAGAGGGGAAAGTGCAAACCGACACGTTTGCACAGGGGGGAGGTGTTTTTGTCTTGTCATGGGAGTTTGGTTATTGGCCCTGCCATTATGGGGGATCGCCTTTGACCCTTTAAGTATTGCCGGCGGGGCCAGGGCAATTGGCATGGGAAAGGCCCAGGTGGCGGTGGTTAATGAAGCCAACACAATTTTTACCAATCCGGCCGGGTTAGGCGAAATAGATACTTTTAAATTTTCCAGCATGTCGGGCAATGTCTTGGACGACCTCCACTACCTTTCGCTCTGCTCGACTTTTTCCCTGGGAAACAGGAGTGCCGTCGGCATTGGTTATGCCGGCGCCTTTCTTGGCGGGATAGAATTGCGCGACACAGCGGGAACTCTGGGAAGCAAGGCAAATTACGGCAATACTGTGGCCGTAATTTCCTATGGCCGCCAGCTGGCCAGAGATACATCTTTTGGCCTCAACCTAAAATATTATTCCATTGACGGGACAGGCAATGACAATGGTGACGGCCGGGGCTGGAATGCAGATCTGGGGTTTTATCAAGATGGGTTAAACTGGATCAGTTTTGGCCTAACCATGCAAAACCTGCTTAGTTCAAGTAAAATCCTCTATCAAAATGGGGAAAGTGAGCCGCTGCCGCAAACCTTACGGCTGGGGACAAAAATGTA
>MEUF01000027.1:28610-28950 GCA_001771615.1 candidate division WOR-1 bacterium RIFOXYB2_FULL_48_7
TCGAATTTTCTCCCAACGAACATCTGGCTGTACGGGCCGGCAGCAATCGCGGGACACTAACCGCCGGAATTTCCTTTATGACCCTGGGATTGGGCTTCCATTACGCTTATAACAATTTAGGCGACGATCCCACCAACCTGGCACATTATTTTTCGATTACTTTTGATGAAAAAGGCTGGCCCTCGGAAGAAATCCCGGATATTCACATTTCAATGAAACCCTGACGAGCCTTCTTGGGCCCTCTTGGGCCTTCAAGGGCCCTCTCCCATCCCCAACCAATTGTCAACAATCCCAAGATTTGATATACTAGACAGGTTGACTCTTGAACACAACAAATAGA
>MEUF01000027.1:29021-41202 GCA_001771615.1 candidate division WOR-1 bacterium RIFOXYB2_FULL_48_7
ATTTGCATAAGACTGTCCCGCTGATCGAAAAAGCCTTTGAATTTATAAAACAGGCGGCCGCCGAATCAACCGTCCTTTTTATCGGCACCAAAAAACAGGCCCAGGAAGCTGTCGAAGAAGAAGCCAAACGCTGCAACATGTTTTATGTCAACCAGCGCTGGATGGGCGGCACATTGACCAATTTTAAGACCCTAAAAAAGAACATCGCCCGCTTGAACGAGATTGAAAAAATGCGGGAAGACGGTACTTTTGAGAAATTACCCAAAAAGGAAGTTATCCTGATCGAAAGGGAGCACCGCAAGCTGATCAGGGGCCTGGGTGGAATCCGCCAGATGACCGCTTTGCCGGCCGCAATTTTTGTGGTTGACACAGTCAAAGAACAAACTGCCATCAAAGAAGCCAAACGGCTCAAAATCCCTGTGGTGGCGATTGTCGATACCAATTCCGATCCGGATGATGTTGATTATCCGATCCCGGGCAACGATGATGCCATCCGTTCAATCAAATTATTGACCAGTATTGTCGCCGCAGCTGTAATCGCCGGCCGTGAAATGACCAAGCCGATTGAAGAACGGGATGAACAGATCGCGGCACCGCTGGAAATCGAAGTCGCCGAAGCCCTGACCATGGAAGAACAACTGGAAAACACCGCGTTGGCCAGCGTGATCGTCCCCAAGGAAGAGGAAGAAGAGAAGCGCGTCGGCTTCTAATTTAAAGAAAGGTTATAGTCATGGAAATTACCACGAAATTGATCCAGGAACTGCGCGAAAAGACCGGTTGCGGCATGATGGACTGTAAAAAAGCCCTGACAGAATCCAAGGGCGATTTTGAACTGGCGATCGATTACTTACGCAAAAAAGGGATTGCCGCCGCTGCCCGCCGGGCTGATCGGACCGCCGCCCAGGGCTTGATCGAATCTTACATCCATCTGGGAAGTAAAATTGGGGTTTTGACCGAAATCAATTGTGAAACTGATTTCGTCGCCAAAAATACCGATTTCCAACAGTTCGCCAAGGATATCTGCCTGCAAGTGGCCGCTGCCAATCCGCTCTATGTTACCAGAGACGAGGTACCGGATGGAGCAGTTGACCACGAAACCGAAATTTTGGCCACTCAAGCCCGCAATGAGGGGAAACCGGAAAAGGCGATCGAAAAAATTATCCAGGGACGGATTGAAAAATATTATGCCGAAGTTTGTTTATTGGATCAGCCTTTTATCCGTGACCAAAAAAAGACGATCAAGGATCTTTTGGGAGAGCTGGTTGCCAAGATCGGCGAAAATATCGTTATCCGGCGGTTTACCAGATACCAACTCGGCGAAAAGTCTTAATTAGAAATTTTTGTTGATCAATTCGTAGGTCATCGTTCCTGTGACCGTAAATGAGACCTCAGATGATTGATCGGTACCACCCGATTCGCTTAGAATAGGGCTCGAGGTCTTCACCATTCCAACATTAGCCCCGTACCAAACATAGGCAGGCGGCACCCCAAATTTCGGAGCCAGACTGCGCATAATTTTAAAACATTCAAAAGTCCCAGCCGGCACTGTTAGGGATTCAAATGAGTCAACTTTTACCTCAAGGGTCGTACCATATACGTCTCCATACAAAGTTATCCAGCTAGCTCCTAATGTTAACGGGAAATTTAATATTAAACTCGTCTCAATTGTGGGGCTACCAATTGTTCCGTAACTTTTCACATAACCATCACTAACTTCGATCAATTGTCCCTGATCACTATCTAATGAATTAGGTAATTTTTGAACTGTGGTTTGACCAACAGTGGTTGTTCCTTCAAAGGTTTGGTAATAAGTAAATTCGTAAACCGCCCCGGTCGTACTAGTTACTGTTACCAAATATTGCCAAGAGGCTCCTTCGGAATGAGGATAATATTCAACCCCACCTGGTTGGATTGTTGACGTTGTTGTTGAACTGGTTGTTGATGTTTCGGTAGTTGTACTTGTTTGAGTTGTTGTAGAAGTTGAAGTTGTGGCTGTCGTTGAAGTTGTAGTTGTGTCTGTTGTTGAACACCCGGTTACTAATGTCAAAGTTGCAATTGTTAAGACCAGAATAGTAAAATATTTTTTCATTTTTCCCCCTTGCTTTTCCACCCTAGAGTAATACTATAAATGTCATAAGTCAAGAAACAATAATTTCGGTGATTTATCAAATACCAACTCGGCGAAAAGTCTTAGGGTTGAATATTTCGATAAATTAGTCCCCAACCACTTTCATCATCGCCAGCAATTTGCAGAGTAAATGGCAGTTCTTTTACTTCAATCATAGCGCCCTTGGATGATGAGGGTGATTCGCTGACATCCCTGCCAAGATTAAGTAATTGTTCTACCAGCGCGCTCTTATCAGAATATATAATCACCTTTTCTCGATCATAAATTTCCAAGGCGAGATGTGCCAACCCCGTCCCCGGCCCCGACTGATGATGAAGCCCATCATCACCATAATAATCCCAAACCAAGACTGATTTGGCCAGATGAATTAGATAATCGTGAAGTATATCCCTTGTTACTAGAGGCTTGACCCTGGTCCCCCAAACAATCAAGCTGTCGGGGAATTGACGACATATCCGCCGAATGTCATCCATTACACTCAATACTTCTGACATTTCACCGGAAATAAAAATAATATTTTTGACTTCTACCTGACCTTGGCCCAAAATTTTGTTGGTCTGAAAATAGATATTTTCGGGAGCAACGGCTGGCCTGGCCATATTTGCTTTTTTTCTTTTAATTGGCCTAACTTGAGTAAACAAAACCTCTGATTCTCCCAATGCCCATTCCAGGTCCAGGGCTTTCCCAAGTTGTTGGGATAAGGCAAATGCTTTCTGCGCCACCCCCCTTTGCAATTCTGGAGCTTTCTGGCGATAAAGGGCCACTATTTCCGGATAATTGGCACTCATTTTATTGGGATCATACATAAAATCTGGGTCAGGCATATCTGGTAAACCAGTTTGCAAATTCAAACGACAGACTTCGCCATTAAACTGGCCTGTCACGGCCGGTTGCGCCTGCAGGTCACCACAGAATTCATGAACCATTCCCAATCCCCAACGGACCGCCGCTTCGCCAAAGCCAAAAACAGTTTGCACCTTAACCTTGTCAGGCGTCGCTGTATTGACAATGCCGGAGAGCGCCGGGAAAAATACATTTGGCACAAAACTCCATTGCCGGCCAATTAATTCCTGGATAATCACCGGGAGAGGGGGGATTTCAGTGAAACATCGCCTCAAATATGCATTTCTACCATAACCATAACTTGAATTTAAAACCTCCAGTAGAGCAATTGTAAATTCCTGATTCATTGCCCCGGGTGATAATGGTTTGCCAAATATGGTTGAGTGGAAGGCCCCTGCCTGAGAATCCCCAAGCTGGTCTTCTACTGTACTTGAGGAACGAATAGCAATTGGGGTTGGAAAGCCTATCATATTAATGGCAGAAATTAGGTAATTGATTCTGGCCAAATCAGCTTGACACAACAAAAACCTATCTCGAATATCTACATTAGGTAACCCAAGAAAATCATCAGCAACAAACAAAGTGCGACCTGGAATAGGAAAATTATTTTGGTCCAGGAAAGCCAAGCCCTCGGCCTTGCCACCAATATTTCCTTCTCCAACAATATGGACCCGTCCTGAAACACTCCTATAGAGTCCTGGGGAAATTTTCTTGAACGGTCCTAACTGTCCATAAGCAGCTGTCGCAATAATACGAACATTCATTACCCCTCTTTATCAGGATAATATTGCTGCAATTTCAACCAAAATTGAAGCGCTTGAGTTAATAAGTTATAATCTTATAAATGAGTCATAAAAGGCTGTTCCTGATTGACGGTAATTCGCTGACCTATCGCGCTTTTTATGCCCTGCCGGATACAATGCGGACCGCCTCCGGGCTGACCACCAATGCTGTTTATGGTTTTACCACCATGCTGTTAAAATTATTGGACGAACAGCCAGATTTTGTGGCTATCGCCTTTGACCGCCCGGAGCCGACCTTCCGCCATCAGGAATATAAAGAGTATAAAGCCACCAGGCAAAAAGCCCCCCCTACCCTGCATGAGCAAATTCCCTATGTCAAAGAAGTTGCCCGGACCTTTGGCCTGCCGATTTTTGAAGTCGCCGGGTTCGAAGCCGATGATATCATCGGTACGCTGGCCAAACTAGCTGAAAAAAAGGGGATTGAGGCAACCATCATCAGCGGCGACCTTGATCCACTTCAGTTAGTCAGTGATCAGATAAAAGTCCTTACGACCCGAAAAGGGCTGACCGACACCGTTCTTTATGGGGCAAAAGAGGTCAAAGAACGCTATGGCCTGGAGCCGGGACAGTTAATTGATTATAAAGCCCTGAAAGGCGATACGTCCGACAATATCCCCGGCGTCCCCAAAGTCGGCGAAAAAACCGCAGTTGAGCTGCTTCAAAAATATGGCTCCCTGGAAAATATCTATTCCCATCTCAATGAGATAAATAAACCGGCCTTACAGGCCAACCTGAAAAACAATCTTCCGCTGGCGGAACTTAGCCGAAAACTGGGGACAATTGTCACCACCGTACCATTGGCAGTGGACTGGGAAAGCCTGAAATGGCGGGAAATTGACTGGCACAAGGCCCGGCCCTTGATGGAAAAACTGGAGTTTTCCAGCCTGGCCAAAAAATATGCCCCGACAACCCAGGAAATGCAGCCGGGTAGAATTATTGAACATAAACGGAGCCAGCTGAATGATTTCCAATTTACCCTGGTCCAGACCGAAGATGAATTGGCCAAACTTTTGGGTACGCTTCACCAGGCAGCAGCCTTTGCTTTCGATGTGGAAACAACCTCCCTTAACACCTATGCGGCAGAAATAATCGGTATTTCATTCTCAACCGGCCCAAAAAGCGCCAGTTATCTCCCCTGGCCAGCCGCCACAGACCAGCGGCAGGCACTGCAAAACAAACTGCAACCGTTTTTAGTGGGTCAAAAACTAAAAATCGGCCACAATTTAAAATATGATATTAAAGTACTTAATCAGGCGGGCTTTACGGTCGCCGGGCCTATTTTTGATACTATGGTGGCCGCCTACCTGCTCGACCCGGTCTCCGGAAAATTATCGCTCAAACATCTGGCCAAGCAATTTCTGGACCGGGAAATGATCCATTTTGGCGAATTGGTATCAGCAGAAGCTGATTTTGAGAATTTTTCACAGGTCCCGGCCGAACTGGCCAGGGATTATGCCTGCAGCGACGCCGCAGCAACCTTTGCGCTTTATGAGATTTTTCAGCTGGCCTTGCGGGCGCAAAAACTGGATAAGTTATTTCTGGACATGGAAATGCCGCTACTGCCGGTCCTGGTCGAAATGGAAGAGCATGGCGTAGCCATAGACCTGCCCTTGATGGCCGCCCTCTCAAAAGATCTGGCCCATGAATTAAAAGAGCTGGAAAGGCATATCTTTGCCATCGCCGGGGAAACCTTTAACGTTAATTCTCCCAAACAACTGGCCAATATTTTATTTAACAAGCTCCAGCTGCCGATCATCAAAAAAACAAAAACCGGGCCATCAACCGACGCCCATGTTTTGGAAGAGCTGGCAGGTAAAAATTTTGAAATTGCGGAAAAACTTCTGGATTATCGCCAGCTAATTAAACTCAAAAATACTTATATCGATGTCTTACCGGCCCTGGTTGAACCAAAAACCGGCCGAATCCACACTTCATACAACCAGACTATTACCGCCACCGGGCGGCTCTCCAGCTCCGAGCCTAACCTGCAAAATATCCCGATCAAAGGGGCTTGGGGTAAAAAACTCCGTTCCGCTTTTATTCCCGGGGAAAAAGACTGGCTGATTGTCGCGGCCGACTATTCACAAATTGAATTACGCATCCTGGCCCATCTGGCCAAAGACGAGGAATTAATCAAGGCCTTCCGTGAAGGGATTGATGTCCACCAGGCAACCGCCGACCAGCTGGGAATCAGCCGCGCCGCCGCAAAAACCGTCAACTTTGGCGTTATTTACGGCATTTCTGACTTTGGCCTGGCCAAGCAGCTCAAAATTAAGCGGACCGAAGCCGGAGAATATATCAGCCGATATTTCGCCAAATACCGCGGGGTCAAACAATTCATGGATGAAACAATTAAGCAGGCCAAAGAACAGGGTTATGTCACAACCCTACTGGGACGCAAACGCCCGACACCAGATATAAATAATCCGAATCAAGGTTTTCGCCAGGCGGCTGAAAGGATGGCTATCAATACTCCCGTCCAGGGGACCGCCGCCGACCTGATCAAGCTAGCCATGATCAAGGTTCACTCTGAAATCCGGGCTCATAATTTTCAAACCAAACTTATTATGCAAGTCCATGACGAACTGGTTTTGGAATGCCCCAAAAGTGAATTGATGGCTATAGAAAAATTGGTTGGGCAAATAATGGAAAGTTCGATCTCTTTAGCAGTCCCGCTGGTCGTTGATATCAGCCACGGGGCAAACTGGGCAAACTAGACAAAGTTTATTGTGTGCCCTTTTTGCCTGAGCATCCTTCTAATTACCCTTGGACTGTTGATTACCGCCGTCTCCCCGATGCTCTCGCCCACGCTCTGGATTATCAACCTTTGGGCCTGTCCCGCTATCCCGCCCCCATTTCTGCCGCCCAGAACATTGACTCCCAAAACAAATAAGGCCCGATCAGCGGCTTCAACAATAAACAGATCGGCGACACTGAACCGCAGTTGCGCCAAGCGATTAGTTAATTGGCTTAAAAGACCCACTTGTTGGGTAGCCAGCTTCGGGGAAAGATCCGTCCTAATTGACAGCCAGAAAGGTGCGGTCGCTTGCCGCAATTGCCGTCTGTCAAATACTAACTGTGATGCCAATTCAACTCCTAAGCTCTCCCCGTCGGCAATCGCTTGATCGGCAAGAGCAATCCGCCCCTCTAAGTCGGCCAGTTTTTCTTTTTCCGCAGACAGCGCCCGAAAATATAGCTCCCGTAGTTCAGCCACTACCTGATCTGGCCTTTTTTCTCCCCAACCGATAGCCAGCAACAAGAGCCGCTGCTTACTATTCAATATTTCCCGCTGGAGCCTCAGGACCTTCCCCTTCAAGGGCCCAAGTATTTCTCTAGCTGCCAAAACGGCGCTAGGTTGAGGATCAACAAGCTGTTTTGTTCGCTCTCTTAGATCAATCAGTAGACGGTGTAGCTTGGCAACTTCGCCTTTTAATTTTACAAACCTGGCTCTGGCCAGATATTTGGCCCAAAGCTGGCTTTTAAACAAGTTGGCGGTACTAATGGCCACCGGCCGCAATTCAACCTCCAACGCTTGAGCAGCCAAATTGATTATCTCCGATTCAGGACAACCATGTAAGTATTGGCGCAATATTCTTGTCGCGGGAGCAGTCCGTAAGTGCTTCTCCCATTGCAGGGCCGGTCTGGCAGCCTGGTCTGTAATTATCTCCACCTGATCACCGGCATGCAACTCGGCAAACAAGTCCGCCGGCCGATTGTTGATTCTAACCCCAGCCGCCCGCAAAAAAATATTTTCATCAGTTGCGGCCGCAAAGTCAAGGGCGGTCGAGCCAAAGGGCAAGGTTACCGCTTCCCCTGACACCCCGGTCACTTTGATTGAAGCGCAATGGGCGGCAAACAGCGCGCCGACCTGGTCCAGATCAACTCCCCGTGATTTTCTTAAATCTTCGTGCAGTGCCTCCAAAAAGTCGGCCGCCCGCTCCGGACCAATCTCATGCCGCCTGATATCAACTACCACTCCTTGCTGGTAATATTCCTGCATTTGGCGGGAACGGATCTGCACCAAGATCGGCGGCATATCCGGCACATTTTGGACATAAAAATGGAGGAACTGATGGCGATTGACCGGCGAAGCAATATGGTCTCGGCGACGAAACAACACCCCTCGCCCGCTGTCTTCAAGTGACGGGTACATGCCGACAATTATCCCTTCACTGCGATAACAATCACTGCGGTGCGGCACCACAACGTTTATCCTGAAAATATCAGTCGCGGAAAGATCTTTTATGTCTATCCCCCAAATCTTCATTCTCTGGCAAAGTTCATATATATGGCGCGTTTCAATGATCACCTGCGCCCCCCTGACTTTTCCAGCCCGCAGCTTGGCCAATACTTCTTGCCGTAATTTTTCGATCTTGTCTTGGCCGGCAACGATAAGCTCTTCCCGCCGCCAAAAGATCGCCTCATATTTTTCCCTTTCCAGGCACCGGAAGGAATAATCCTCTAAATCGCGGCCGACCTCCCACATACCCAAAGCCTTGGCAACGCGCGCATAGACATTGAGCGTTTCTTCGGCCTTGATCTTAGCCCGATCCGGCAAAAGGTTATCAAAAGTTGGGGCATTAACATAACGATCCAGCAGTTTGAGGATAATCACCCGCAGGTCCTGGTTTCCCGCGCTTAACCATTTTTGATAGATATGCACAATGGTTGGTTTTTTGGTGCGAGAGCCAGGTTCTTTCCCCAAGGTCGTCACCCCATCCACCAGGGCTGCAATATCTTCCCCCTCTTGTTCAAAACCGCGTTCAACAAAATGGGCGCGCAAATTTTGCACGGTCATCGGGGTGGCAGTGTCCCGTAAGTTTTCAATCACATCGTGCAATAAGGCAGCAGCGACAAGATTGGCGCTGAACCCCATTTTGGCCGCCAGCTGCGCCACCTCCAGGGGATGCTGGATATAGGCAATGTCACGGCGTTTTTCTTTTCTTAATTCTCCAAAATGGGCATTCCAGGAAAGTTGAAAAGCCAGGGTCAACAAATTTTGTTCTCGTTCAGTTGTAAAATGCTGTGCCAAGGAAGAGAACTCTCCCAGGTAATAACCGAGAAAGCAGAAGCCCCGGGGAATTACGCCTGTGCCTGTGGTTGTCCTTAATTGGGCCCGGGCGGCTGTAATCCGCCAGAGTAGATTAATCTTTTGAGCTGGAACACTAGCCATGATATTTGTTGCTTTCATAGAGATGCTGGGGTTTCTTCCCCAGCCGTATCGTTTATCTGATAAATGCGGGAAAAATTTCAGGCATTATGAAGGAAGCGTTCGCCCAAAACCACAGCGGCAAAATCGTCAATCGGCACCGGAGGGATCAACAAGGAGAGTGGAAAATATTTTAACCAGCCGGGCGGCGGACAGGTTGCCCAGTATCTTTTCCTGGCCTCCAGGGTAGAATTCTTTTCTGAAACAAAATAAAAATGTTTACCTTCGAGCAACAGCCCGATTTCGCTGGCAGCTTTCTTCCCAAAGGCGGTATCCCCCATCACGACCGTTTGCACTTCGCTATTGTTCAGCAGCAAGGCCACCTTATTGGGCAATTCCCTGCGACTGACGATGGTGCGCATGATCGCCTGTCCGGAATCAGCCAAAACAGCCAGACCACATTTGTCCTTTCCTGGATCGATGGCTAAAATCATTGGTAGGACACCTTGAATTCTATCTCCAACGGGCCGACGGCGTTAATATCTTTTTTGGCCACCAATTTTATTTTTGTCTTTTTATAATAATTTTTGATTTTTTTGGCCAAGTCTGAGATCTGGGCATAGGGAACGGCCCCAACCGAACCGGTCGTATCCGGCACGACCCCGGCCTCCCTGGCAGCCTGGTTTGCCAGGCTTAAAATCCGGACAATTTCGTCTTCGGCCTGGTCAGCGTTTAAATTGGCCGGTAACACGGCGCTGAAGACCTCGGTCCCTTTACGGTAAACCAATTGATTCTCCATTATTTCAAATTTTAAGGGGATTGTCTCATCCCAGACGACATTGCTGCCAGACAATAATTTTACGATAAAGACATTATTAGTTTGGCTTAAATCGGCAATCACCGCAGCTAATTCATTTTCATTAATAACCAAGATGCTGCCAGACATTTTAACCCCGTAGCCGCGCAAAGAGGCTTCAGCCGCGGCGATTATCCGCTGCAAACCGGCCCGCAATTTTTCCTGGTCGCTCCCACCTTGAATTAACGAGACAGAAATCAAATCCCCTTTGCGAAAAAGAATTTTTCCCTGCCTGGTGCTGGAAATCTCTTTAGATAATTTGCTTTTTGTCTGTTGCAATTGCCCGATCTCCTGCCGGGCAACTTTCAAGTCGGCTTCCAGCGTTTTCTGCGCAGCCAATTTTTCGTCATAGGCCCGATTTAATTCGCCCAACTGGCCGCGCAGCTGCTCGATCCCGACAAAAGCGGTCCGGGCGTCTTGAGAAATAACCAGGACAACCGCCAAAGTTAATACGGCGACCAAGGCTCCGGAAACCACCGTAAAGAGTGTTGCGGTATAACGCGGACGCAGGCCAAAGATTGTCAGACGGCGGCGGCCAAAAAATCTGCCTACATAATTACCAATAAACGCCACGCTACTCCCCAAAACAAGCAGAAGAATGAATATTTGCCAGGCAAAGGGGAGGCTCATCGATCCGCCGCTCTGGCCAGGATACACCAGCCGACCCCCCCGGTAATGATATTGGGCGCCCAGGCCGCCAGCACCGGTGTAAACAGGCGCAGTTCACCGACCGCCATACTGATAAAAGTCACAATGTAATAAAAGAAAATCACGATAATCGACAGCCCCAGGCCCACCGACCCGGAAGTCCGCCGCGGAGAAAGCCCCAAGGGAGCACCCAGCAAGGCAAAAACCAGTGAAGCAAACGGGATGGCCATTTTCAGGTTAAGCTGGATTTTGAAATCAGTCACATCCACGCCCATTTTTTCCTTAAGGCTGATATATTCGCGCAATTGTCCAATATTCATTTCGTCGGGATTTTTATCGCCAATAAAGAAATCGGCCGGCGTATATTTGATAGTTATAAACTGTTCCTGGAATTTGATCAAGTGCTTGTACTCGCCGCTTTCCGCCAACAGGTAAATAATCCCGTCCTTAAACAGCCACTGGTTCTTACTGCTGTCCCAGGTCGCCGACTTGGCATTGACAATCTGGGCTAAGCGGCCGTCGGCAAACTCCTGGACGATTACCCCTTGCATGACATTTCCCTGCATGGTTTCGGCATAAAAGATTCTTTTCAAGGCCCCCTTATCCATTTCCGGCACAAAAACATTTTTCTGCAGGCGGGGCTGGCGTTTGACCGTTGTTTCCACTAACAGATTTTTTGAGGCCCGATTGGCTTCGGGGACAACAATTTCTGAAAAAACCAGGTTAGTAACCGAAACTAAAAAACCCAGGACCAGGACCGGGACAATGATCCGAAACAAGGAAATACCCGAAGCCTTGAAAGCAGTTATTTCACTATCATGCGAGAGACGGGAAAAAGCCAGCAGAGCAGCCAGCAGCATCGCCATGGGAAAGATATAAACCACTACTCCGGGCAGGCGAAGAATAAAAATTTGTAAGGCTACCAAAAGGGGCATGCCATGGATCACCACCGCCCGGACCAGCTCAAACAGGATCATCGAAGCTGATAATATAGCAGTGAAGGCACCCAAGCCAAAAAGGAATGGCTCAAACAATTCGCGAAAAATGTAGCGGTCGGCAATTTTAAACATTTTTATAAGGCAAATTTGTCGCCAAGATAGAATTTTTTGGCTTCTTCAGAATTGGCAATTACCTGGGAATTACCGGCGACCAGGATTTCTCCCTTATGGATGATGTAAGCCCGGTCAGTAATCGCCAACGTTTCCCGCACATTGTGGTCGGTGATCAGGATGCCAATCCCCTTGTCTTTGAGATGGCGGATGATCCCTTGCAGATCGGTGACAGTTTTCGGGTCAATTCCGGTAAATGGTTCATCCAGCAGGAGGAAAGCCGGCTGGGTGGCTAAAGCGCGGGCGATTTCGACCCGGCGCTGTTCACCACCTGACAGGGTATAGGCTTTTTGCTTGCGCAAGTGGGTCACGCCCAATTCATCGAGCAAGGCGACTAGGCGTGGTTCATATTCATTTTTAGGGACCTCGGGCATCAGCTCCCACAGGAGAAAAATATTTTCTTCGACCGTCAGTTTGCGAAAGATTGACGCTTCCTGGGGAAGATAGCCAATGCCCAGCTGCGAACGCTTGTGCATCGGCAGCTTGGTAATTTCGTGCTCGCCGAGAAAAACATGGCCTTCATCGGGCTTGACCAGGCCGACAACCATATAGAAAGTGGTGGTTTTGCCCGCCCCGTTCGGTCCCAGCAAGCCGATGACCTCTCCCTGGCTGACTTCGACCGAAACCCCATTAACGGCAACCTTT
>MEUF01000028.1:0-11090 GCA_001771615.1 candidate division WOR-1 bacterium RIFOXYB2_FULL_48_7
CAGGGCCCCATATAGCTCACGGCCTTCCGGATCCCCTTCGGTCACAACGCGGCCCGATTTTCCACAGAGATATTTATCATACGAAAGTTCTATACCGGAGAGCCCTTCATTGTCCCGCCCGACAAAGCCCAGGACCTGGGCCGCGGTCCGTCCCCGGGGATAGATCCGTTTTTTTTCTTTTATAAAGAAGATGGCTTTTGGGTCGGCCGCTTTAAGTTTTTCTGCTTCTGCCAATGGGAGTTTGTGCGCCAGAAAACGAAATCCCCCCTTTTGGGTAAAGACTGTGTAGGTATCTACAGAAGTGGCTAAAATTTCCCCGTTGCGGTCATAAATGTCGCCGCGACAGGCCGACAAGTTTATGATCCTGGTCCGTTGGTTAAGCGACTTATTCACCAATTCACGGTGCTTGATAATCTGCAGATCAAACAAACGCACAATCACCAGCAACCAACCAAGAACGATTACCAGGAATAATACATATAATCTTTTACGGTTAGCCATTTATTGTCCGCATAATTCTGTAATTAAGATTTCCAATTGCAATGGTTGTGATCGGCCGCTTTTTAAGCGCTTATTGGCAATAAGAATTTTTTCCATCGCCTGGCGTAATTCCAGAATTGTGAAGCGGTGCAGGTCGGCCAGGCATTTCTTGATAAAATATGGATTTTCCCTGATCTGCTGGGCAATAGCCAGATGATTATAGGTTTTTTGCGGCGGCTGGCTCTTGATTTGCAATAAAGCCCGATATTGCTTGGCCAGCATGGCGGTAATCCCAAACATGTCTTCTTTATTATTCAATAAATTACGGAAGACCGACATCGCCAGGGCCAATTGTTTTTGCCGCAAAGCATCAAGCAACTGGAAGATATTTTTTTCTCCCGGTGCCGCCAAAGCCACAATATCCGCCTCGGTAACGGTTTTTCGCTCACCAATGTATGTGACGATTTTTTCTATCTCGCCATGCAAAGGCCGCAAACCTGTCCCACTGATTTCGATCAAGCGCAGACAAACAGCCCCGGACACCTCTTTCCCTTGACGGGTAAACTCGCCGGCAATCCACTGGCTTAGCTCGGTCAATTGCCAGGGGGCAAAGGGCTTGAATTCCAAGACAACCCCTTCAGAGGCAATCAGGCGAAAAAGTTTTGACCGTTTGTCAATCTGTGGTGAAACAAAAACAACCGTCACTTCACCTGGCATATTATTAAAGATTTCTATCAGCCCATCCTGATTGTCCGCAGTCGCTTTGAAGTTTTTTAGCAAGATCAGCTTATCTCCGCCAAGTAGCGGAGAAACCTGCAGGGCATTAAAAAGCCTGTCCATGGCAAAAGGCGCTTCGATCACTTCCAGGTTCAATTCGGGATTGCTGATCCGACCGGTCAGCTCTTTAAGCTTGGCCGAAATCAGATAGTCTTCTTCTCCCTCTAATAGATAAATGGCTTTTGACATGTAAATTTGGCTGTTAGCTTGTTAAATTATAGCATGAAATTATTTTACAATTTTACCAATAACATTATGATATGTTTAGCCAAGCCATCAGCAGATATTTCGCCCGAACAGGGGGGAAATACTTACGGGCCGCCCAACAGACGATGGACCTGCCCGCTCGTTCCGCTTCACCAGGGCAGCCGTCATTTCAGAGTCAGGCGGGCCAAAGAATTTTGAAGAGAGGCCTTGATATTGCCGCTGGGCTTGTCGGGACAAGTCTTTTATGGCCGATTTCGGTTGTTGTAATGCCGGGAATCATGCTCAGTTCAAAAGGTGGAATATTTTTTAAACAAGCCAGGGAGGGCAAAGACGGCAAGCTGCTTCAAGTAATTAAATTTCGGACCATGACCAGTTTCACAAGCGCCAACATATTTGACCCACATACCTGGCAAGCAAGCCAAAAACTCAGAGAAAACATTGATCCCCGAGTG
This sequence comes from candidate division WOR-1 bacterium RIFOXYB2_FULL_48_7, assembly GCA_001771615.1. Lineage (GTDB taxonomy): Bacteria > Margulisbacteria > WOR-1 > O2-12-FULL-45-9 > XYB2-FULL-48-7 > OXYB2-FULL-48-7-A. The sequence goes on from MEUF01000028.1 coordinate 1,917, forward strand.
ACCACTTTTGGTCATTGGCTTAGAACAACAGGCCTCGATGAATTGCCTCAGTTTCTGAGTTTATTAACTGGCGAGATGACATTAGTTGGTTGTCGGGCCTTACCTATCGACCTGTTGGAATCTCTTTCCATTAATACAACGCCTAATTGGCGAATTATTCGCCGGCAGGCCCCTCCAGCAATCATCCCGGCTCCCGTCGCATATTTGGGAAGGTTCCCGACCGCTGAAGAAAATGTCGCCCTGGAAATGTATTATCTGTCTCAAGCTACAATTCAAGAAGACTTAAAACTCATGGCCAGGACGGTGCTCTATCTCTTGCTGGGGAAACATAGTTAAAAAGCCGATGGTCGGGAGAACCGACGACCTACTGGTCAACTAAACTAAATAGCCGACGAGCAGAATCGAACTGCTGACCTGCTGTTTACGAAACAGCTGCTCTACCAACTGAGCTACGTCGGCATTAATGTGGCATCGGGGCTGCTAAGCCCGCTGTCGGAATTTCCCGATGCTCATTATTATAAATAATTATGGAATAATCGGGATCCCGACGGTTCCACAATCATTGTATCTAATAATGAGTGTCGGGGGAACCGACAACTCATTATTATGAAATCAAGCCGGCGGAGGGAATCGAACCCACGACCTGAGGTTTACAAAACCACTGCTCTACCAACTGAGCTACGCCGGCAAAGACCTACCATCTACTCATCAAAAGTCTGGCGTTTTCGTTATTGGGGATTACCTGCTTTGTGTCAACATCAACCAGCCAATCAAACGATTCCGGCAGTCCCCCTTTTTGTTCACACATAAAACTGACCAAAGTCTTGTTTCCCCGCTTGCGCACCTGCCAGCCTCTTTCTGAAACCGGTGTGCCTAGTGATTTGGTCAAAGCAACAACCGAGCGCAAAGCTGATTCAATTTTAGTCCCTTTAGCGGTTTTTTCGTCACGAACAATTTTTAGCGAGTCATTGATCAGGGTCGGCGCCAGATTAATTTTTTCTGCCAGCGATTTTGTTGCCGCCACCCGGCTTAAGGCCGGCAACTGTTCCAGGCCCAAGAGTGAACGGATCTGGTTATTTTCCGGTTCAACTTTGAGCGCTTCGCGCCAGGTGTTTTTTGCCTGTTTCTCCATTCCCAATCGCCAATAACTGTCGCCTTTTTCAATCCAGGCCTGGGTTAAAAACTTGTTTAGATCAATTGCCTTATTGAAATTAGCGATCGCTTCACGGAAGCGGCCAGCCCGGAATTTATCGTGTCCACCGGAATAGAACTTTTGCGCCAGGGTATCAGCCAGCATACGGCTGTCCAGGTTACTGTTATCTGTCTTAAGGGCTTTTTGGATTTCTTCGGCGGCCGCCTCCAGGTTATCCTGGGCAAGAAAGGTTTTTGCCCGCCAATAATAGGCCTTGGTCAGGTTGTCGTTAATTTCCAGAGCTTTTTTGTAAAGCGACAGTGCTTCATGATAATTTCTCGTTGCGTAAGCCTCGTATCCCTTTTTGTAATATAACTCGGCGGGATCCTCAACCTGTTCGGAAGAAATCCACCCCTCCTGGCCATCAGCAAAAACCACCTTATACCAGGTCTTTTTCAGCACCCCAACCAGCTTTTCCCCCGGCTTGATGGTCCGTACGCTTTTGCCGCTCAAGGCGGTAGCTGTGGCGGTCACCGTCAGATCCCAGGCCGATTCGCCACTAGCTTCCGGGCTGGCAATCGAGGTTGTTTCTGCCACAACAGAATCAGTTTGGCGGGAGACAAAAAATTCCACCGTCCGCTGGATCGTCCCCCTTTTGCCGGCGATAAAATAGCGCACAATATGCGCCCCGTCAGAGAGCTTTTCGCCCAGCTGAAATGTTCCACTCCAAGTCAACCCGTCAGGACTGGCCAGGGATACCTGTTCGGAGGAAAAATCAAAAACAGCTTTAACGCTGCGAACCTTGGAGGTCGTCCTAATGCCCAGTTCCAGTTGGTTTTCGGTTTTAACAATTTTGGGAGCAACAAAGACCTCGACCCAAACCAGGGACAAGGCCTCTCCAGGCTGGGTTGGTCCGGCTTTCAAGCTCAATTCGCCGCGATCAAGAGCCGAGAGCGAGCCAGCCAATAAGAAAAGCATAGAGCCCAGCACAATATTTTTCATCATTTTCCCCCTAATAAGTAAACAAAATATTATCTAAATTGACTTCCGCTTGACCATTGGACCTGTCAGCCAAAAGAATAATTTGCATTTTTAACAACCCGGCCGAACCATTTTTCTGATGCGGATTCCACACCCCATCACCCTTACCCGGATTTTCCAGCTTGAAAGCTGAAAAAGGAATTGATAAACGCGTAAAACCTTTTTCCAGGACCTTGACCTCTATCCCATATTTATCATCTTTAGTAGCCTGCCAGTCCGCAGCTGAATCCTGTTCCAGGATATTGTTGTTGTTGTCATCGTCGAATAATTCAATTTTCAGTTTGCCACCGGCTTCGCTGCCGTACAAATCAACCTGCAATCTGGTGTAGGCAGTGGCATCAAGCCCCAGGTCGGACCCAATCCCGCCGATGTACCAATTATTAGTCCCGCCCTTCAGTTTAAGCGAATAGAAACCGCAAGATTCACCGATGACATCATCCGCCTCAAAACTTGGATTGACCCCAATGGCCATTTGGGCATTGCCAAAACGGTACCAACGTTCAGTTTTTGCCCCTTCAAAGTCATCAATCTGATAAAACGAAAACTGGGCCCAAGCTGTAGACGCCAACCAGCAAGCAGTAACCAATAAAACCAATAAATCACGCGGCTTTTTCATCTGGCTGTCTTGGAAACTCTTTTTGGTTTGCGCACAACCTCCTTTTTTGCCCGTTTGATTATCGCGACGTGTTTTGCCCTGATCAACGACCTGGAGGAAGCCTTTAGGGTCAGCTCCTCCTTTTCCATTTTCAGCCGTTCGCATTCTTTGTTGAGCGCAATATTGCTCCGATAGAGCAGGTCATAAGCCTGTTTAAGCTCGTTGGTACAGCGCAGTTGGTTTGACAATTCCCCGTTTTGATCAAGCAGGCACTCTTTTTCCCTTTTCATTTCTGCAACAATGAATTCCAGTTTTTCCAGCTTTTCGGTCGCCGCTTGTTTTTCCAGGTTCTCCATCACGGAAGTATTATTCTGGCAGTCTTCGACAATGTTCTCCATCCAGCGGTTTTTTCTCCTGATATAAGTGTTGGCGGCGACAGCGGCAAAAAAGATTGTGGCCAAGGCAGCGATCAGATACAGAGTTGGCGGCAGAGGAGACCCGGTGCCTGATTCCAAGACCTGCGCTAAACTGGGATTCATATAATCCGCTCCTTTCATAAAAATAAGTGGATTTGCCGCAGGGCGGAATCGAACCGCCGACGCACGCCTTTTCAGGGCGTCGCTCTACCGACTGAGCTACCGCGGCAAATCAATTGACCCGCGTGCGACTCGAACGCACCACCACTTGCTTAAAAGGCAAGTGCTCTACCCGATGAGCTAGCGGGTCAAGCTAGCAATAATTCGGACCCGAAGGGATTTGAACCCTCGATCTCCTGCGTGACAGGCAGGCGTGTTAAACCGGGCTACACTACGGGTCCAAGAGACAACAAATTGGAATTATATCAGAGATAAAATAGTTAAACAATTATGAATTTTTCATATGTTATAATAAACTTGTCGCTGGAGGGATGGCCGAGTGGTTGATGGCGGTAGTCTTGAAAACTACTATCCCGGTTTTCCGGGATCGGGGGTTCAAATCCTCCTCCCTCCGCCAACCTGCGGTTGGTAAGAAGTTCGAGCCTGTCGCGGCAGGCGAGTATGGAGGAGTACCCCCGCCTACGGCGGGCAAGCAAATGGCTCAAGGGGACGGTTTGTCCTGGCCGTCTTTAAATTGACAACCTGACACAAACAGGAAGTATTCTGACTCAGTTGGTCTCTCAATCGGCAGGCGGACAGGCTAAACCGTTAGTGGGGAGGATATGTTCTTCTTTTATGTTCTCAAAAGCCTACAAGATGGCAAATTGTACAAAGGGGTAACGGAAAACCTAGAAAAACGTCTCCAGGCTCACAATTCTGGAAAAGTTAGCTCGACTAGAAATCGCCGGCCTTTTGCATTAATATATACGGAGAACTTTGGGACAAGGGCCGAGGCATTAAAAAAAGAAAAATATTATAAGTCTTACTCCGGTGGAGTGCGCCTGAAGAAGATACTGGAAAGTCTTTGATATCCTGGAGGAGTACCCAAGTGGCTCAAGGGGACGGTTTGCTAAACCGTTAGTGGGAGTAATCCCAGCGTGGGTTCAAATCCCACCTCCTCCGTGTTTTTCTTTGGTTCTCCCGACGGTCATTATTATAGAATAATGATGGAATCGTCGGGATCCCGATGCGGCTTTGCCGCTATCGGGAAAATCTCGCCTCCTCCGTTTTATTCGGATTCTTCCTTAAGTTCATTAAAAACAGGAACAATCTGAAACCTCCCCCCGCCATGATCAATTTTTCTGGGAATCAAATAGACACCAAAAGGGATAAACCCTCCCCTGTCCCACTTGGTCACCAAAAGAGGCCAAAATCCCAGTTCGATCATTTCATCGCGTTTAAAGTGGGGCGGAGATTTGCCGGTCACAGCCAGCAAACCATAGTTTTGTGATCGCACTATAATTTGGTGCAAGATATTTTTGGCTTCAGCTTTGGTAACCACACTTTTATTAATTAATCCGCAACAGATAAACAACGAGACCGTTCCCAACTCCACATAACTTAGCTCTTGGGCATCTGTCACATAAATTGGGACACCGGGATTTAATATCTGGGCCTGCACAGCTGCCAGCTCGATCAGGTCGGAGCCCAATCTTTTTAAATGCGGGAAGCGCCGGCCAATCTCCCAAAGCAAATTACCGGTACCGCAACCTGGATCAACGACTAAAGACCCTTGAGGCAAATCCATTCTGGCCATTTCCTCCAACACTATCGGATGATAAAAAGTTCGATAGTAGAATTCATCCGCCGGCTCCATCCCTTTGTCCCAGGAGAGCTTCTCATCCCCCAGCTCAAACAAACACATAGTATCGCCAAGTCGTTCCTCTAACAACGGCAAAGCCTTATCCATAACTTCATATTCCCGACCAGTAAACACGTGTGCCGAAAATGAAAAAGTGAGCTCTTTTCGCGGGTCAATTTTATCGGGGAAATTCGCCTCGCTGGGGCATAGCGCCAAAAAAGGAACCTGTTGATTACAGACACTTATCATTGTCAGGCGCTCGGCCAAAACGGCAATTCGAAAATTTGAAGGATTGGTGGTTATGCTAACCCGTTGAGCTGGTCGAGTAAGACAGGCATCAATTGCCGCTTGAGCCCTATCCAGCAATTTTGCTTGGGCTGGGTTTTGCAGTGGATTAGGCCGCCGATACCTGGTTTCCAGTAATTGCCCGACATTCACCATGCAATATTATCTGTTTAAGGTCCAATTAATTTCAGGCAACAGATGATTAAACATTTATACCTTACGTGGCAGTCGTACATCGATTTTCTTCAATATTTCATAATTGGATAATTGATTCACCCTTGTGCGCCAAAGCAATGAACAACAGCAAATAACTACGAATCTTCCTTGTGATTAAAAATTTCTCTCGTACATGTTCACGGCCGTAAACACCCAAGCGGTTGGCAGCTTGGGGATTATTTAACAAATATCGTATTTGGTAGGCGGCCCCCTCTATAGAATAAGCCAACAACCCAGTAAAATTATGGATAACTTGAAGTGGTATTCCACCGACCGCCGACGCCACTACCGGTTTGCCTTTCCACAACGCTTCCGTCACTGTCAAGCCAAACCCTTCGCGCAAAGATTTCTGCATCACTATTGTCGCTGCTCGTTGCAGGGCATTGACTTCGATATCGGCAAAGTCCGGTAAGAGTAAAATATGAAAATCTTTTTCCTGCGCGGCCTTTTCCTGCAGTTCAGCCAGCACTTTTGCCCCCTCGGGGTCATCGTTAGCGGTCCCGCCTGCGTAAACGAACCGGCAATCATGGCTTTTTTTTATTAATCGAAAAGTTTCGAAGACGCCTAACGGGTCCTTCAAATAATCAAAACGGGAAATTTGGACAATAATTGGCTTATCATTGGGGATATGAAACTTATTGAGTACCGCCTCAATTTCGCTTTGGCTTAATTCCCGGTTTTTATCGGCAAATGGATCAATCGCCGGATAGATCAGATATTGGGGGTTGGGAAGCTCCTTGGCAAAACTGGGAGAGGAAAATATTGAAGCGTCATATTGTCGAACAAAAAACTGCAGGTATTCCCAGACCGCGGGGTTCGGTTTGGCGGTATCAATATGACAACGCCAGACCCATTTTGCGCGGCTTGAATTGCGTTTGGAAACCAACAAAAGCGGTTGAGGGTCATGGACAATGACTACATCCGAGTCAAAAGCCATTTGCCGCGAATTATGTTCATTTGTTTCCCGATAAACATTAAACATTTCTTGGGTAATTTCCACTCGGCTACCATGCAGGGCGTTATGGAAGGCTTTTGTCACATTAAAAAAGTCGCCGCCCCCCTTAATTACGTCCCAAGTGACATCCAAACCCAATTGGTTGTAAAGCGGGATAATGCGATGCAGCATTTCGGCCACTCCGCCACCAACTGCCGTTGAGTTGACCATTTTTACCTTCAAGCCCTGCAATTTTTCAGCTAGCAGCATTAGTTCATCAATATTCTGCTGTCGGGTAACTTGAACATAATCATTTATTGTTCTTTTACTCATTTACCCCTCTTCCAAAACCTGGCATACAGTCTGCCGGCCAATGTTTTCATTATGGGGGGTTTTCTTTCGCCCAGGCACAATTCAATAATTCGCTTTTTTAACTGATCCATGGTCATTAAATAAGGGTCAAGGAGCTCGATTTCCTTGGCCAACTGTTCGTTTTTCAGCGAATGCCTGATCCAATTGGAAAAATCGTTTGTTTTGCGGCCCAAACGCAGCCGGGCGTCGAAAAAGTGATAGTAAAGCGAGCGCATCCCGACCCGCTCCAAAGCAAGCACAAACTCTTCAATGGTCCTAACCTCATATTGTGTGGGGACAATAATGCCAACATTGGCAAGAAAATAAAATTCCCTCCCAGCCGGCACAGCCTCCTGTTTTTCCGAACGTTCGCCAAGGAATTGCTCCATAATTTTGACCAGCTGGTCTCTTAAAGCCGCTAAGCTGGTAACTTCAAGCAGTTCAACCGACGCGATCTTTTCAGCTAGGGCGCTTTCTTTGAATTCATCCTCAATCCAGCGGGCAAAATCGTTGGAATATTGACCAGGGGCAAAATAATACTCACGAAATGCATGATGAATATGATAAAAAATTACCGATTCGTCAACCAACCTAAGTTGTGCCAAAAATTCCGGCAAATTGGCAGCTTTTTTCCCAGATATCTGCACTAGGAGCGAAGAGGTATAAAACCTGAACAGCTCAACGGCAGACTTATTCATTTTATCTCCCAAAAATGTTCATAAAGAGTTTTTAATAACCAATAAACTTCTCTTATCGAAACCAAGCTACAATCAGCAAAACGCAAGCGTTGCCCAACCGCAACAGCCAATCCCTGTCCACCCAGTGACCTAAAAGCGTTTTCATCAGTTCGATCATCACCAATATAAATTGGGAAGGCATGGCTAGCTTTCACTGGCTTAAGCAGTCGCTCAACCGCCGCCCCTTTATGCCAATTTAGTCCAGGAGATATTTCCCAGACTTCTTTACCTTTAGCAAATCGCAAACGCTTTGCCCAACGTTTTCTTAACGCATTAATATTACTCTCGACTTCAGGGAGATGTTTTCTATTCATTTCGCGATAATGTAGGGTCAAGGTCACCCCCTTGTCTTCCAGCCAAACTCCTTTGATCCGCAGTTTCTCTGTTATTTCTTTTTTTATTTGCTTCAGCATTGGGACATACCCCTTAACATGTGGAATACTTTGCCGCCGGCCGTCAGCTTCAATTTCATATCCATGGTTGCCCACGTAGACGGCTGGTTGAACCCGAATCTGTTTTTTTAAATCCTCTATCGCTCTTCCGGAAATAAAAACCAATTTAACCGAAGCAAGCTTAGCCAATTGCCTCAATAATTGACGATGGTCGATTGACAAATAGACCCATTGCGGCCGTTTCCTGATCGCCACAAGCGTACCGTCAAAATCCAAAAACAGCCAAAGTAATGGCTTCATGGAAGCCTGAGTAATGCCTGCAATATTTTCCCCGCCCATTTGTAAATATTGTTTTCTGCGATCAGCTCTTTCATCTTCTGTAGGCGACGGTTTTTTTCTTCTGCAGGCATGGTTAACCCCAATTTAATAGCCGCGGCAATTTCTTTTGGCGAATAAGGGTTAATCAATAAGGCGTCCGTTAATTCTCTGGCCGAGCCGGTAAAACGCGAAAGAACCAATACTCCTTTATTTGCCCGGGCAGCGGCCACATATTCTTTCGCCACAAGATTCATGCCATCATGCAACGAAGTAACCAGAGCAATATCAGCCATGCGATATAGGGCTATTAATTCTGCTTGCGAGAAATGTCGTCTAACCATAATTATTGGCCGCCAGGCATCGGTAGCATATTTGAAGTTTATGGCCTCAACCAAACTATTAATCTCGTCATTAATTTTTTTATATTCAGGGATATGAATGCGGCTAAGCACCCCCGCTTGAATAAAAGTGAATTTGCCCAAATATTCGGGATAATCCTCAAAAAATATATCTAAAGCTTTTAGTCGCTCCGGAATCCCCTTTGTATAGTCTATCCGATCAGTTCCAATGCCGATCAGCTGATCCCGAATATTGAGCTCCCTTTTTAATTTTGCGGCCGCAGCCTCTGTCGCCGGGCTTTCAGAATCCAGGGCAATTCGCTCATAATCAATACTAATTGGAAAAGGCTTGACCAATGTTTCGCGGCCACTGGCCACAACACTCGAAGCCACTTTATCTACCCTGACCTCCAAAGTTCGATCGACAGTGGTTAAAAAATTATCGACATGGTAATTAATATGGAAGGCCAGTAAATCGGCACCAAGCATACCCCGTAAAATTTCTTCCTTCCACGGGCAAATCCTAAAAGCTTCCGGATTCGGCCAGGGAATGTGCCAAAATACCGCTGATTTGATTTCCGGGTTCGCTTGACGCAACATTTCCGGGACTAAACTTAA
>MEUF01000028.1:11475-11617 GCA_001771615.1 candidate division WOR-1 bacterium RIFOXYB2_FULL_48_7
CAATTCCATTCAAACATAATGATATTGAGGATTTAGAGAATAAATTAAAAAAGGACTGCAGCACAAAAAACAAATTGATATTCGTAGAAGGAATCTACAGTATGGATGGAGACATTGCAAATCTTCCGCCTATAATTGAATT
>MEUF01000029.1:0-11603 GCA_001771615.1 candidate division WOR-1 bacterium RIFOXYB2_FULL_48_7
AACCCAGCGGTGCAGCTGGTCATCTAAAAAGACTGCACTCACGGCGTAGTTTTGTTGCTGTTCCCGGGCAAACATCATTCTGACGGGTGATTTTAAAACTCGGTGTAAAGCCGAGCAAACAGAAACAAAGTCTTCTTTGGCAAAACGTAAATGGACTTCATCACGATATTTTTTTTCTATCGAAATTGGAGCTAAACCATAATTTGTCATTTATATCCCTTTCAATTGCTCGACTAACGAACCAAGCACCTGGGTAAATGGCCAGGGAATGAAGAGGCCAAAAACTACAATTAAGATGACGGGCAAGCTCAACGCCAAAACTTCAGACAGAGCTGGACGCTCTGGCACCATATTCGCCGGCGGCAGACCAAACAATATCTTACTCATCTGGAACAGCATTCCGGCAAAGGCAATGACTAACAAACCGAGCAGCAAGCCACCGACCAGGAAGGACCCGTTGATAAAAGCAGCCATTAATATCAGCAGTTCACTCATAAAAATCGAGAAAGGCGGAAAACCAGATAGGGCTAATGTTCCTAACAAGGTTAATGGGCCGATCAATGGCAGGCTGCATAAAACACCGCTGATGGAGGAAAACAGTTGAGCCTGATATTTACGCACGATGCTGCCAGCACAAAAGAACATCAATGATTTTGTCAGCGCATGATTTAAAATATGCAGCAAACCACCGATTATTCCCCAAGACCCGCCCAAGCCAAAAGCCAGGGCAATTATCCCCAAATGTTCAATTGAGCTATAAGCTAACAGCCTTTTCAATTCCTTCTGAACAAGAATAAAAATGGCCGCAACCGCCACAGACACAAGACCAAAGCCAAGTAATAAATGACTGACATACGCCCCTTCGCCAGCTCGTGACATGATCAGCGCAAAGCGCAGGATGGCATAAACGGAAGTTTTTAATAAAACACCGGAAAGCAACGCACTGATCGGCGACACCGCCTGGCTGTGAGCATCCGGTAGCCAGGTGTGCATCGGCACAAAACCGGCTTTAGTCCCATAGCCGACCAAGATGAAAATAAAAGCAATTTTTATCATCGCGGGGTCAAGCAGCCCGGCTACCCGCATGATTTCTGTCCAATTCAGCGTGCGCAGACCGCAATCCAGCGAAAGGGTAAAAATAAAAAGGATTGTGCCCAATAAAGCGAAAATAATCCCGACAGAACAGATGATCAAATACTTCCAGGCTGCCTCAACCGATGATTGGGTATTATAAAATCCGACTAGAAAGGAGGAAACCAAAGTAGTTAATTCGATCCCCACCCACATGATGCCCAGGTTATTGACACAGACGACCAGGAGCATCGACAAGACAAAGGCATTAAACAGGCCATAATATATTTTGGCTTTTCTGGCCGTAATCCGCCCTGCCGACAAATCATGCGCCAGATATTCAATCGAATAGAGCGCAGACATTAAAGCAATTAACAAAATCGTAAAAACAAAAAACCCGCTCAAAGGGTCTAGGTAAAAGAAATTATTGTAGGCAATAATTTGCCGTGCCACGCCGGTTTGCATCAGAATATTAGTACCAACCCCCAGGGCGACTAGATAACCAATTGCATTCAGCCAACCAACATGGCGGATATTCTTGACCGGCCATAATGAAAGCGTAATCAAGACTGGCATGCCCAACAACAAAAACAAAACCATAATTATCCCCTTAAGTTTGATAACTTATCGACATCAATATGTGTAAATAGTCGGTTAATCCGATATATAAAAACCCCCAGAATCATGACGCTAACCATCACATCGAAAAATACTGCGATTTCCACAAAAAACGGCATTCCGCCGGCAACAGCCGTCGCCAATAGAAAAAGACCATTTTCCATGACCAGCAGGCCGGTCACCTGGACTAGGGCCTTAAGGCGAAAGACCATCAAAAACATGCCGATCAAGACCACGGCCAAAGCCACAGCCACAATTCCCCGGGTCAAGGCCGCCCCGGCCGGGGTGATCTGCTGTGAAAAAAGCCAGGCGGCATATGTTGCCAATAAACCGACGATCAATGAAAGCTGCGGATTTAATATCAGACCCAGGTCATCGCGGGTTTTGATTTCTTTGACGATCCGTAACATAAATTCAGGGATCAGCACAACCTTTACCGCCAACAGCAAGCCTGCGACCACAAATAAGCCCGGCTGCCCCTCATTAAGTGCGGCCAGCACTGTTGCAATAAACAAAAATAACGACTGATAGCGGAAGCCGCTAATCACAGTCGACAATCGTTTGGCGATTAACAACCAACAACTAGTCAACATGATGCCGATAAGAATAAAATAATCCATACTTATATCCCCACGCTGGCACAAATAACGGCCACGAAACCGATGGCCAAAGCAAAAATAAAATAATCAACCAAGCGAAATAACCGCAGCTTGGCAATTGTCACCTCCAGCACGGCCACCGCTGAAGCCAGGATAAACATCGCCAACGGCAACCAGCTGATTGCCGGCACGATCAACCAGCCCAAGAGGAAAAACCAAATGAATTGGCGTAGATGGGCTGACATTTCGATTAAGGCCAACGGCCGGCCACTGTATTCTAAAACCATCGCTTCATGGATCATGGTTAATTCCAAATGAGTTTCTTGATTATCAACCGGTAAACGGGAGGTTTCAGCCAAGGTCAGCAAGAATAGGGAGAGACAGGCCACAACTACCGTTACATTACCAAACTGCCCGTCAGCCATGGCAGAAAAACCGGACGAACCACTTTTAAGCGCCAAAGCAAAGACGGCCAGGCAAGCAACCGGTTCCGCCAGGCTGGCCACAAACAGCTCTCTCCCCCCACCCAACCCACCAAAGGCACTGCCGCAATCCAGCGCTGCCAGGGCCAGAAAAAAACGACCAAGAGCAAAAAGAAAAAGGAGGGCCAACCAATCTCCCAACAACGAAAATCGGTTTAGGCCAGCAAAGAGCGGCAAAATGGCCGCAGCAGTAAGAGTAGAAGAAAACAAAATCCAGGGCGCTAATTGATAAATCCAGGAGATTTGATCAGAGTGGATCTCGTCCTTGGCAAGTAATTTACTTAAATTGTAATATGGCTGCCAGATGCTCGGGCCGCGACGGAAACGCAACCAATTCTTGATTTTAGTAATAATTCCGCTGATTAGCGGGGCAATTGACAAAACAAGCCCCAATTGTCCCAACCACAGCCATAATTCCGGCATTATATAAACCTCCAAACGGTCAGCAGCAACAAGAGAACAAAAAACAGATAGCCCAAATAAATATGCACACTGCCAGCCTGGAACCTTTTAAATAGATTGGCATTATGAAAAACAAAACCAACTAATTTATCATAAAAATAGGCCATAAAGACTTTTTTTGTCTTGGTTTCATAATGCAGGGAGCTGACGTGATAGTGGGCCGTCCTGATCTTGGCCATTTTTCTATATGGCTGCAGAAAAAAACTATAGGCAATGCGAAATGGCTTGGAGAGGCCTGTCCCTGTGAATTCATTCCTGGCGGACAGCTGGTAATAACCGCAATCCCATGTGCCGGAAACAGCTACATTTTTCCTACCAAAAATCAAAAAGAGCCCAGCAGTAATAAGCGGGAATAATATTAACAAAAACGCCAATCCCACGGGCGAAACTGCCGCTTGGCCGGTAATTGGGAAAACCACCCCGACAGAAAGGCCAGCCGCTTGACCCGCAACTTGAGTAATCAGGGGAAATATTAAAGGCGCTCCTAAACCCAAAATAATCACCAGGGCAGCCAACCAACCTTGAGCAGCCAGCATAGCAGCAGGAACCTCTCCGGCTGCGGCGGCAGCGGTGGAACGGGAACGCGCTAGGAAAGTAATCCCAAACGCTTTGACAAAACCGGCTGCAGAAAGGCCGCTGGTCGCCGCCAACAAGGCTACCGCTAGCCCAAAAAACAACTTCATTTCCCCGGAAACCATTTGGCCAGCGCCCATGAATAACGCCTGGAAAGTCAGCCATTCACTGACAAATCCATTTAGCGGCGGCAAGCCGGCAATTCCCAGCGCACCGAGCAAAAACATTCCGGCGGTCCAGGGGAGTCGTTTTATCAGGCCGCCCATTTGTTCGATATTTCTTAACTGAACAGCCCTGATAACACTGCCGGCCGATAAAAAAAGCAGGGCTTTAAAGACGGCATGGTTGAGTAAATGATATAACCCGGCGGCCAGAGCCAAAACAGTCAAATAAGAGAGTTGATAGTAAGCAAAGATCATCGCACTGCCAAAGCCAAATAATATTATGCCTATATTTTCGATGCTGCAGTAGGCCAGAATTTTTTTCAGATCATTCTCGATCAGAGCATAAATCGCGCCAACCAGCGCGGACAAAGCTGCCAAACCAACCACTAATAAACCCCACCAAAGGGCCTGGACCCCCAAAAGGAAAAAAATAAATCGGACCATACCATACAGGGCAGTTTTGATCATCACACCCGACATCAAAGCCGAGACCTGGCTGGGAGCTTCCGGATGGGCATATGGCAGCCAAATGTGGAGCGGAACAACCCCGGCTTTTGCGGCAAAACCAAAAAAGAAAAGCAAAAACAATAGATTCAGCGTACCCGGAGTCAAAAGAGAAATACTTTGCTTCATTGCCGTAAAATCCATCGTACCAAGTTGTTGATATAATACAAGAAAAGCCGCCAGCAACATGGCCGTGCCTAAATGCGCCATGACAAGGTAAATCACTCCTGCCCTGGCCGCCTGGAGGTTTTCCGGCTCACCGACAATGAGTAAATACGAAATCAGAGTCATCAATTCCCAAGCCAATAGAAAGGTGACAATATTACCGGCGCTTACAACGCCGGCCATCGCCACAATAAATCCGACAGTCAGCGCCTGGCACCAGATAATTTTTCGAGAAGAATAGTGTCCGCGCAAATAAGCCGAGGCGTATAGCAAGCTGGGCAAGGCAACCAACAGGATAATAAAAAGAAAAAAATAAGTTATTAAATCGAATTGGCAGTTTAGGTTATTAAGGATGTAAAATTTAAATATGTCCATCGATGGCATAATCACTCTAAAACAATAGCCCCGCTTTGTCAAATTCCATCAATATATTCCACGTCCAGAGACCAGGCGGCATCCTGATATTGACAAACAATCACGCAAAACATCATAATTTACAGATGGCAAATAAATTCCTGGTGCCAATGGTTGTCGGCCTGCTAATTATGGCATTTTTTGTCGGTTGCACCGGCACCGTTGACACACCCACCACAACCGAAACATCCTCAACCACCACGACTATAACCACTACAACTGTAACCAGTACAACCACAACGCCGGCGACAACAACCTCTACCGCCACAACTTCCAGCTCCACTACAACGGTTATTGCAGCCGGACTAACCTGGAGCCAAATTACTCCTTTAACCGACTTTAGCTCCAGAGATAGCGGAGCTTGTGTCACTTTTCAAAATAAGATTTATCTTTTGGGTGGGTTTGTTACGCCACAGAATGAGACGGTCCGGACAACGAACGAAGTCCTCTACTCTTCCGACGGACTCACCTGGACAAATTATTTGGCCACCTGGCCTGCCAGAGAAAAGCTTTCGGCCACTGTCCATAATGGCGAAATCTGGATTTATGGTGGGTCGTCTTCCAGCAATAGCTATAACGATGTCTGGAAATCCAGCAATGGGACCGACTGGACACTTGTCGGATACAATACATCAATCGGATCGCGGGAATTAGCCAGCCTGGTCAGTTTTGATAATCAGCTCTGGATAGCCGGAGGAGAATTGGATGATAACAGTTATTGCGACATATGGAGCTCAAGTAACGGGCTGACTTGGGAACAAAAACAGGTTTTTCCTGGTAGCACCGGTGGCTTAAATATATTGAATAATAATCTGACATATTTGATATTTTATATCAATGGCGGGGCACAAACTATTACTTGCGAAGTCCAAACATCAACAGATGGGCTCAACTGGCAAAACACAAGCGCTACCTTTCCCAGCCAAGCCGGTTTTCCCGCTAACACCCTGGTGCAAGGAGATAAGATCTATTTGCTTGGCCTGGAAAATATTTTTCCCGCAGAAGCGTATCTAAACAAAGTATATTCATCAGTCGATGCCGTTAACTGGACACTGGTCACGGCAGAAGCCCCCTGGGTGGGCAGGGACAGGGCCTATGTTACAACAATGAATCAACAGCTTTGGTTGATTGCTGGTCGACAAAAGCAAGCGGCATTAACCTATAAGGACCTCTGGGTCTCTCCACCACAATAATAATGGATATTCCATCATCAATAGAAAAATCATTAAAAGGCTCGGTTAAGTATTTAAGCTTTTTACAATTGCTGGGGGGGCTCTCTGCCCTTTTGTTCGGCGCCGGGCTGATGTCCATCTCCTTCATTGATATCGGCCAAAATGCGGGTACCAACATCTTTCTGCGGATCATGGGCACAGGCCTCTTCCTGTTATTGGTCGGAATATATTTCGAAACCCGCTCAAAACAAAAGAAATGGAGTGCCGTACTGCAGGCGTTAAAATATCGGCCCCAAGATATCGTCTGGGTTTATCAACAGGTCAACAAGGCCGGCATGTATGTTGCTTCCCTGCCTATGTCTGATATTAAGTTGGGAACAATTAATCTGGTATATGTTTATCTGCAAAACGGTCAACACGAACTGTTCAATTTGCCGGCCGGTCAGGCTGAAGAGGTCATGAGCTTTTTCCGGACATATTTCCCGGCTATTTCTCTTGGCTATGAGCCGGAACTGGCCGCCCTCTATAAAAAAAATCCGCTCACCCTGGTTAAACAACCGCGTCGGTCAGACAAAATAAAAGAGGTCATCGTGCGCGGCCCAATTTTGTGGCGGACCTGGCTGGGGATCTGATCAGCTGTTTTTACCGGAAATTAATTTTTCAATCTGTTTCTTGGCAAAAGGTGTTTTGGAAATTATTTCGGCCGCTTCAGCCCTGGTAAAGAAAGCATCCGGCTTAAACGGCTGGCCATTTAAATAATCAAAAAATCCGCTCATTTTATCGGCCGAGATAGCCGGCGCCGCCCAATGGTCTGGAGCAACATCAGCATACGGTTTTGTAGTTATGCTTGGTTTTACATAAATTCCCGAAAATTTGGCCAGAACAACCGCCATCTGGGCCCGGCTGATTCGGCTCTCGGGCTGGAAGTTGCCGTCGGGAAAGCCCTGGAAGTAGCCCCGTTCAACGGCCAAACTGATAAAGGGGGCTTCAAACGCCTGGCTGGCAACATCGGCAAACTGGAATTTGACTTCCTTGGCAATCTCAAAACCCTTGGCCTTGACCAGCAAGACCGCCAATTCACCCCGCGTAATCTCTTTATTCGGCCGGAAGGTCTCGTCGGAATAGCCGTCCATGATATTTAAAGTCGCCAGGTATTCAATCGGTTTGCGTGCCCAAAAATCTTCTGCCACGTCAGCAAATTGCTTGAGCGGCGGCTTAGGAACGATTTCCGGCACCGGGATGGTTAATTTATCCTTGTTCAGGTTTTTTCTGACCGGTTTGTCGATCAGCTGCGCCCCTTCACGATAACCGATGGAAAAAAAGTGAGTGGCATTTTCTCCCACATCACCGAACTGGTGATAGGCATAATCAAAAGTTATTCCCGACAAGTTGAGCCCGATCCCGGCAGAATAGTTATTATCCACGCCGACCCCGCTTTCTCCAGCTTTTGGTTTTTGATCCAGGCCGACACGAAAAGCAATTGCTTCCATCGGCCAGAACTCTGTCCCGATATGCCAGGTCGCCGGCTTATTGTCCTCACGATAACTTTCGTAATCAACCAGCAGATCAAGTTTCTGGTCCGGATTGAGCCGCCAGCCCGGTTGGCCGATCAGTTTAAACCTGGCCCCGGCATGGGTGGTCATGGGAATTGATTCAACAATTTCCGGGTTGCCGCCACGGGCTTTCCAGACAAATTTCCCGCCAAAAGAGGTTGGTAAAAAGTTTTTTAGGTTTAAGCCCAAATTCAACCAATTATTAACATCCCAAAGTAAACCCAGGTCGGCATCCATGCCACCGCCGGCCACATCTTGCATCGGCGTCCCCCCACCGGCATAACCCTGCAGCATAAATTTTAGGTTAGTCCCGATGGAAAAATTACTTCCGGCATTGTTCCGTAAAAAACGGCTTAGTTTTGAACCATAAGACAAAAAGATCAGGCTGTTGTTATATTCGGCATAAGGCGAGTCCGAGCGCAGTTTGACTTCCAAGCTGGCGCCGCTTCCCTCGATGGTGGTCATGGGAATACTCCCCACGGAAACATTAACAAAACCGATTCCGACCTTGCCGATCGGCGACAAATCGGCCGCACCAAGCATCACATAATTGGCATCCGACATCATCTGCCCGGTCATGCTGACAATATTAAGATTATTATTGCGGCCCAACCCGGCCGGATTGGTAAAAATCGCGCTGGCATCGTCAGCCAAGCCAACAAAGGCGCGGCCCAAACCAAGCGGCCGGGCTCCTTCGCCAATTTCACTGATATCCAGGGCGGCAAAAGCACTGCTCGCCAACAGGCAAACAGCGGCGACAAAGAGTAATTTGTCTCGCATTATTTTTATTATCTAACTTAACCCCTATCCTGTCAACTTCTATTAATTATGTTAGAATGATCAAGTAAAATGCTCGACAAGATAAGAAATTTTTCCATCATTGCCCACATCGACCACGGGAAATCAACCCTGGCCGATCGTCTGCTGGAATATACCGGGACCATTGAAAAACGGCAGATGAAAGAACAGGTCCTGGATACCATGGACTTGGAACGTGAGCGGGGGATCACCATCAAAGCCCAAGCGATTCGTATCGACTACAATGGCTATACCCTGAATTTAATTGACACCCCCGGCCATGTCGATTTTTCCTATGAAGTTTCCCGCTCGCTTGCCGCCTGCGAAGGGGCGCTATTGATTATCGATGCCACCCAGGGGATTGAGGCCCAAACCCTGGCCAACGCTTATCTGGCCTTGAATAATAATTTGACGATTATCCCGGTCATTAACAAAATTGATCTGCCTAATGCAGAAATCGACAAGGCCCTGGAAGAGATAAAAAATGTTTTTGGTTTTGACAAGGAAGAGGTTATCCTGGCCAGCGCCAAAGAAGGGCTCGGCATCAAGGAAATCCTGGAGGCAATTATCGCCAAAATCCCTCACCCAAAAGGGAAAGAAGAAGCCCCGCTCCAAGCCCTAATTTTTGACTCCCACTATGACGTTTATCGTGGGGTGGTTGCTTATGTCAGGATTGTGAACGGGGTAATGAAAACAGGGACAAAGGTCAAAATGATGGGCAGTGGGATTGATTATGAGGTCCTGGAAGTTGGCTCCCTCAAACTTGGTTTTGTCCCGAGGCAAGAATTGCCAGCCGGCGAGGTCGGCTATTTAATTTCTGGAGTCAAAAATGTCCGCGAGTGCCGGGTTGGTGATACGATCACAGAAACGGCCCGACCGGCGCAAGAGGCCCTCCCTGGTTATAAGCCGATCAAGCCGATGGTTTATTGCGGTATATATCCAGTCAATCCCGGTGATTTTGAACACCTCAAAGATTCTCTGGAAAAGCTACAGCTCAATGACGCCGCCCTCTTCTATGAACCGGAAACTTCGGCCGCCCTGGGGTTTGGTTTTCGCTGCGGCTTTCTCGGGCTGCTTCATTTGGAAATTGTCCAGGAACGGTTGGAGCGCGAATACAATATCGACCTGATTGCCACTGCCCCCAACGTCATTTACAAAATTAACTTTCAGCATAAACCATCGCTCATGATTGATAATCCGGCCGATTTTCCTGATCCCTCGGAAATTGAAAGCATCGAGGAGCCCTACAGCAAGGTCACCCTCTTCTCCCCGAGCGAATATGTTGGCGGGCTGATGTCCCTGGCCACAGATAAGCGCGGAATATTTAAAGGGATGGAATATCTGGACCCGACCCGCGTCATGCTCACCTATGAAATCCCCTTGGCCGAATTAATCTCGGAATTCCATGACATCATGAAATCGGTCTCGCGCGGCTACGCTTCAATGGATTATGAAATTATCGGTTATCTGCCATCTGACCTGGTCAAACTTGATGTCCTGTTAAATGGTGAACCGGTCGATGCACTGTCAACCCTGGTCCATAGGGAAAAAGCTTACTATCGCGGCAAGCGCCTGGTGGAAAAACTGAAAGAGGTAATTCCCCGGCACCAATTTCAGATACCGATCCAAGCCTCGATCGGCAGTAAGATCATCGCCCGAGAAACCAAGCCGGCTTTGCGCAAAGATGTTTTAGCCAAATGTTATGGCGGGGACATTACCCGCAAACGGAAGCTACTTGAAAAACAGAAAGAGGGAAAACGCCGCATGAAAAGGGTCGGCGCGGTTGATGTCCCACAGGAAGCTTTCATGGCCGTGTTACGGATCAGCTAAGATATGCCTGACGTCTCCTCGCTATATATCCATGTTCCTTTTTGCCGGCAGAAATGCAACTACTGCGACTTTATCTCGCTCGCCGGGAAAGAAGACTTAATTGATCAATACGTCGATTCTCTCATCAGAGAAATATCCGAAAAATTAACCAAAGAGACACAACTAAAAACCATCTATTTTGGCGGCGGGACACCAACCCTCCTCTCGCCGCAACACTTTTCCAGGATTTTGGAAACTGTGAGCTGGACGCCATCTTCCGAAATTACGGTAGAGGCTAATCCTGGGACAGCCAGCCTGGAAAAATTAAAAATTCTCCGTGACTTAGGGATTAATCGACTTTCGCTTGGCGTTCAATCATTCAATGATACCCACTTAAAAACCTTAGGGCGAATTCACGACTCTAATCAGGCCTTGAAGTTCTATCGGGATGCCCGGACTGCCGGCTTTGAAAATATTAACCTTGACCTGATCTTTGCCCTACCCAATCAAACCCTGGCCGAGTGGCAGGCCGACCTGCAACAAGCTATTGGCCTGCGACCAACTCACCTTTCTACCTACAACCTGATTATTGAAGAAAATACCCCCCTACACTCCCAAATCCGCACTCCAACAAGCCAGCTTTCCCCCCCCAGCGAGGATGAGGAGGCAGAGATGTATGAATATGCAATTGACACCTTTCTTCAGGCCGGTTACAAACAGTATGAAATTAGTAATTTTGCCCAGCCAAATTTTGAATGTCGCCATAACATTAATTATTGGCAGATGGGGAATTGGCAGGGAGTTGGCGTTGGAGCCCATTCACACGTCGACGGAAAGATCTGGGCTGGCACCAGCAGTCTTGAAGAATACTGCCAACAGGAAAGAGAACTTATTACCAGAAATACCATTTCTGCCGGCGAAGTGATTATGATGGGGCTAAGGCTGCTGATGGGCATTCCGGCAACAAAGTTTTGTGGTTTTGAAAAAGAGGTTTCCGGGTTAATTGAAGAGGGGTTAATGGAAGCACATGAAAACAACT
Organism: candidate division WOR-1 bacterium RIFOXYB2_FULL_48_7; assembly: GCA_001771615.1. Classification (GTDB taxonomy): domain Bacteria; phylum Margulisbacteria; class WOR-1; order O2-12-FULL-45-9; family XYB2-FULL-48-7; genus OXYB2-FULL-48-7-A. Next base: position 11,424 of record MEUF01000029.1, read on the forward strand.
ACCGCTTAACCAATAGAGGATTATTCCTGGGCAACCAGGTTTTCGCCCACTTTGTCTGAATATTGACAGCAACTTCTGCATAATGCTATAATTAGCACTCAACATTAGAGAGTGCTAACATGATGAAACAAATCGAATTAGACGAGCGCAAAAAAAAGATCCTGGAAGCCATTGTCCGGG
>MEUF01000029.1:11611-22820 GCA_001771615.1 candidate division WOR-1 bacterium RIFOXYB2_FULL_48_7
GTAACGAAATGGCCGACCTGGAAGAGCTGGGTTTTATTATTCAACCCCACACTTCTGCCGGCCGGATACCAACTGACCTTGGCTATCGTTTTTATGTTGATCACTTGATGAAGAGCCGACAACTGACTATCAAAGAAGAGGAAGTGGTCCGTGAGGGGCTCTCGACAGTAAAAATCGATATCGAAGAAGCCATGCATCAGACGCTCAAGGTCCTCTCCCATCTGGTTGAATATGCTTCTTTGGTAGCCACGATCGACAACAAGACCCGGGTTTATTCTTCCGGGTTTGCCAATATGCTTAAACAACCGGAATTCTGCGACATCAATTATACTCGACAAGTGATGGAAACGCTGGAGAAAGAAGACCTAATGGCAGAAATGTTCAAGGAATATACCACCACCGGCGGCGTAACCATCCGCATCGGCAGTGAAAACAGTTTTAAAGAGGTTAAACATTGCAGCGTGGTTATGAGTTCCTACGAAGCCAAAAATGTCGCGGCGGGCGGACTGGGCGTCATTGGACCGACCCGCATGGGCTACGCTAAAACCGCCGGCATCCTGGAATATCTTTCCCGTCGGCTGGAAAATCTCCTGGAGGGATAAATGAGCGAAGAACTAGAAACAATTCAACCAGAATTGCCACCGGAAAAAAGCGAACTCGAGCTGTTGGCAGAAGAGCTGGAAGCCACCAAACAAAAATATCTGCGGGCTTTGGCAGACTTTGATAATTATAAAAAACGGAGCAACCTGGAGCGCGACCAGTTTGTGCAATTTGCCAATGAAAATCTGATCAAGGAATTGCTGCCCATTATGGACAATTTTGCCCGGGCTTTGCCAACAGTCAAAGATGAGGATGTCTTAAAAGGACTCTCACTGATCAGCAAGCAACTTGGTGATGCGCTGGGTAAGTTCGGCCTCAGGGAAATCCCCGCCGTCAATCAGCCTTACGACCCAAATTTTCACGAAGCAATTTTGCAAAAGGAATCAGCAGGACCGGAAGGGATTAATTTGGAAGAGTTACAAAAGGGCTACAGCCTGCATAGCCGGGTGATCAGGCCCTCAATGGTTATCGTCAGTAAGAAAGGAGCAAAGTAAACATGGCACAAGAAAAAATCATCGGCATCGACTTGGGGACGACAAATAGCTGCGTAGCGGTAATGTCCGGAGGAGAACCAACTGTTATTGCCAGCGCTGAAGGGGGACGGACCACCCCATCGGTTGTCTCATTTATGAAAGACGGGTCACGGGTTGTCGGACAGGTTGCCAAACGGCAGGCTATCACTAATCCGGAACATACGATTGCTTCAATCAAGCGTTTTATCGGCCGTCGACATGATGAAGTTGGCGAAGAGTTGAAATATGTCCCCTACCAAGTTGCCCGTGGCAGCAAGGGGGAAGCGACCGTCAAGGTTGAAGGGAAAGAATTCAGCCCGCCGGAAATTTCGGCCATGATTTTACAAAAGATGAAACAATCAGCCGAAGATTTTTTAAGCGAACCGGTCAAAAAAGCGGTCATCACCGTCCCCGCCTATTTCAACGACAGCCAGCGTCAGGCCACCAAAGATGCCGGGACAATCGCCGGGCTAGAGGTTGTCCGTATCATCAACGAACCGACAGCCGCCGCGCTGGCCTATGGTTTGGACAAAAAGAAAAACGAGAAAATTGCTGTCTATGATCTGGGTGGCGGCACATTCGATATCTCTATCCTGGAAATTGGCGAAGGAGTTTTTGAGGTCAAATCGACCAACGGCGATACCCACCTGGGGGGAGACGATTTTGACCAGCACATTATTAAATGGCTGCTGGATGAATTCAAGAAAGACCAAGGTATTGATCTGTCAAAAGATCGCATGGCCATGCAACGGCTGAAAGAAGCGGCCGAAAAAGCCAAATGTGAGCTCTCCACCACCGCGGAAACAGAAATCAACCTGCCGTTTATCACGGCCGACCAGAGCGGGCCGAAACATCTGGTCCTTAAATTGACCAGGGCCAAAATGGAACAATTAGTCGCTGACTTGATTGAACGCAGCATTGAACCTTGCCGCAAAGCACTGGCCGATGCCGGTTTGACTGCTAAGGAAATTGATGAAGTCATTTTGGTTGGCGGCATGACCAGAATGCCCAAAGTCCAGGAGGCGGTTAAAAACTTTTTTGGCAAAGAGCCCCATCGCGGGGTCAACCCGGATGAAGTCGTGGCTATCGGCGCGGCAATCCAAGGCGGCGTACTGGCCGGTGAAGTCAAAGAGCTTGTATTACTTGATGTTACTCCGCTGACTTTGGGGATCGAGACACTCGGGGGAGTAATGACACCATTGATCGAGCGTAACACCACCATCCCGACCTCAAAAAGCCAGGTTTTCTCCACCGCCGCTGACGGGCAGACCTCGGTAGAAATCCATATCCTACAAGGGGAACGAGCCATGTCGACAGATAACCGGACGCTGGGTCGTTTCCATCTTGATGGCATCCCTCCAGCGCCTCGCGGTATTCCGCAGGTTGAAGTCACCTTTGACATCGATGCCAACGGCATCCTCAACGTCAAAGCCAAAGATAAGGGGACCAACCGGGAACAGAAAATAACCATTACCGCTTCATCCGGGCTCTCTAAAGATGAAATCGACAAGATGAAAAAAGAAGCCGAATCCCATGAGACTGACGACAAAAAGAAGCGGGAAGAGGCCGACCTCAAGAACCAGGCTGATGCCATGTGTTATTCGGCGGAAAAAACCATCAAGGATGCCGGAGACAAGATCGATGCCGGCTTAAAGGAAAAAGTCGAAAAATCAATTGCTGAAACCCGCCAAGCACTAGAAGAAAAAGATCCGGCAAAAATTAAAACCGCTTTTGAGCTTTTACAAAAAGATTTATACGAAATGTCGGCCAAGCTTTATGAGGCCAACAAGGAGCAACAACCCCCGACTTCGGGCGACAGCGAGAAGACAGTGGAAACCGATGGAGAGATTAAAGAAGAAAAATAAATGAAGAGGGATTATTATGAAACCCTCGGTGTAGCCAAGGGGGCCTCACAAGACGAGATCAAAAAAGCTTATCGTAATCTTGCCCGCAAGTACCATCCGGATGTCAATAAAGAACACGGCGCAGCTGACAAGTTTAAAGAAATCAACGAAGCTTATCAGATCCTGTCCGATCCCAATAAGCGTTCCCAATACGATTATTACGGCCAAGCCGGCCAGACAGGCGGCGGGTTTGGCGGTTTTGATTATAGCGGCACCCAGGGGGGCTTTGAGAGCTTCGGAGATTTTGGCGACCTGTTTGACATGTTCTTTGGCGGCCAGCAACGTGGGGCAGCCAGGCGGGGTGGACCAGAGAGAGGCGAAGACCTGCGAATGCAGATCAACCTGAACCTTCATGATGTGCTGCATGGGCTGGAAAAAGAGTTAGAAGTCCCGCACCTGGTGGCTTGCACAATATGTAAAGGTTCCGGGGCCAAACCAGGCACCACCCCAATCAAATGTTCCACCTGCCAGGGCTCTGGCCAGGTCAAGCGGACCCAACGAACTATGCTGGGCGCTTTTACCCAGGTTACCCCCTGCCCAACCTGTCATGGCAGCGGGGAGATGGTCAAAACACCCTGCAGTAATTGCAGCGGCAGCGGCCGGGAAAAGAAGAAACATGTTATTAAAGTCAAAGTTCCGGCAGGCATTGAGTCGGGCCATTCACTGCGGGTCAGTGGGGCTGGCAATGCCGGGCTCAAAGGTGGCCCGGCCGGAGATTTATACGTCCTGGTCAATGTCGAACCGCACCCGCATTTTAACCGTGACGGCAACAACCTCTATTACCGCACGCAGATATCTTTTCTCCAGGCGATTCTGGGAGATGAAATCAAGATACCTACGCTCGAAGGTGACAGCATTTTGAAAATTCCGTCCGGCACCCAACCAAATACAAATTTTAAAATTAAGGAACGAGGGCTACCCCAGCTTAACCATCGAGAAAAGGGTTCGCTTTATGTCCTGGTAGAAGTCCAGATCCCGACCAAGCTTACCCGGGAACAGGAAAAACTCTTGAGGAATTATCGCGATGTCACTGCCTAGATTATTTGTCCCAGCCACCCAGCTTCCCCGGATCATTGGTGACGATGTCCATTACCTCAAGGCTGTGATGCGGCTTAAACCGGGCGATGAATTAGAAATATTTGACGGGACAGGTAAAATCCATCTGGCAAAAATTGAATCGTTTGAAGCTGACGAAATACTTTGTCGCCTGCTCTCTTGGCGCCTGGCAGATAGCGAACTCCCCTGCCAAATTACCCTGGCCCAGGCGCTCCCCAAGGGACAAAAGATGGACTTTATTATTGAAAAGGGCACCGAGCTGGGGGTCCACCAGATTATTCCGCTCCTGACAGAAAGGACCATTGCCCAAAAGGCTAAACCTGGCCGCTGGCAAAAACTGGCCAAAGAGGCCGCCGAGCAATCGGGCCGGGCAATTGTCCCAACCATAAAAGAAACATTGGAATTTGCAGGATTGTTACGACAAGCTAACAGCTACCAATTAGCGATCATCCCCTGGGAACTGGAAAGAAAGACCACTTTAAGGGATATCCTAACCACCAAACCACCCAAAAATATCTTGATTGTAATTGGTCCTGAGGGAGGATTTTCACAAGCAGAAATTTCCGCCGCCCTGGCAGCCGGGATCATCCCTGTCAGCCTGGGAAAAAGGATACTACGCACAGAAACTGCTGCCCTAGCTACTCTAGCCGTACTGGCTGACTATTGGAGCGGCACAACAAAAAAATAGGGGAGCCCTACTCCCCTCTAAAGTATCCAAGTTGCCTTTAAAGGTTTTTGGGCTCCCGCTATTCTTATAACACTAACGGCTGGCTGACAGCAAAGGTAATACCCTTCGCTGACAGAGTCGGTGTCGAGCCATTGGCTCTGACAATCGCGTATCCGACCTCGATACCAGTTTTACCCAGTCCGAGACCCAGATCCACGTTTACACCTGCAGCACCTTGTACGCCGTAGGAACCAGTCTTGCGACCAGAACCATAGACAACGTAGTTGGCGCCACCGGAAACATAAGTGTCAAGGCCACCCAGCCATTCGGCCGGCAGCTTAACAACCACATCTCCGTAGACAGGAATGGCCTTAATATCGGCGTCATTGATGTCTTTTCCGTAAACGCCTCCAAGACCAACCTTATACTTCACTGAATTGGCCGAAAGACCAACCCAAGTGCCGAGGGCTAGAGGATCATCGAGAACGATGTCACCCCTTAAACCAACGGTTCCCATTACGCCCTTTCCGCAATTTTGGTAAATACCAACAATGTCGGAATTCAGGCCCCAACCAAACACTCCACTAACCTTTGGCGGTGGTGGCGGTGGTGGCGGTGGCGGTGGCGGCGGTGGTGGTGGCGGTGGTGGCGGTGGTGGCGGTGGCACTACTTTCTTCTTGATAACTTTCTTGGCAGGGGCTTTTTTCACTGCTTTTTTCTTAGTCGCTTTTTTAGCGGCAGCATCAGCGGTGTATACACCAGCCACGCCAACTAGGAAACCAAGAAGTACAAATAATGCAACTAACTTCTTCATAATAATTTTCACCTCCTTTGTATTCGGATTATAGCAACCGAGCTATTTTTGTCAATAGGGTTTCTATCCCAAACTTAACCAAATGGCCGACGAAAACCAATCGTAATTATCGCGCCTTTTTGCGACGGGACAACTCCGCTGCGCAAAATCGCATATCCCAGCTCTCCGAACAAAACCCCGTTAAATCCCTCCCCCTCGACCCCATAAAACACTTCACCGCCAACCGTCCCCGGCTTACTGCCGGTTGTTAGGGCAACGTAATTCAGGCCTGCTCCCAGGTAACTTGACGGCCCGGCCAGCCAGCCAGGCGGGAAATTCATAATTACATCAAAATTGACCGGCACATAACGCCGGCCGCCGTCGCGGGGCTGGACCAGGCCAGTACTGAAACGCAAAGCAGTAGTGGCCGGCCCAAAAATAAAACTGGTTGGCACCCGTACTTCTCCCAGCACCCCGGCGCCGCCAGCCCAAAACCCGCCGCTCAAACCCAATTCATAGCGAAAAGCACCCCGCTGGCCGTCGCCTTGCTTATCGACAGCAACCTCTTCTGTATCCTCTTCAATTAAAGGAGCAGTGGTTATCTCTTCTGCAGTTGGAAACTGTGTCACCACAACCTTGACTGACTTAATTACACCAAGTTTCTTTTTAAGGTCACGGCTGCGCTGTTCAAGAATGGCCAGCCGCTTGGCCAAAGCCTGCCGAGTTTTTTTATTGCGGCTTTTTTTAAGCTGCTGTTTGACCTTGGCGATATCCTTATTGGTTTTAGCCAGTTTTTGCCGGGGATTCAGCGCCGGGGATTTTGTTTTGACCTTGACAACTTTTTTGGATGTCTTGACCCGCGATTTTTTGGTTATTTTAGCCAGCCCGGCAGAGGCAACAAGTAGAGCAATTAGAAGGAAAATCAGTAGCTTTTTCATGCCATTCCAAGGTTAGCAAAATAATAGGATAAGTCAAGGCGGCCTCGACTCAATTTTTGGCGGTTTTTTCTATCATCAGCGGCTCAACATTGATGGCCACTGCCCCTTCGGTTATTTTCATGACATCCTTGTCAATTTTACCCAATTCCTTATACGCCTGATTATACTGGTTCACGGTAGTATCCAGGTTGGTCCCGACCTTCTGGAAAAAAGTTTCATAAGCCTGCAAATGTCTCCCTAAATCCTCAACCCGTCCGATGATCAGCTTGATGTTTTCTTCCATTTTGACCGCTTTTAAGCCCAAGAGAACCGTTTCAAGATAAGCAAAGAACGACGTTGGGGAGACGATAATGACATGCTTTTTATAGGCATATTCTATTAGGTCCTGCGAAGAAATATCAATCGCGCCAACTTTATAAACCAGCAGATCGTAATAAACCCCTTCTGCCGGGATAAACATAAAGGCGAATTCGGTCGTATCTTCTGCGGGACGAATATATTTTGAGGTCTCATCAATCCGATTTTTCAAATCGATTTTAAATTCTTTCTCCAGCTGAATTTTTCTGCCCTGGTCCGTTTCTTCGACCAGGCGATTGTATTTTTCTAATGAAAATTTAGCATCGACCGGAATAATACGATCGCGATAAAATATTACAAAATCGACCAGGTCCCCATTTTTAAATTTGTATTGGCTTTGGTATTGGTTTGGCTGCAAGACATTGCCAATAAGGTTTTCCAGGATTGTTTCCCCCAATATCCCGCGATGCTTGGGGTTTTTCAAGACGTTTTCCAGGCTTTGCATCTGCCTTGTAAAATCAAGCACCTGTTTGCTGGTCTCATCCAGCTTAACCATTTTTTCGGTAAAATCTTTGATGATGACCGAATTATTCTTGAATTGGGTTTGTAATACATTTGAGGTCTCGCTCATCCCCCTCATCAACTGTTCATTCATTTTTTGGAGGTTATCTTGTATTTCCTGGCGGTTTTTTGTGGAGCTGTCAGCCACCTCTTTGCGTAAACCATCAATAATCTCCAAAATCAGTTTTTGAGAATTATCATCCTTGGGCGGCTGGTTGCGCTGTAAATAATTGAAGAGGTAAAAGGCAAAACCGAACAGGGCCAGCAAAAGCACCAAAATTATCCCACCGATGATAAATAAAACGTTTGTCATGGCATTCTCCTCTGGCCCATTATACTACAGAACTTGGGCAGATATCGTTGTATGGGCAATAGCCGCATTTCATGGCTGAAGGTGTCGGATGAAAATCATTGGCCCGGATCCCCGCCGCCACCTGCCGTATTTTACTCCAGACCTTTGTCAATTCGGCCACCGTCATTTCGGCCTGACCGATTAACCCGTTATCCAAAAAATACAACTGAACTGCCGTGGGCAAACGACCAAACATCTTTTCCCACGACATGGCGTAGATAGCCAACTGCAAGCTGGCCCGCGCCTTACGGTCGGCCATGGCCTGTTCTTTGACTTCGGTCGATTTGAAATCAACGATGAATATTTGTTTGTTGCTGGCTGATTGCAAAACAAGGTCCCAGCGCCCTTTGAGCTGGATATTGTCACGGACAAATTTGAATTCTTCTTCAACATATTTCACCTGGAGCTTGGCTTTCTGCTGCCGCCGAAAAAAACTTTTCAGGGCCAAGCGCCCAGCTGCCAGCCTGGCCTCCTCGTGTTGGCGGGAAATAAACCCCTCGGAACTCCAATTATTAAAAAATACCGCCAAGAGATCTTTTTCGGTGAATTTTTGCCGATTATGTTTGGCAGAAAAATACGCCTGAACCGCCTTATGCAGGGCTGAACCATACATAATCGTATGGCTGGGCAACAAAGGGACATTAAGCACATGTACATATTTATACTTCAGCGGACAGGTCAAATAGTCGTCAATGGGATAAAAAGAGAGGGGCAAAAGCTCATCCGGATTAATCTGTCCCAGCGGTACCGGCGCCAGAGAGTGCGGGGCAAACAATTCAATCTGATCAAGTGAACTCCGCTGGCTGACAGGCAGGGCAGACTTGGGCAGATCAAGGGCCTCCAAAACAAATGGTGAAGTTTTTCTTGCCCTTTTACCGCCGTAATCTATGGCCGAAGAAAAAAATAACTCCTGTTTTGCCCTGGTCATGCCGACATAAAATAGCCGCCGCTCTTCCGGCAAATGCTGATCACCGCCTGGCGGCGCCTCCTTGATCAGGTCGTCAGGCAGCGGCAAGGCTTCGCGACGCGCGCGAACAGGGAATTTTTCCGCCACCAGAGCGGCCATAAAGACAACTGGCCATTCCAATCCTTTGGCTTTGTGGACCGTTAAAAGATTGACCGCATCGATATCAGAATCCGGCTGGGCCGCAGCCGGGTCATCTCCCGCCTCTTTAAGCAGATTCAGGTATTTGATAAAATCGGCCACCCGGTCGCGTTGGGCTACTTCGTGGAATTCACGCACTTTTTCAAAAAACCTGGCAATATTTTTTATTTTGAAGTCATTGGCCGGCGAATTGGCCGCGGCCAGCATTTCTAAATATTTTGAGCGCTTAAGAAACTGGTAGAGAGTCTCCCCGGCCGAATGATTCTTGGCAAAGGCCAAGTAATACTCAATATCAGACATGATCTTTTGCAGTGTCGCCCCACTCTCCGGTTTGATATCAAGCAACGCCCGATAGTCTGAATTCTGAAGGCCAAATTCCCGGCTGTGTGAAAAGACATCATGGAGGGTCAAATTCCTTCTCCGGGCAAAGGTATTGATTTTTTGCATATCAAGCGGGTCAAGCCGGTATACCGGTGAAAGGGCCAAATCGTAGAGAGAAACGCTGTCCGCCAGATCGCCGATCACCCGAAGAAAGCTGATCATTAGCTTAACTTCGGGCAGCTCATACAGCCCGCCACCACCGGAGAAAACATACGGAATACCCAGCAGGTTCAACGACTGGCAAAAAGGCTTGGCATCGGCATTGGAGCGCAGAAGTATGGCCTGCTCTTTTAGCGCGAATTTCTTTTGCTCCAAGTTTTCTTTGATTGTTTTGGCCACCCAATCGGCTTCAGAGGCAAAATTATCAAATTGCTGGTAATGAGGCAAGCGCGGGGCGGCCGCAGTTTGGCCGACCAATCGCTTGTTAATGTGACTTTTAACTTCGAGGCGGTCAGGATCGTTATGCCTGATCAGCCGATAGGCCGCATCCAGGATCAGCTGAGTTGAACGATAATTTCTGTTCAGGACCACCTTTTTGACTTGTTTGTAGGTTTTTTCAAAATTAAGAATATTGGAGATGGCAGCGCCCCGAAACTTATAAATGCTCTGGTCATCGTCCCCAACCACAGTAATATTCTTGTGTTTTGCCGCCAAAAGCTTTAAAAGCTCAAACTGGGCAATATTGGTATCTTGGAACTCATCAACTAAAACATATTTATATTTTTTTTGAAACGTCCGCAAAATCTCCGGCTGTTCGCGAAAAAGCTGCAAGGTTAGGTTGACTTGGTCACCAAAATCGACAAAGCCTTTCTCGGCTTTGAGCCGCTGGTAGAGCTGATAAATTTTGGCCATCTCCAACTGCTTTGTCAGTTCCTCTTTGGGCAGCCGGCCCGGCCTTTTTTTTGCTCCCTGCCCCCATTTAAGATATTGTTCAGGCGAGACGTCTTCATCTCTGGCCCGGGAAAGGGCCGTCAAGATAGCTTCGATATGTTTGGTCGGATCACCAAGCGAACGAAAATGTTTTAAGGGGAATAGGTGCAGATGTTCACGGAAAAAAACCATCTGGTCGGCAAAGGTCAAGACCCGGTAATCCGGGCGCAGTCCAAGGTCCAAAGCATGATCACGCAAAATTCTGTCCCCAAAAGCATGGAAGGTGGCGATCATTATATCGATATAGCCATAGGGGACCAGCATGTCGACCCGACTTTCCATCTCATTGGCAGCTTTGTCCGTAAAGGTTAAGGCCAGGATTTCGTCTGGTTTGGCAATTTTTTGACTGATCAGGTGGGCAATCCGGCGAGTGATAACCGTGGTTTTACCAGTCCCGGCTCCAGCCACGATCAGTAAGGGGCCGGTTTTATGGGTTACAGCCTTGATCTGCTCGGCATTTAAATTCTCAAAATATTCCTTTTTCAATGCCTAAATTACTTGATAGTAACTCGATCTATCCCGTCGATTTCCATGACTTCCACATAAACCGCTTCTTTAAGCGAAGTTGGCAGGACCTTACCGGTAAAATCCGGATGGATCGGCAATTGGCGGTGGCCCCGGTCGATCAAGGCGGCTAGTTGGACTTTGGCCGCCCGGCCATAGTCCTTTAAGCCATCCAAAGCGGCCCGGACTGTCCGGCCGGCAAAAACAACATCATCTACCAGCACGACAATTTTATTGTTAATAGAAAAAGGGATATCTGACTTACGCACTTCGATATATTTGCCTTTTGTACTCAAATCATCGCGGTAAAGCGAAACATCCAAACTGCCCAGTGGCACTTTTTTCTTTTCCTGGGCTTCAATAATCTGGGCCAGTCGCTTGGCCAAAGGGACCCCGCGCTGCATAACCCCGACCAGAACGACATCTTCAATCCCCTTATTGTTCTCGATAATCTGGTGGGCAATTCGACGGAGTGCCCGATTGACCTCGGTTTCATTCATGACAATTTTCGCCCCGGCCGGCGCTTTCTTGACCTTTTTTGCCATATTTATCAACTCCTTTTGATGTGTTATTATAGCATAACGTTCCTTTTTGTTATGAATGAAACCG
>MEUF01000030.1:0-4181 GCA_001771615.1 candidate division WOR-1 bacterium RIFOXYB2_FULL_48_7
CGCACCAATCGCTATGCCGGCTATCGAAATACCAACACTCACCCAGGCTCTGGTCATTTCCTGGTCCTGCATTACCCGTTGGTTATGTAAGCTGATGATGTCTTTGACCATCTGCTCCTTTAAGCCAAAAGCTGCTTTTAAATCGCTGAAATTAGCTTTGAGCGCTGACTTGGCAAATTCCACCCCATCTTCGGCCGAAATCCCGGTTGTTGAGGCCAGCACAACATTTTTCAGCTCATTCTTGGCCCGCTGCAGCAGGGTGATCAATTGCATCAGCACATTGAACCTGGTTAAATTATTATTAAGATCCATGACCGTTTCTGAACTGATCGCCCATTGGCTATCCCCGATATTAAAATGAGACCCCCCACCCAATTTGTCAATTTCCGCTTTTGCCTGGGCATTAAGATCATTTAGATAATCCCAGGCCTCCTGTTTCCCCTTGGCCCGCAATTTATCCATCGTTTTAAAGAATTCCTCATCTTCAGCCCCATGGTCATCAACCCGCCAGACAGCATTCATAATCAACTGGCCTAACGAACCACCCAGCGAGCCGGCCGCCAGGGCAACAGACATAATCGCCAGCACAGCCGCCGTTCCGGTACCAAAGGTAAAAATACCGACAATGATGGCCACCACAGTCAACACGATGCTCAAGACTGAAGAGACCCACATTTTGCACATGTTTCGGTATTGGGCAAGCTCTTTGTTATGTTCCAGGGCTTTTTGCTGAATACTGTTCTTTTTGAATTCAAAAGCCATGATCTTGTTTTGGAATAACCCTTCCATGGCATCGACATCAGACATCCCCTGGACGGCAACTTCACCGCGGGTAATCATTTTGTAAATCATGTTGCGGAAATTGACTTTGGCCGACATTAACATAATTATCAGCCGCTGGATGTTTTGCAGCTGCGTCAGACGTTCACGCAAGCCAGCAATATAGGACTGATTCAAATTCCACATATCATCACTGCCCGATTTTATCGAGTTTTCAGCGGTTGCACAGTCACTTCTTAAGACAATATTGCCATTTTCGTCAAGGACATATTGTGAATCATCATCAAGCATACTGATAACCAGCCACTGCTCTTTTTCCAGCTCATCCAATGCTTTGGCCGCCTCTTCTTCTGAACTAAGGACCCGTTTCCCCATTTCTGTCTTGGCTTCGGCCACCTCCATGGCCAGTTTTTCAGCCGCGATCTGCGAATTATTTTCGCTGAAATTTGCCGCATCATCTTCGTAGTAATGGATAGTGGCAACGATCGCGTCAAAGGTATAGCGCATAATCCGGCCGGCAATAGCAAAAAAAGAACAGGCAATACTCCCCCACCAATAGTAATCATCGGCCTCATCAGCAGCATTTCTTGTCTCGACATAAGCATTGTGAGTGCTGGCAATGGAGTGGAGCTGGTTGACAATTTGGGCGGTTATATTCTGTTCAAATTGGGCGGTATCATCAATTATGCTGTTAAGCAATTCCTGTGTATGGCGGGACAGATCTTTCCCCGTAATTGCCGAAGAGACCGATTCCTTTAGCTTTGACCTGGCCTGGGCCACTATATACCAGAGTTTGCGGATATTTTCGATGGCCACCAAGCGGTCCCTGATGCCGGTCCCGTGGCTGCCATCCGGATTTGTAACGCTCCCCTGTTTAATATCCCACTTATCACCACCAATTTCAGTATCAACCAGCTCGTCAAACGAGACATCTTGCATGACGTCATCAATCAGCCCATCGAAAGGATCGCCGGTATCATAATCAATTTTCTTCCCCAAGACCTCTTCATATTTCTTTTCCACTTTCTGTTGGAACTGCTGATATTCTTTTTCCAGCTCTGCCCGACTGTGCAGATGTTTTCGCTGTTCATCCCGGTCAATGGCATCGGACCCGGTCCAGGTAGCAATTTCCGATATGTAATTAAGCGCCCCATCCCATCCATCACGCGCGTCATCATGTGCATCTTCTTTGGCTTCGTGGTCATAATTGGTAAAAGTCCGGTTGTTATGGCTGCTGACAAATTTTTGCAGGGTATAGGAATTATATTTGATCGTGGAAGTAGAATTCCCTCGCCTGGCTTCCATGGCCTGTACGACAGAGAATTTGGCTTTTTCAATCTTATAATCAGTAGTGGTTTCCAGGACTTGCTGTTTAAGTTTAATTTTGGCATCGCTTAGAATAGCTAAAAGTGACAGCAGGTTATACAGTTTGGCAATCCTTTCCGCACAGGCAAAGAAGCTCGGATCAAGGTAGACGTAATCCCCGTCTTCTTTGATCCACATTTTATTTTGCCACTTATCTGCCTGCTTGATAAATGATTCCGATATATCAGACAGGCCTTGGTCCGCAGACAGGCCAAAAATCTTGAGCATATCACCATATATTTGATCGGAGCAGGTCACCTTGTGGCCGCCGGAAAGGCCCAACCGTCCCATTATCTCGTTATAGGCATCAACCTGGCGTTTATCAACAGTATCAAAATAAGCTAGTTCCTCTTCGGACAATTCCAACCCATAATGGTTTAAATTCCTGACAAAATTGTCGCCATCAGTATTACCGCTGCGGTGGTCATAAATATTATAGGCAGTTTCAAAGTATAAAGTCACCGAGGCGCTTTGGTTGTCATTTTTATAAATCTCTCGAAAATAGACAGAAACATTACCGTCGCCGTCAATCTCCACGTCGGCAGTAAAGAACATCCCATCGCTCTCGTAACAACCTTTTTGTTCGTTCCAGACTAGGCCGTTTTCTTCTGCGACTTTATCAGCGATTTTCTTCTCAACCTTTTCACGGCCTTCCTTGTCCGCGTCATATTCCTGTTCGGCTGTAGCGTGGAGTTCATCTAACCAGAGCTGTGGATTAGAAAGCAAATCAAGCAGTTCAGCGGCATTATTGGGATCACTTTCCAGCATCGCCGCGGCATCTTCAAAACCGTTAGCCCGCAACCAGGCTAATAAGCCTTCCCACTCTTCTTTTGACAAACCGTTATGGGTTAATTTAAACTCCTCATCGCTTAACTCTTCTTGGACAGTGTTGATTGCTTCGGCTTCCTGGTCTGCTTCGGTTTGGCTGCTGTTGTTAACCGGGGAACTGTCGGATGATTCTTCAGTTTCTCCAGTTGATAATGCGGCAGTAATGGTTTCATACTCGCTTTCGGTTGTCGGTTCAGTTGTCGGTTCGTTAAGAATGTAATTACCGATGAAGTCCTTCAGCTTGTCCCCAATCTGTTTGAAAAAAGAGGCTGATGGCTTGGCAAAAAGCTGTTTCTTTTGGTCAATTCCGCTTAGGTCAATTTCTGGCAATTGTTGAACAATTTCAGCTTCAGAGGGGATATAGGCCGGGATCGCCTGAGCATTAATGTCATCACGCTCAATTGGCGATTCAATAGCCTCAATATTTTTCGGGTTGAGAGAGGAGAGCTCCATATCTATATATTATATCGGAATCAGAAGAGGAAAACTTGCGTGTTTTTTGCTTGATTATCGAAAATAAAGAGGTGTTTTAAACGTCTCTGATAACTGCTTTACCAGGCTGGGCCTTGGGATCTAATTCACGGAATATTCGCGCCACTGCGCTGTTAGCCCCGTTCAAGCCGCCAGACAAACCTGCGGATTCTTCCTCTTTAGCCCTTTTCCGGTCATCTTGCGGCGTGCCGGTAAAATATACAAAGGCTTTATAGTGTTCACCAACATTTGCCAAGGACATAATTTATGCCTCCCCTCTAAACATCGGCTTGGCTGCCGTCGGCGCGAAAGTCTTCAGGAAAACATCGGTAATACCTGTTAATTCCTGCGCGGCCTTTTCATCGTCGCAAACCGCCAGCCATTTTGGCGGCTGTTTGGGCTTGCCGACCAATCCCCTGACCGGTTCCGTATTTATGCCGCCAACTGTTTCGCCCATATATTATTCCCCCTATTGTCCGGCCAGGGCCAGAACCCCGGCTTCGCCGTCAAGCACCGTATCAACGTTAAAGGGGCCTCCCTTTTGGCCGCCAATAATTACCTGTTCGCATTCCCGCATAAAATCAGCCTGAACAATCGGATCCAGGTCATCGGCCTGCATTGCTTCAACCAGTCGCCTGAATTCGGCAATCTTTTTAATATAAGCCTCTTCTCTGGTCGGGGCATTGGGAGTTTTGATTTGCGCATAGATTCTCCCGACTAACTGCTTGGCAATCTCA
>MEUF01000030.1:4203-5117 GCA_001771615.1 candidate division WOR-1 bacterium RIFOXYB2_FULL_48_7
GATTCCTCAAGCTGTTTCCACAACTCTTCCGGAGATAACTGTGAGCCGTCCAATCCGGCATACTGGGCCAGGGTCCCCTGGAACAATTGGCTGAAGCGACTAATTTTAATATCATAAAACACATCACTTTTGGCATAATCAACAAAAGTGGCGGCAAGTTCCTGCCTGGTCCTATCATAAAGTGCCGCTTTGCTCGGATCCAAAAGTTCATCTGCCCCGAGCCCGGCAACATCCACCCCATATCCGGCCGATTCCCTGGCCTGCATCAAAGCTGTCTGGTACATTTCATTAAGATGCTTGCACATTTGCCTGACATCAGTCACTTTTTCATTGACAAAGATTGAATTTGACTGGCCTAAAAAGATTTGGGCAAAAGCTTCGGCCGTAAATTCGATCCCCAATGGTTCCAGTAATTCGTTTAATGTATCGACGTCAAGCTCGCCTTTGCCGGCCAGTTCTATTATCTTATCAATTGTTTGCTCAACATTGGCCTGTTTGACCGAACCCTCCTCTAACGAGCCGCCCAGAAATATCACTAATTGCTGCTTGGCCTTGGCCAGGGTTGCCAGCTCATCCAGGGTCAGGCCATTGGCATCAATGGAAATGTCACCAAAGCTGTGAAAAACCTCTTCGGCTTCACTTCCATCAATAATCTCATCTTCTGTAATGGCCCCGTCAGCCAGGGCAGTATAGGTAATCGATTTGTCCCAGTTAGGGCCAAACATCAGCTTCATCAGGTTATCGTGGTCAGCCGTCTGTATCCCCTTCTCTACTTCCTGTAACGAGCCCTCTAATTCTGCCGATTTCGCTTCCAGGGTCCCCAAAAGTGCTTCTAAATGGGTATCATCAACCCCGGTCAACTGGCTGGCCAGATCGGCTAATGCGGTGGCCTGTTGCAGGGCGGCCGCGATCTG
>MEUF01000030.1:5137-5398 GCA_001771615.1 candidate division WOR-1 bacterium RIFOXYB2_FULL_48_7
AGGCTGGAGAAGCCTTAAGGATCGCCTGGGCTTTGAGCTGCAGCTGCTGGAGTTTTTTCTGAGCCTGTTCGGCCTTAAGTTGCAGCTTTTTCTTGGCCGCCCGTTTTTGGGCATCGGCTTCTTCAGCCTTGGCTTCCTCTTCTTTCTTCGCAACAATTGTCTTGAGTTCGCCTTGAGCCGCAATCAGCTGTTGTAATAACTGCTGCACGGCAGCATAATTCGGGTCATCCGCGGCTGGGATGGCTAAGGGATCTAAAACGG
>MEUF01000030.1:5484-15312 GCA_001771615.1 candidate division WOR-1 bacterium RIFOXYB2_FULL_48_7
GCCGGTGGCCGCTTTTCCTCGGTTCCACCAGGCCGGCGGGTCACCACCGGTGTAACTACTGGTAATTTTGGATCTATTCCTGCCATATATTTCCTCTACCTAGTATATCGGGACAACCTATGAAAAACTTGCAAAGGAATCTTCGATTTGCGATTCCTCTTTTAAGCGGGTTAATAAGCGGACCAAAAGCTTCTCTTTTTTAACCAGAAAGTCGCTGTCTTTGGCTTGCCGAGAAGCGATAACTTCATCCAGCTCTTTTTTGGAAATATCAAAAACCCGCCGGTTGGCCTTGTCCCGCAGGTTTCTAAATTCTTCCGCCGAAATCGGCATGGCCAAGCGTTCAGCATTTTTCAACAAGCCTTTTATCTTTTTTTCTACCAGCTCATAGGCTGGGCCAGCCAATTCGTAAAAAGTCGCCCGTTCAATTAAGGCCTCTTTAAGCATTTCGATAAGCTTGATCTTGGCGACAATTTCCGCCTCGTGCTTGACCTGTTCGTCCATATCCTTGGTAAATATCCCTAATTTCATCAAGCCGTTCTTCAGCTTTCTGATTTTAAATTCTGTCTGCAGGCGGGTCATAGCATCCCCTTTGAAAGCTCTTTGCATGTAGAGGGCCCTTAGGCGATTGACCAAAACCTCGTTTTCGTCCTTTTGTTCATACTCGTACCCGTGTTTAGAAGCCTGGTTTTGGTCAGGGTTATCGGTTGATGTATTTACGTTCATCCCTGTGGCCGCGTGCGGCACGTCAAGGAGATACAAGCCATGGTCATCTTTCTTTTTAGGCCAAACTTCGCTCAACCATTTGCCATAATCAAGCCCGTGTGATTCCCCCAATTCCAGCAGCTTGATGGCGTCGGAATAATCATGATCTTGCATAAAAGTTTTCTTAATCAGCGTACTTTCCAGCTCTTCCAGAACAAACCCTTGGACATCCCCGCGAACTTTTTCGCTGGCCTCCCGCATGGCTTCTTTGACATCCATGGGGTCCATCCGACTTAGAATATCCTTCACCCCGCGCCGATAGGTCATTTTTTCGATCGGGGAGCCGGCAAGTTGTTCCATCAACAAGGCTTCTTTTAACAATTCTCCCAGATCAATTTTACTGCCGCTTTTTAGCGAGGCATCGAGCGCCTTCAGCTTGGCTTCGGAAATCCCCTTGTCTAATAATTTCTGCCTCAGCTCTTTAAGTTTGCCGGATAGTTCCGGGCTTTGGCTGGCCAAAAATTCAACGTAAGTCCCGGCATATTCCTTGAGCAAAGCCATTGTCTCGGCATCCTGCCCGCCGGCAAATCCCTGCGACTGCTGGCCAAATTGTTTCTTGAGCCCCTTAATCTGGGTGATGACCGGAGTATCAGTCGAACTGATCTGGACCTTGTCGACGTCATCAAGCCCCCCCTCCCGTTCCATAAAATCCTTTAACCCTTCTTCGCCTTTTTGGATGGCCGTTTGCTGGATATTGAGGGCAATGCCCGCTTCTGCCAGCTTGGAGACAAATGGTTTTAAAATATCTACCGCTAGGCGGTTCTTGGCCGCCTTATCGATGATTTTTGAGGTTTCCAGTTCGCTGGCCGATTTTGCCCTAAGTGACTGGTCAACCTCCCTGTCCTGGGACTCTTTCAGTTTGGGAGAAAGGGTAACCGCCCCCTCTGACAGAGTAACTGACATTTCGTGTGAAGCGGCTTTGCCTATGCCATCGGTGACCATCTTATGCCACGACCTTCTTTTTGGCCAAAGTCATTTCCTGTTCGACCTTGGCTAATTTCTTTTCCAGCGAGTTAATGCGCCGACCCGCCCTTTTCAGGTAACCTTCCAGTTTTTTGACCTTTAATTTAAGGTCGTCAAGTGAGAAAGTTGTTTCTTCCTGTAATAAATTTTCAACCATTTTAGTTTACCCCGTAAAAGGCTAATTGATATTCCAAACTGTGTTTTTCTTCCTCAAATTTAGCCGAAATCTTGCGGCATTGTTCCACCTGGATCTCCAGAATCCTTCTCGAGGTATAGTAGTCGCCTAAACCCAGATTTTTGGCCTGGGTCACCAGCTGTTTTCTGATTTCGCCAATCACCTTTTCCTGGGCGCGCAGCTGTTTTTTGCTGCCGCCAATGATCCCCAGCAGTTCAGCATTATATTCATTTTCCTCAAAAAGCATTTTATTCTGGTTGACCGCCCCTTCAATCGCCTGCTTTTGCAGTTTCCGGATGTCTTCCGAAGACAATCCAACCATGCCCAGCAGATACCCGAAAAAAGCCGCCTTAAGTTCAGCAAATCTGGCGACCATCAGGTTATGTGATTTTGTTTGCGCGTAATTTTTGACATAATTATCCTTGAAAGAATCAACTTTGGCTTTCAGGTCGATTTTATAACCCAGGAATGATACAGTCTTCGGGGCGGAAACCTCCTGATCGCGCAAAGCCACAGTGGTGACATCAACATGATCGACGTTGGCCACGGCTTTGAGCTTCATTGTCCCGTCTTTCTGCTCCAGCTTCAACCAGGAGATCGGGGTTTCTGCGGCCTGCGCCGGCGGTTTCTGGGCCTGGCGCTGCGCTTCGTCGTTCCCCCCTAAAAGCCGTTTACCCTGATTCAGCATCAGGGTTTTGTCCGGCAATTGTAGGTTAAGATTTTGAGAATTCATGTAATCTTATTTTTTTTGTCCTTTTAAAGCGGCTAACATGTCCTGGTTTGCCGTTTTAGCCCTTGATGTCGCCTGGTCGAGCAACGGTTTTATGATCTGCTGGCTTAACCGGCGATTGACCACCGTTGTTTTATCGCTATCCGTAAGTTTAGCAAAATTATCGACATTTTGCTGGCCTTTTGGCAAAGCATCCCATTGCTTTATTGTCAATTTATCTACACTAGACATATTTACCGCCCTCCTTTTTTCGCTGGCTGTTTACTGGCCGGCCGGCCAGTATGTTTGCGCTGGCTGATCGTATTATCTTCCCTTCTTTGCGCCTGGGCCGACTGGAGCGCCTGTTGCTCACCCTTTTTTTGCAGCTCCTTCATCCTGGCCCTATGCCTGGATTCTGCCCTGGCTTCATCAATTTTTTCCTGAAATTTATCCTCTTTCTGTCTTTCATAGCGGGCTGAACTCATCCGGTTAAACGCCCTAAAAGAACCATTGACCCCCTGGGTAGAAGCTACATAACCAACCGGTTTTTTTAATTCATTGACATAGCTTTCCTTGACGACCGCGGCCAGGTCATCATTGAGCGAATCGGTAGAAAGCAAGGCCAGCAATTCATCGCCCAACTGGGAAATAACATCCCCGGGATTTTCCTTATAATCGTTGAAGACGGTCTTTATTTCTGACAATTTAGCCGACAGCTCATTAAGGGCATTTTTGAATTGGTTAAGGTTAGTTCCGGCGTTGATGCCACCCGGCAGGTTCAACTGGGCAATAAGCTCTTTTACCTCTTTGGCCAGATCAATCATCTCGCTATTCACCAGCCCGAAGTTGGTCATGGCTGATTCAATTGATGCTGGTAGTGTTTGAAGATAATTTTTAATCTGGGCCAGCAAAGCATTGGCCTGGTCCAGGGTTGCTTGTTTCTCTTCGTTACTCCCTGACAACACAAGCTTATTGTCATCGCCAAACATCCCCTGTAGTTGTGACCAATCCGCTTGGCAATGATTAATCTTATAATTAAAAGAAGACAGGTTCGTGTTGCCGGCCAAAACATCCAAATATTCGCCGGCTTTTTGTAATCCGGACACAAACCAACTCTTGATCTTGTATGTCGCATTGAGGTTATTAAAAAGCACTTCTTTGGCTTCATTCTCCATGGCTATACCGGGGTTGAAGCCAGTCAGGGTAGCAGGAAAGCCAGCTTTGACCACCCCTTCGTTATCAAGATACATGGACCGGCAAGCCTCCCAGTATTGTTCCACCTTGGCCATCAATTCTTCTCCATAAGCAATACTTTGCTCTTCGGTCAGCCCTTGTGCCGGCGGATTCAATTCATACAAACACTTGCTCAATTCGCCTTTAATTTGGACCTCATCAACCAGGCCGCTTAGGGTGTTAAACCTGGCCGCTACCTGCTGACGCAAAACCAGGTAGTTCTGATAAACCAGCAAATTGAGCGCTCCCGACTCCTTGAATTTCCAGCTATCGATAACCGAATTGTAATCGGCAATTGCCCCGTCATGGTTGGGGTTAAAAGCATCAATCCCAATGGCACTAAGGCCATAGGCCCAATCACGCTTGGCATCGAGCAGGCCAATTATGAAATTGAAGTTTTCTGCGTTTGTTTGCGGAAAGTTTCCGTTCCAGAGGGCCTGCCAAAAAGAATCGGTTGAAGATAAGGCGGCTAATGAAGTTTGGTCAATGGCTGAAAAATCAACTTGAGCATGGCTATCAGCCTGTGAATATAATTGCAAGGGGATGGCATCATTAATTGTTTGATTGGTATCAGTTTCGCCGTTAAAATCATAATCGGCCCGGAACAGGTCTCCCCAGTCAACCGTGTGCTCGGCATCTTTACCAACAAAATCAATAAACTCCGAGCGGCTCTGCTCTGATTTTTGCAGATCGATCCCCTTCCAGATCGAATCGTCCCAGGTCATGGCCTCATCATTACCGTACATTTTGATGGCATTATTCAAGAGGTTAACAACCGTCAAAAGAAAGGTCTTGCCTTTCTCGGTAACGTTTTTACCCTCATAGTTACCGCTAATCTCCGCCCCGGAAACCAGTGCCGGCGGGATGATCGGGTACAGCTTGATTGGCGGTCTTAATCCATCTCCAAACATCAATAATTACTCCTTTTGGGATTAACCAAACAGGTTGTCGATCTTTTGCGGCATAGTTTTAAGGGTAAATTCCAGACCGCTAAGAATGGTATTTAGCTGGCTTTCGATTTGGGTCAGGGCAGTTGAGACAACCAGAGCGGCTCCCGGGCTGTCTTTCTCAACCGGTGAATAACCGGGGATGTTTAGTTCTGAAACATTGGGATCAGCATAATCTTTCAAGATCCCCTGTGAATTGGCAAAAAGACGGTTAAGTATCACCCTAAAGTCCACCGTATTATCACCGACCGAATTGACGGCTGTAACGCTCTGAAAAGCCTGGACTGAATTCCCGCCATTGACTCCATATTGATTTATGCTCATTGTTTCCCTCCCACATATATTATCGTGGCTGGCAGGCCAAAACTTGCACCGTTGCCCAAAGAAAAAGCCCCGGTTTCCCGGGGCTTTTTTGCTTCCAGATCAATGATTATTAACCGACTTTTTGTGAAACTGCCTTCTGCAATTGGGCCGCTTTCATTGCCGTGTCAGTTAACTGACCGGTGAATACTGCCTGTTGCGAAGTAGCGGTCGAAATCTGCAGCATGGTGCCGGGTAATGTGGCGTCTTTCTTATCCCAAGCTGAGCCGCCATTTTTTGTTACCAGCATATCCTGCCCACCGATACTATATCCCCATTCATCCCCAACTTTATGACCGTAGACACTTGGGTCGCTACTACCTTCTTTTGTACCATCCATCGTCCCATCTGAAATATCAGCCATCAAATCGCAGAGCTGCTGATACTCATTATCTAACGTCTGGGCTACATCTGAAACTGCTTGTGCTTGTGTCGCCATATCCTTTTACCTCCTGTTTACTTAGAGACTTATTCGACCCTTACAAATACTAGTCGTAACCACTCCCGAAAAACTTGCATCCCTGCCAAAGAAAAAGCCCCGGTTTCCCGGGGCTTAATTAATAAGAGTTGGTTGTAATTATCCAACCTTTTGTGAAACTGCCTTCTGCAATTGGGCCGCTTTCATTGCCGTGTCAGTTAACTGACCGGTGAATACTGCCTGTTGCGAAGTAGCGGTTGAAATCTGTAGCATGGTGCCGGGAAGTGTGGCGTCTTTCCCAGTGTGATGAAAATCATTTTGTGCATCAAAATAGCCTAGATCGAATTTCTGTCCGCCGATCTCATAGCCATAATGTTTGCCACCCAAATTGTGACCAACATAATCATCACCATTTACGCCGTCCAATGTTCCATCTGAAATATCAGCCATCATATCACACAGTTGCTGATACTCATTATCTAACGTCTGGGCTACATCTGAAACTGCCTGTGCTTGTGTTGCCATACCTTTTCACCTCCTGGTTGCATTATTAATCAATCGGGCTGTCGAGACCCAATTGACCCTTGCACTAGATTATCGTTGCCTGGCATGAAAAACTTGCATCTCTGCCAAAAAAAAGCCCCGGTTTCCCGGGGCTTAATTATTAAGAGTTAATTGTAATTATCCAACCTTTTGTGAAACTGCCTTCTGCAATTGGGCCGCCTTCATTGCCGTGTCAGTCAACTGACCGGTGAATACTGCCTGCTGCGAAGTAGCGGTTGAAATCTGCAGCATCGTGCCGGGAAGTGTGGCGTCTTTTGGATCCATATTATATCCATTACCACCTGTCGAATGCCCAACTTGGAATGATTGCCCACCGATTTCGTAACCATATTTATCCCCGTTATGAGTCCCACTCCCTTCGATCCAGTTGCCGGTCCATTCCGTCGCGTTACCCTTATAGCCATCGTGGGTACCATCCAATACACCGTCAGAAATATCCGACATCATATTACACAATGCTTGATATTCACTATCCAACGTCTGGGCTACATCTGAAACTGCCTGTGCTTGTGTTGCCATACCTTTTCATCTCCTTATTTCCGAAAATTCCCATCCCGGCTGTCGAGACCGGGGAAGAGAGCTAAACAAGGGCTGTCGTTACCATCCCGGGACCTGTCCCGCCAATATCAACAAGTGCTTTTTTAACTGCGTCAATGTCATAATCTGCCCCAGTCTTGGCCTCCAAGGCCATGTGGACCTTGTCAGCCAGGTTATCCAAAGAAATTGCTCCGCCACCAAATCCGCCATTCCCGTCAGGACGCTTTATCGTATTGGTAATATTAGCCCTGTCCAATCCCATATTATTTACTGTCCCTTTTTAACTGCTCTACGATCTTCTCAATTTCAGCCATGGCGTCATCCAGTGTCCGGTATTTAAAACCTTTGTCAGGAAGCTTTTCTTCCTTGAGCATGAATTCGAACTCTTTTCCCTGTCCGGCATAGACCGCTTGAGTTTGTGAAGGGGGCTGTTTTTGGGCCACAGCCAGGTCGACAAGACTGTTGAGGAAATTATTATTGTTGGAAAAAGTATCTGCAGAGCGCGCTTGGTCGCTCTGGGTTAAGCTGGCGATAGTAGATAGTCTGGCTATTTCCATTATTCTCCCTTTCCAGCTATTTAATCGGGAGAACCCGGGAAAAACTTGCGTCGGCTAGCTAAAGTAGAGGGAAAGCATGGCTTTTTGGAGCTGGTCGGTGGCAAGCTCTGCCGGCAGCGCAGGGTCAAGAGCCATTGGGGAACCAATAGTTAAGGTGATTTTCCCTGGGTAAAGGATAAAACGCATTTTTGGTAAAATAGTTTCCGTCCCGCGGATGGCCATGGGAATAATTTTCACCCCGGTCAGTTGGACTACCCGGGCAGTCCAAGTACGAAAGCGCGCCATGACCTCGCCCGGTTCTTTTTTCCTCTGCCCTTCAGGAAAAACAAGTAAAATATCGCCCTTTTTTATCGCCCCGATAATTTCCGCTCCGCTCCCGATGATAGAAATACGGCGCCGTTTTTCCGGTCGTTCTCCCAGCGGGATATAGCCCATTTTCCTAACCAAAAATCGGATCAATGGCGCTTGAAAAAAGGTATAAGCAATAACATAACGAAAACGAAACGGCACAACCACATAATAAACCAGAAAATCGATAAAGCCAGGGTGGTTAACAGCTAAAATACTTCCATCAGCAGAAGAAAGATATTCCTTTCCCCGGACTTCGACCCTTACCCCGGCAATTAACAGCAAAATTCTGGCAAAAAATCTGGTGACCTGAAAATAAAGGTTATTTAGGTTATAAGGGAGCCAGGCAGTAATGGTCATTAAAATCAGCAATAAAACCCCGGTCAAAAACAGGGCGGCATAAAATAACAGCGTGTGAATTAGGTGTAATATTTTCATCTAAAAAATCGAATCCGGTACCAGCCTGGTCGCCGCCGGCAAAGATTCTCCCTGCCTGATAACACATCTATTCCCAACCACCGAACCGCTCGACAAACGGGCCCCTTTGCCGACATAAGAAAAGCTCCCGATTACCGAACCCTGGATACTGGCAGCCGAGGATATTTTTACATCCGACCAGATCACTGACCCCTGAATATTAGCCCCGGCTTCGATCACGCATTTATCGCCGATCACGCAATCTTTGATATAAACATCTTTTCCGACAGTACAACGGTCGCCAATGATCACCGAACCATCGAAACGAGCCGAAGGGTCTATCCTTTCCCGATCACCAACCCAGGTGGCGGCAGCATGCTTTTTGCCCGGAATATGTATCTGGACTAACCCCTTCATGGCGTCATAATTAGATTCAATATATTTTTCCAACCCGCCAACATCGCTCCAGTACTCCACCATCTGATAGCCGTAAATTGGGGCCTGTTTTTCGACCAGCAGGGGAAATAGTTGTTTGCCAAAATCATAAAACCCATCAGGAATCATTTTAAGGATTTCCGGGTCAAAAATATATATTCCGGTATTGGCCAGATCACTTAAGGCAACCTCGGGAGAAGGCTTTTCCTGGAAACCGGTGATACGGCCGTCTGCCGCCTGGATCACCACGCCATATTCCCGCACATCAACCACCTTGGTCAGGGCGACCGTGACCAAAGCCCCTTTATTTCGGTGATATTCCAGCATCCTGGTCAGGTTAATATCTGTCAGGGCATCAGAAGAAAGGACGATAAATGTTTCATTAATATCCGCGATATCCAGGGCCATTCGCCTGACCCCACCAGCCGTGCCCAGCAGCGTTTCCTCAAAAGAATATTGCAAATTGACGCCAAAGGCATCGCCGTCACCAAAATAATTTTCGATTTGCTCCGGAAAATAGTGGATATTGGCTACGATCTCATTGAAACCGTGGCGTTTGAGCAGCTCAAGGTTGTGCTGCATAGTAGGATAATTGACAATTGGGACCAT
The DNA here is from genome assembly GCA_001771615.1 of candidate division WOR-1 bacterium RIFOXYB2_FULL_48_7. Taxonomy (GTDB): domain Bacteria; phylum Margulisbacteria; class WOR-1; order O2-12-FULL-45-9; family XYB2-FULL-48-7; genus OXYB2-FULL-48-7-A. The sequence continues at coordinate 14,519 of MEUF01000030.1, forward strand.
CGGCTTGGGGACCGCCAGAGTCAACGGCTCCAGCCTTGTCCCGTAGCCCGCGGCTAGAATAAGAGCCTTACTCATATGGTGGCAAGCCTGCGACTAAACGTCGCGGCTTCCCCCGTCTCCCCATCTTTGATCGGAAGCCTGCGACTAAACGTCGCGGCTTCCCCCGTCTCCCCATCTTTGATCGGAAGCCTGCGACTAAACGTCGCGGCTTCCTTAACATTAAAAAACCTCTTATCTTCGCCATTTATCGTTTGATTGTTAATATACTTCACAACTTGAGCTAATTGATCATTGTCTTTAATTTCATAAGCTCTGTAACCCCGCCCCCATAATTTCCTATGAAAAAGTCTGTTCGAAGGAAATTCATTAAAAATTAATCTTGAACTGCCGCCTTTAAGAGATTTCATTATATATTCATTTCGATCATTTTCTTTCTTTTCAATAAGTAAATGCACATGATCCATAAGAATGCTATTGGCCAGCAGATTAAAGCCCTTTTCTAAACATATTTCCGCAAATATTTCTGACAAGCGCTTAGCTATATCCTTTTCCAATACTGGCCGCCTATTATACGTACTAAATACGTAGTGAAAATACTTACTCATGATTATCACTTGGAAGCCTGCGACTAAACGTCGCGGCTTCCTAACCCTTCATCAAATCACCAAGGAAACCGCGAAGTTTATTCGCTGGTTTCCGTCTCTCTTCTTGGAAGCCTGCGACTAAACGTCGCGGCTTCCTAACCCTTCATCAAATCACCAAGGAAACCGCGAAGTTTATTCGCTGGTTTCCGT
>MEUF01000031.1:0-11046 GCA_001771615.1 candidate division WOR-1 bacterium RIFOXYB2_FULL_48_7
GTCCGTATCGATGAGTGCCGCGCCGGCCGAGATCAGGGCGCTGGCCGCGGCAACCGCCGGGACAATAACCTGCCAGACTTCGTTAATCGGCATGGTCACCAGGAAAAGCCGGGCAAAAACGTAAACACCGATCTTCACCAAAACAGCAGCATGGAGCAGAGCGGTGACTGGCGAAGGGGCGACGCCGGCGTCAGGCAGCCAAGTATGAAAAGGGAGCGTGGCTGATTTGGATAAGATGCCAAAAAGCAATAAAAGTGTGGTTAAGTTAGAAATGTGCGTTGTGGCCAGGGCTTGCTTGATGGCGATCAGATTTAAAGAGCCGGTATCATGATAGAGGCTGATGAAACCGAGGAGCATGACCAGGGCACCGAAGACGGTTACCAAAAAGGCTTTGTCGGCCCTTAAAACATCGGTTTTCTTGCGAAAAAAGCCGATCAAGCGCCAGCTGGCCAATCCGGTGATTTCCCAGAAAGTGTACAATAGGATCAAATTTGAAGAAAAGATAATTCCCATCATTGCCCCTAAAAAGAGAACGACCATTAAATAATATTCATTTCTATTTTCATAATGGCTGATGTAATCAAAGGAGTAGACAATGATGATGGTGCTGATGAGCGATGAAGTAATGGCCATAAAGATGGCCAGGCTATCGGCCACAAAGGAGATATCAAAACTAAAGGGGAAACTTAAGGAATATGTGACTGATTGGCCGGTTATTACGGTTGGCAGCAGTAAAGCAGATCCAACAAGGGAGATGCCGACTAAGGTAAATGCAAGGTAATTGCGCAGCTGCTCAGACAGGCGTCCGGCCAAAGGCAGAAAAAAAGCTCCAACGGCTGGAGCAAAAACGATGCTTAATAGTAGTAAACTGTTCCTTACCAAATCAAGATTCCTTTCTACAACAGTTATTTTATCATTTATTACCAAAGGATTCAAGCGATCCAGTTGGACAAAAGATAAGGGGCTGTCTTGCGACAACCCCTTAATTATTTCTGAGACTCAGGCTTAGTCGAAATGGGCAATCTTCATATCGCTGAAAGAGCGGAGGATGAAGAAAGCAGAGATCAGGAAAAATGTCCCGGCCAGGATTAGGTTCATTGTCCGGCTGAGCTCAATGGCAATTTCCACGGCTAACAAACCAAATAGGGTGGTGAACTTAATCAGCGGGTTAATGGCGACAGAGGAAGTATCTTTGAAAGGATCGCCAACAGTATCACCAACAACCGTAGCCGCATGCAGGGCAGAGCCTTTTTCGTGACTGTATTTGACTTCAACTAACTTCTTGGCATTATCCCAGGCCCCACCAGCATTGGCCATAAAGTTGGCCTGAAAGAGGCCAAAGAGAGCGATGGAAATTAAATAGCCGACAAAGAAGAAAGGATTTAAACAGGCAAAAGCCAGGGTGCTGAAGAGAATAACCATGAAAATATTGATCATCCCTTTTTGCACAAACTTGGTACAAATGGACACGACCTTTTTACTGTCTTCAAGCGATGATTTGTCTCCCTCGTGCAGTTTGATATTATCTTTAATGAACGCGACCGCCTGATAGGCGCCAGCAGTCACCGCGTGCATTGAGGCCCCGGTAAACCAATATATAACTGCCCCGCCAGCCAGCAGCCCCAGGAAAAAGGGTGGATAGAGAACGGATAATTTATCAATATGGGCAGTTAATCCCTGGGTTAAGATAACAATGATCGAGAAAATCATGGTTGTGGCGCCGACCACAGCCGTCCCAATAAGTACCGGCTTGGCGGTAGCTTTAAAAGTGTTTCCCGCTCCATCATTAGACTCCAGGTTAAACTTGGCCTTTTCAAAATCGGGGGTAAAGCCGTAATCCCTTTTAATCTCTTCCTTAATATTGGGGCGTTTCTCGATCAGGGAGAGCTCATAAATCGATTGGGCGTTATCAGCGATCGGCCCATATGAATCAACCGCAATCGTGACCGGCCCCATCCCTAAAAAGCCGAAGGCGACCAAACCGAAGGCAAAGATGGCCGGATCAACCATCAGCTGGTCAAGGCCTTGGAGGCTAAACAGATAAGCTACCCCCATCAGGAAAAGAATGACAATGCCCATCCAATAAGCGCTGAAGTTCCCCGCAGTCAGACCCGCTAGAATGTTTAATGACGCGCCACCTTTTTTGGAGAACTGAAAAATATTTTGGACATAGGTTGATTCAGTGGAGGTAAAAATCTTGACGAATTCGGGGATAATGGCGCCGGCGATTGTGCCGCAGGTAATAATCCCGGCCAGTTTCCACCAAAGTTGGCCGCCACCCATATCAGGGATTAACAGATAGGAGAAAATGAAAGTCAACGCAATGGACAGCAAGGAAGTAATCCAAACAAGCGAGGTCAGGGGGGATTCGTAATTCATCTCTTTGGCATTTTGGAAGCGCTTGGCGACATAAACAGCGTTGATCCAATAGGAAAGTGAGCTGGCAATGATCATGATCAAGCGCATAACGAACATCCAGACCAGGAGCTGAATCTGTACCACCGGGTTGTTAATGGCTACCAAGATAAAGGTGATTAAAGCCACGCCGGTCACGCCATAGGTTTCAAAGCCGTCAGCGGTCGGGCCGACTGAATCGCCCGCATTGTCGCCGACGCAATCGGCGATAACTCCAGGATTGCGAGGGTCATCTTCTTTTAAATTAAAAACAATTTTCATCAAATCGGAGCCGATGTCGGCAATCTTGGTAAAAATACCGCCCGCAATGCGCAGGACCGAGGCGCCCAACGATTCACCAATGGCAAAGCCGATGAAGCAGGGGCCGGCAAAAGTTGGATCAATGAACAGCAGGATGCAGAGCATCATGAACAATTCGATGCTGACCAGCAGGGTCCCGATGCTCATGCCGGCCTTAATCGGGATAGCGTAAACGGGGAAAGCTTTCCCTTCTAAGCTGGCAAAAGCTGAGGCAGAATTGGCTAAAGTGTTTATCCGCATGCCAAACCAGGCAACAAAGTAACTGCCGGCAATACCAAGTAAGCTGGAGGCAAGAATCGCCACAACCTTGATCGCTTCCAGATGCCGTAGAAAACCAAAGTAACCGACAATAACCACGCCGATAATCGCTTCTAAAATCAGGATGAATTTTCCCTGTTCAATCAGGTAGGTTTTGCAGGTGGCAAAAATCAGTTCAGAGACTTCACGCATTGAGGCGTGAGCTTTGAGCTTGTTGATTTGCATATATTGATACAGCCCGAAAATCATGCCGAAAACGCAAATCAACATTCCCCATAGCAATAGGGAGTGCCCGTTTATGCCTAAAAATACCTGGGAGGAGAGATTGGGCATGACCAGGTCGGCCTCGCTTCCCCAGGCCAGGGTCGATAAGCCTCCGAGTAAGAGAATTAATGCGGTCAGGGACTTTTTAACATTATTAAAAGCGGCTGTTAACATTTGAAACCATTCCTTTCTTTTGTCTTAACCGGGGAGTAACCCAGGTAGCAGTTTAGTGCTTAGAAAAAATCCTAACATTGATCAACAAGAAAAACAAGTGGAAGCGCAGTTTAATTGGCAGATAATGAGGCTATTTTATTGGCGTATTTTTTTAAATAGGCAATGTCGGAACGATCAAATTGTTCATTGCTGCGCCGGGAGCCTAGGTTGAGAAGGGCGGCTGGTTTTTCTGTTTTATCAAATCCCGGGACAACCAGCACTGCTTCCAAGGCCCTGATTTCCATTTCCAGTTCAGCCTTGTGAATTTCTGTCAAAAATAATTCCGTCTTTCTCTTTTTGAGTTCTTCGACCAATAGAGAGTCTGCTTGGATTGTTGACTGATTCGAGTCAGCTTTGGTTGAATGCAGACTGTAATTGCCGGCGGCCGGTTTAAAAATAGCCAGCGAGGCGCAAATTAGGCCCATGGTTTTTTCTAACAGGTAGGGGATCATGCGGGAGAAACGCTCGGCTTCCGGTTGGGATTTCAATAAGGTGTCAGTATACAACGCCAAATTCTTTTGATAGTCATAGCGTTTGCGCTTGAACCAGCGGCCAAACAGCCTTCTCATAAGGGAAATTCTCTCACTTGCCCGGTGATAAGTCAATATGATATAATAAAAACCCGTAATGGTGACGTTTCTACTAACCTTCCTGATCGCTTTAATTTTAACCATTTTGCTAACCCCGATGGTTAGAGCTTTTGCCCCTGAAATAGGTGCGCTGGACAAACCGGCTGAACGAAAAATTCATTCTTCAATCATTCCGCGTAATGGTGGCTGGGCGATTTATATCGGGTTCCTGGTTGCGGTGTTATTCGGCTTGCTGATTGGCGGGGCAACTGGGGTGATTATTCACCCAAAACCAATTCTTGGCATTCTCTTGGGAGGGTCAGTGGTCCTGATTGTCGGATTACTGGATGACATCTACCGCTTACGCCCCTTGATAAAGTTAACCTTTCAGATTATTGGGGCCATTGTGGCGATCAGTTTTGGGGTGACAATAACCTTTGTTTCCAATCCCCTAAATGGCTTGCTTCCTTTAGGGCTGATCGGTCTTCCCCTGACTGTCATCTGGATTGTCGGTATGACCAATGCTGTCAACCTGATTGATGGGCTGGATGGGTTGGCGGCTGGGGTGACGGCTATTTCCGCCGCGACATTATTTTTTGTCGCCCTCAGGACGCATCAATTGGGAGCCGCCCTGATGATGCTGGCCCTGGCCGGGGCTGCTCTCGGGTTTTTAAGGTATAATTTCTTTCCCGCCTCGATATTTTTGGGCGACGCCGGCAGCTATTTTTTGGGTTTTGTCCTGGCAGCCTCATCAATTATCGGTGTTTTTAAGACAACTCTGGTCGTTGCCCTGGTTGTGCCGGTGATTATCCTGGGCGTGCCCATATTTGACACCACTTTTGCTATCTTGCGCCGGATCAGGGAAAAGAAAAGCCCTTTTGCTGCTGATGATAAACATATTCACCATTTATTGTTGCGGGCTGGCCTTAACCAGCGAGAAGCCGTGATGTCCATTTATATTGTTTGTTTTATCTTGAGCGTTATTGCGCTGGTGATGGCGCTGCCGAAATAATATGGGCAACCGAAAAAAAATAATGTCAGTGTTTGGCACCCGGCCAGAGGCCATCAAGATGGCCCCGGTGGTCAAAGCGATCGAAGACAATCATGATTTACTGGAACAAGTAGTGGTGGTCACCGGCCAGCATCGGCAGATGTTGGACCAGGTCTTAAAGATATTTGAGGTTGTGCCGGATTACGACTTGGAAATAATGCAGGCCAACCAAACGATTGCCAGTGTTGTGGCCCGCTGTTTGCAGGGCTTGGAACCGCTTATTTTAGACGAAAAACCGGACCTGATGCTGGTGCAGGGGGATACCTCGACCGCTTTTGCGGCCGGCCTGGCGGCTTTTTATTATAAAATTCCCCTTGGCCATGTTGAGGCGGGGTTGCGGACTTTTGATAAGTGGCGTCCGTTTCCAGAAGAAATGAACCGTCAATTGTTGACCGATTTAACTGATTTGCATTTTCCCCCAACGGCCAGCGCCCGTCAGAATCTGTTGGCCGAAAATGTCATGCCAGAAAAAATAGCTTTAACCGGCAATACGGTCATTGATGCCCTGTTCAAGGTGTCGCAGCGGCCTTATGACCTGGCAGCGACTGGGATTAAAATCGATCCCAAGAAAAAGCTCTTAACAGTTACCGCCCATCGGCGGGAACTTTTTGGCCAGCCTATCAAGGATGTCTGTGCAGCCATAAAACGCTTGGCCGAACAATTCAGCTCGGAAATTTATTTTGTCATTCCGGTTCATAAAAATCCTCAGGTCAGGGAAGTAATCCAAACAACTTTAGGCAATTCTGCTAACATCCAATTAATCGAGCCGCTGGACTACGAACCATTTATCCATTTAATGAAAGCTTCCTACCTTATTTTGACTGACTCGGGTGGTGTGCAGGAAGAGGCCCCTTCATTGGGCAAGCCGGTGCTGGTTATGCGCGAAAAAACCGAGCGGCCTGAAGCGATTGAGGCTGGGACAGTCAAGCTTGTTGGAATCAGTGAAGAAAATATATATCAGGAAACTGTCCGACTGTTGACGGATGAACAGGCCTACCGGCAAATGACGCAAGCGGTCAATCCTTATGGCGACGGTCAGGCGGCAGAGAGGACGGTCGGCTTTATTTTGCATTATTTTGGCTTAAGCGATAGGAAACCGGAGGAATTTGGTGCAAAGATTATGTCTTCACGGTAACAAGCCGTTACACGGGGAATTTAACGTCTCCGGATCAAAGAATGCCGCCTTGCCGATCTTGGCGGCAACGATCCTGCTGCCTGGCATGACCAAAATCCGCAATATTCCCAACCTGCTGGATATCATTACCATCATCAGGGTTTTGCGGGCATTAGGTTTGCGGGCCGAGTATTCCCTGTCAGAACCAAACACAGTGACGGTTTGGAACCAGCAGGTGCGCCATGTCGCCCCATATGAATTGGTGACAAAAATGCGGGCATCGTTTTTTGTTATTGGCCCGATCCTGGCGGTCAAAGGGTTGGCAAAAATTCCCTTGCCGGGCGGTTGCGCTATCGGTTCACGTCCGGTCGACATCCACATTAAAGGAATGGAGGGGTTGGGGGCAAAAGTCCATTTAGAGCATGGTTTTGTCATCGCTGAAGCCAAGAAACTGAAAGGAAATAGTATTCTGCTTGATTTCCCTTCAGTTGGGGCAACCGAATCTGTGATGATGGCGGCCACGCTAGCTGAAGGAGAAACAATCATTGAAAATGCCGCCAAAGAACCGGAGATTGTTGACCTGGCTAACTTTCTTATTAAAGCCGGAGCCAAAATCGAAGGTGCGGGCACGGAGAAAATCAGAATTTCCGGAGTCACTAGGTTATCAGCTGTCGAATACTCGATCATTCCTGACCGGATTGAAGCCGGGACAGCCATCGCTGCCGCCGCGATCACCCGGGGACATGTCTTAGTTAAGGGCTTAAAACTTGCTCACCTGGATGCGATCATCAAAAAATTCCAGGAAAGCGGCGTCAAATTAAACCTAACCGATAATTCTGTCGAAGTCCTGGCCGAGAACGGTTTTCAGGCGGTTGACATAAAGACCATGCCTTATCCCGGCTTCCCAACCGACATGCAGCCGCAATTGGCGGCCTTTTTGACGTTGGCCAAGGGGACTTCTGTTGTCTCGGAAACAATATTTGAAAATCGTTTTATGCATATGCATGAGTTGAAAAGATTGGGCGCTGACATTAAACTTGAAGGCCAGAGCGCCATCATCAATGGAGTCGCAAAATTATCGGGGGCGCCGGTCAAGGTTTCAGATTTACGGGCAGGGGCAGCCTTGTTGGTCGCCGGGTTGGCGGCCGAAGGAGAAACCCTGCTGGAAGATAGGGACCATCATATCGGCCGCGGCTATGAGAACATAATTGATAAATTTGCCGCCCTGGGGGCAGATATTTGTCGGGTGAAGCCGGATGTACAAACGGTTAATTAGGCAAATAATCAAAGGTGAGGGGCGTCGGGGGAAGATTGACCTGACCTTTGTTGATGAGCGGACAATACATGGCTTGAATGAAAAATTCAGGCAAAAGGACCGGCCGACCGATGTTCTGGCCTTCCCGATGGAGGAGAGCGGTTTTCTGGGCGATGTGATCATTTCCAAGACAGTCGCCGCGGAAAATGCCAAGCGTTTTGGGGTCAGTAAGCTGAACGAGCTAAAGAGATTAGTTATACATGGCGCATTACATGTCTTGGGTTATGACCATGGGAGGAAAATGAGGCATGCCGAAGAAATTTATCAAAAGTTTTAAATATGCCCAAGCTGGCGCCAAGCACGCCTTGAGCACGCAGCGCAATATGTGGATCCACCTGGTTATCGGTTTAATTGTCCTGGGTGTCGGTGGCTGGTTGAGGCTGTCGACAGTGGAAATGGCAGTCTTGGCTTTAACTGTTGCCCTAGTCTTGATGGCAGAATTCTTTAACACAGCCCTGGAAGAGCTGGTCAACCTGGTTGAGCCAAATGTTCATCCGGTTGCCGGTTTGATAAAAAATATTTCTGCCGGGGCGGTTTTAATTGCTTCTGTTGGTGCTTTGGTGGTAGGGTTGGTTATCTTTATACCGAGGTTATTTAATGTTTGAAATAGTCTTACTGGTTATCTTGATATTATTGTCAGCTTTCTTTTCCTTGTCAGAGACTGCCCTGACAACGGTCAGCCAGCCCCGCATCGTTCATATGATCGAAGAAAAAAAACGCGGTGCCAGAACCCTGCGGCGCTTAAGGGAAAACCCGGCCAAACTGATTTCCACAATCTTGGTCGGAAATAATATCGTCAATATCAGCGCTTCGGTCCTGGCCACAACTGTGATTGAAGAATATTTGCGTTCGATCGGCCTGGGGGCGCAGGGGACAATTATTGCTATTGCTATCGGCCTGATGACCATGTTTATTTTGATTTTTGGTGAGATCACCCCAAAAACCCTGGCTATTAGGAAGGCAGAAGCAATTTCCCTCTTTGTGGCGCCCATTTTGAGCGTAATTGAGATGTTGCTTGGCCCTCTGGTGGCTGTTATGACCTGGTTAAGCCGGCCGATTATATTCTTATTGGGCGGGCATAGCCAAGAAAAAATCCCTTTTATTACCGAAGAGGTGATTAAAACCCTTTTGATTGCCGGGGAAAAGGAAGGGGCAATCGAAAAAGATGAAAGGGAGATGATCTCTTCCGTCTTCAAATTTACCGACCTTACTTCCGGGGCCGTCATGACTCAGCGCGATAAAATAATTTATGTGGAAGCTGGTGCTACAATTAATGAGGCAATTGCAAAAATCAGGGAGAGCGGACATTCACGCCTGCCGGTAATCGATCAGACCCTGGATAATATTGTTGGCGTGATTTATGCCAAAGACCTTTTGCGTGTGAACCCGGCTGATTTTGCCGGCAATCATTTGCGCCAGGCCTTGTTCATCCCGACCAGCAAAAAACTCAATGATGTGCTGGATCAAATGCAGGTGGAATATCACCATCTGGCGATTGTGGTTGATGAGTTTGGCCATACTTTGGGTTTAGTGACGATGGAAGATGTCATCGAAGAAATAGTCGGGGAAATCCACGACGAATATGAGAGGTTAAAATGAGTACGAAATATATTTTTGTTACGGGCGGTGTTGTCAGTTCGTTGGGCAAGGGGATTACGGCGGCTTCGTTGGGGCGCATCCTGAAGAATCGCGGCTTTACGGTGACCATTCAAAAACTGGACCCTTATATCAATGTTGACCCCGGCACCATGAATCCCTACCAGCACGGCGAAGTCTATGTGACTGAAGATGGGGCGGAAACCGATCTGGATCTGGGCCATTATGAAAGGTTTATCGACGTCAATTTGGGGAAATCCAACAATGTCACCACCGGGATGGTCTATTGGAATGTTATTACTCGGGAGCGGCGTGGTGATTATCTTGGCGGGACGGTCCAGGTTGTGCCGCACATTACCAACGAGATCAAAGACCGGATCAGGCAGGTTACCAAAATAGAAAAATTTGATATTGTGATTTGTGAGATCGGGGGCACAGTCGGCGACATCGAGGGCTTGCCGTTTTTAGAAGCCATCCGCCAATTCCGCAAAGAGGTTGGTCGCGATAACTGCGTGCATATTCATGTCACCTTAATCCCTTATTTGGAAACTACCCATGAGTTTAAGACCAAACCTACCCAGCATAGCGTGCAAAAACTGCGGGAAATTGGAATCCAGCCTGATGTTATTATTTGCCGCTCAAGAGAAGCGCTCTCGGCGGAACTAAAGGACAAAATTTCCCTTTTTTGCGACGTGGCCAAAGAAGAAGTAGTCGGTTTGGCCGATGTCTCCCTGCTTTATGAGGTGCCGCTGGTTTTGAATAAGGAGGGCTTGGGGGATATCGTGATTAAAAACCTTGGCTTGCCGCAACGCCACAGCGACCTGGCTGAATGGTCGCAGATGATTGACGAGATTCGTAAAGCTAACAAAGAAGTCACCGTGGCGATAGTCGGTAAATATATTGAACTGGAAGATTCTTATTTAAGCATTGTTGAGGCCTTGAAGCACGGCGGCATTCCTCATCATGTTAAGGTCCTTTTCAAATGGATCAATGCCGAAAAATTGGAGGAAATGGACGATATCGAGCCGGTTTTTCGCCAGGTCCAGGGGATTTTAATCCCTGGTGGATTCGGGGGACGGGGGATCGAAGGCAAGATCAGGGCTATTCGTTACGCCCGGGAGAACGGCATTCCGTTTCTTGGCTTATGTTTGGGGATGCAATGCGCGGTGATTGAATTTGCCCGTAATGTCTGCAAACTAAAAGGGGCAAATTCTTCTGAGTTTGATCCGGAGACCAAATATCCGGTCATTGATTTTATTCCTGAACAGAAAACAATTACTGAAAAGGGGGGGACGATGCGTTTGGGGGCTTATCCCTGCCGGATCAAAAAAGGGACACTATTGCATCAGGCTTATGGTCGTGATGAAGTCCAGGAACGCCATCGCCACCGTTACGAGTTTAATAACGAATTCCGCCAGGAGTTTGAAGGCGCCGGGATGGTGCTTTCCGGTATCAATCCGGATGCAGACCTTGTCGAAGTGGTGGAATACCCGGCCCATCCCTGGTTTGTTGGCACCCAATATCACCCGGAATTCAAATCACGGCCCAATCGCCCGCATCCCTTATTTGCTGGCTTTGTCGGTGCGGCTAAAAAACGGTTGGATGAACAGGTGGCTCTTTTTAAGGCCGAGGAAAAGCGTTAACGGCGGCTTTTTTTACTGCCTGGTAGACTTTGGCGATCGGCTGAGCATGTTTGGCCGCTAATCGCCGATAGTTTTCGTACTCCGGAGCGATGGTCGTTACTTCTGCCCCAAGTAAGCCCAACTTGATTTTGGCTGTACCGAACTTTGTCTTGATTTTATCCCAGCGGCGGCCAAGCACTTCCCTGGAAACCAAAAAAGTCCTGGCCCCAAGGGTGGTCGTGCTTCTAAATAGTTCTGTCAAAAGTTTTTCTTTCTGCTGCGGTTGGCCCAAGACAATTAATCGGAAGGCCGTCCGTCCCTTCTTCATT
>MEUF01000031.1:11104-13128 GCA_001771615.1 candidate division WOR-1 bacterium RIFOXYB2_FULL_48_7
ATTGGGGATCGGCAGGTCAAATGAGCCGACCCCGTTCCCCAATTTTTCTAATTTGATCCTGGGTAAATCGGAAAATTCCGCCACGGTTGACATGATCGCGGCCCCGGTTGGGGTGACCAATTCGGCTTTAAGTTTTGTCCCATAAACAGGCACCCCTTTTAGTAATTCAACGGTTGCGGGAGCCGGGTTGGGTAACAGGCCATGGACATGTTTGATTTTCCCCTGGCCGAATGGGAGCGGGGAGCAATAAATTTTCTCGACCCCCAATTTTTCCAGGCCGATACAGCTCCCGACGATATCAATAATGGCGTCAACTGCCCCGACCTCGTGGAAATGGACTTGCTCAATGGGCAGGCCGTGGGCTTTGGCTTCTGCCTCGGCTAAACGGTGAAAGATCTTTAAACTTAATGCTTTAACTTGCTGGCTTAGTCGGCTTTTGTTGATGATTGATCTTATTGAGGCAATGTTTCTGTGGTGCTCTGTCTCTTTGGCCTTAACATTGAAATAGGTCCCACGCAAATCGTATTTCTTTTTATGGGTGACCAATAACTGGTAATTGGTTATTGGGAGTTTGTTGAGTTCACTCTGCAGATAATCTTTGTCCAAACCGGCATCCAGGAGCGCTCCGAGGATCATGTTGCCGGCCAGGCCTGAAGGGGCGTCAAAATAAGCGATCTTCATGGTTTTAGAATATAGTGTGCCATGACAGCCGCCCCAAAACCATTGTCGATGTTAACAACCGCCACCCCCGGGGCACAGCTGTTCATCATCGTGAGTAGCGCTGACAGGCCATTAAAGCTGGCGCCATAGCCAATGCTGGTTGGGACGGCAATGACCGGTTTATCAACCAGGCCGCCAACCACCGAAGGGAGAGCCCCTTCCATCCCGGCCACAACAATAATGACTTTGGCTTTTTGTATTGCCTCGAGATTTTTCATCAGACGATGGATGCCCGCGACTCCCACATCATAGAACCTGGCAACTTTTTCTCCGAGGAATTCAGCTGTCACAGCGGCTTCTTCGGCTACCGGCAAGTCAGAGGTGCCCGCGGTGATTATTGCTATCCTTATGCTTGGTTTTATGTTCTGGGTTCTCTGTTCTTGTTTGACAATAATTATACCAGCCGTCTCATAAAACCGGGCACTTTTGAAAAGTTTCTTAACCTTTAAAAAGGCCAGCCTGTTGGTTCTTGTAATTAAGACGTCATGTCGCTTGGCGGCTATGCTTGTGGTGATTTTAGCGATTTGGGCCGGTGTTTTGCCCTGGCCAAAAATTACTTCCGGAAATCCCTTGCGGTGAATCCGCTGATGATCAACCTTGGCGAACCCCAGGTCCTCATAATGCTTCATAAAAGCTATTATACCTTAAGTCTCAAACAAAGAAGCTAACAACTGCAGATTTTTCTTGTCTTGATCTTGATCGGGATCTTTAGGGGTTTCCAAAACCATGGGGAGAGAGGTGAACCGTTGATCATTGAGCAGTTGTTTAAAAGCGGCTAGGCCAAGAGACCCCTGCCCAATATGTTCATGACGGTCTTTGTGGGAGCCAAGAGCCCCCTTGGAATCATTGAGATGAATGGCGGCCAGCTTGTTTAAGCCAATCAGCCGGTCGAATTCTTCCCAGCATTTTTTGTAACCCGCTGGTGTTTTTAGGTCATATCCGGCGGCGAAAGCGTGACAGGTATCAAAACAGACCGCTAAACGATCCTGATGTTGACATAAATTGATGATCCGGGCCAGTTCGGCAAAGGTTTGCCCAAGGTTGGTCCCTTGTCCGGCCGTCGTTTCCAGGGCAATTTTGACTTTGGATTTTACTGTCCTGGCCAAAAGGTGATCCAGGTTCGCCGCGACTGATTTTATCCCGGCTTCCGTCGTCTGGGTTAAAAATGAGCCGGGGTGCAACACGATGAAAGGGAGCTGTAATTGTGCGCTGCGGGCCAGCTCATCAAGCATTGAATCGATCGATTTTTGGCGGTTGACGGGATCAGACGTGGCCAGATTAATGAGGTAACCGGCATGGGCAAA
>MEUF01000032.1 GCA_001771615.1 candidate division WOR-1 bacterium RIFOXYB2_FULL_48_7
CCGGGTAAGTTTTGCCGTAAAAAACAGCTTCCTTGAAAACCCTTCTTTTTGGGTCGGCGGCAAAGTACGGGTCATCAAAAGCCTCAACCCTGGCCGGCAGAAAGCCGGAGGCTTTGGCGTAATCGACTTGGGCTTTTTTGGCCGCCAGATATTTAATGACTTCGAAAGCGGCCGCTTTATGCTTTGACTGCTTGAAGATCGCCAGTGAGGAGCCGCCGACAAAAGTAAACCGTCCCTTGGGCCCTTGCGGATAACCGGTGACAGCAAAGTTTTTGGCTGCCGGTGAGCCTTGGGCGCCGCCTTCGGAAGCCGGGCGAGTCAAGGTTTTTACTTCATATGGGCCGTCAAAATACATGGCACAGGCGCCGCTGTTAAAATTCCCGCTGACCTGCGCGGTGTTAAGTTCCAGGTATTCCACCGGGACAAAACCTTCTTTGACCAAACTTAGATAGTACATGATCCCTTCAAAAGCCTGTTCGCTGTCCAGGATACAGGTTTTGCGGTCAGCGGCCAGGAAGTCGCCGCCGGCCATCCAGATCCAGGGAGCCAGGGCGTGGATAACGTTCCAGTCATTTTTTCCCGGGATGCCCAGTGGGGCCATCGGCTGGTTGTCAAAAATAATATCGGCATCGTAGAGCTTTTTCAACGCCACTTTGAAGGAGGGCCAATTGGCCAGTTCACTGGAGCTGACTTTAGCTTTTGCCAAGGCATCGCTGCGAAAGAAGAGGGCGCGGGCGTCAACAAACCAGGGAATGGCATTAACTTTGCCGGATCCCTCAACTGCCGTGGTTTGCCAGGCGACAGGTACAAACGCTTTTTGTCCGCCGACGGCACTGATCGCTTCTGTGGAGAGCTCTTCCAATGCCCCCATACCGGCGATAGCTGAGACCCAAGTAGAGCCCAACTGGGCGAGATCTGGAACGTCGCCAGAAGTGGCGGCGGTAGTAATCTTACTCCAGGCCGCCCCCCAATCAACGGAGGTAACTTTGACTTTAATGCCGGTCTTGGCTTCAAAGGGTTTTAATAATTCTTCAATATCACCGACCGGGTTGAGGGAATTTGGCATGACCCACAGCTCGACTGTTTTCTCGTTGTCGGCGTTTTTCTTGCCTGCGCAGCCGGCGTTGAGCAACAGACCTATCACCAATAATACAATGGCCAATGAAGGAACAATTATTCGGAATTTTAACACAAAAAACCCCTTCCCTTTATAAAGATTGAGATTATTGAATTATACTAAAAAAGGGGGGGTTAGTCTAGGATGGTAAGCTTAACTTTGCCCAGCAGGCGGTTATCACTGCGGGAGATGATGGTTCCGACATAGATGGCATTACCAGCCAGCGTTCCCTGGTCGGTCAGGCCATCCCAGGAGACTTTATTGACGCCAGCGGAGCCGCCCTCCTGGCCGGAGTTGCAGAGGAACTTCTTAACCCGGACGCCGGTGACGCCGACCAGATATATGTCGATATTGGCGTCTGCAGAAAGCTCATATTGAATATAGACAGTCTTGTTCTTGCTGATGCTATACGGGCTGGGATAGGTGATCGGTTGGCCGATCAGGCGAAGCGGCCCACCCATAACCTCGACTGTGGCCGATTCCATTTTTATGCTTTGCAGCCCAACGGTGCCGGCGCTCTTGGCGGAGACCTGAAAGTTATGGACCCCATCGGCCAGCGGTTCCGTCATGGCGTAGCTGATGCTAAAAGCCTGGATTTTTTCTTCTCCAGCGGCTGTCCCCTGGGCCATAACTTTGGCGGAAATGTTTGAGGCATTTAGGGCCAGCCCTTTTTCTGCCGCGGTTCCCGGGTCAACGGTCAGGCTGTAGTCGCCGATATTTTTGGAAATGGCGTAATTATCGTCTATAGAGACATCGATTTTAATGTCCGGCTTGCTAGAGACAATGAACTTCTTCCCTTTTTCCACCAAAGCTTTTTGGTAAAGGCGGTTGCCAAACCAGAGCTTGATTTTTGGTTCCGGTTCGGTGGGGATCTTTTCCCCGCCGCCGGTTGGGGGATTTAAGCCTTCGCCTGGTTTAATTTGCAGGGGAATCCCGCCGGGGCCAAAAACCTCATCATAGCCTTTGCCCGAGATGGTGACATCAACCGGGTTCAGGCCGTAACCATCAGAACCACGGCAAATGGTGACCTTGTAGGTCCCGCCAACCGTCAGGTCAAGGGGATAGATAAAGAACCCATTCATCATAAAGCGGTTTTGGTCGATGGTGGCTTGTGAATTATTGGAATTATAGGAATCCTCATCTTTATAAAAGACGACCAGGTGGCCGTCCGCCTTGGCGGCGTTATCAGCCGAGTCCAGGACCTGGCCGACGATCCAATAAAAAGGGCGGAAGGGCATGGTTTCCACGGAAGCAAAGGCCACCACCCCTACCGTAAGCAGGGCTAGAATGGTCAATATTAACTTTGATCCCTTATTTCTCATACTCTCTCTATTATAATGATCGTCCCGACCGGGCCAAAACTTTCAGTCTTTATTGGCTACTTTTAAAGACTACCGGGCCAACAGATTTTTTCACATAAATCTGGTAACCGACATGGGCTTTGAGCGGCCAATCTTTGGGTTCAGTATTGGTCCCTTTCTTGCTCTTGATGGTGCCATCGTCGTTAAATACCCAACCGATCATTTGCTGGCTGTCGCGGTCCCAGAAGCCGAAGGTTGTTACTATCTTTTCTCCTCCAGCCGCCACATTGATGGTATTGATCAATTTGTCGAGATAATCGATGTTGATATTGTTGGAATAGACCGGGGTGAAGGGGAAGGAGACGGTATTGATCCCATAGCCCTGGTCTTTCTTGACAAAGGTTACTTCAACTGACGGGTAAAGGTAGACTGTCAGGCCAGTGCCGCCGCCGGAGAGGGTGGTCCAGGAAATTTCCGGGCCAGCGGTCTCACCAAACCAGTTTTTCACGACCGGTTGAAGTTTATAGGTACCAGTAACAAGTTTAGTAAACGATTTTGTGCTGGAGGCGTCATAGCCGGTATCGATAGAGGTATTATCGGGTTTGGTCACCACAACCCGGTAACCGGTTATTTCTCTCTTGCCATCTTCACCGGTGTCTCCGCCGACTACAGGGACGGTTAGCGTCAGCTCATATGTATCCCCAACTCTTTTTAGCACTTCGGTTACCTGGGAGATACTTGGGGCATACGGTTTGGCGGCTTTAAAGTTAGTGATTAGGCCGGCCACTTTGAAATCGATTGGCAAGGTTGTGCCGCTGGCCACCGGGCTGGAGGTAACCCCATAAAAACTGTTTTCCGTGTTGGCCGTCCCTTTCCAGGCGCGGACATACATTGTCCCGCCATTTTGGGAAGCTAATTGATATTTGTCTTCTGGGCCAACCTTTGTATATTGGCTTTGTGTGTCAATAGCCAGTTTACCGGCCGAATTCCTGGGATCCTGTCCCAGGGGATTGTTGTTGTATAAAAATTCCAAACCGCTCTGGTAGGGATGTAGGCCGGTGATATTGGCGCCAGCCAGGTCTTTGACGGAATTATCATAGAAGTATAAGTTAATCCCGGTGGCAAAAGCCGGCAGGACAAAAATCGACGCTAACATCACCCCGCACAAAAATTTATTTATTCTCATCTTGAAATTCCCCCTTATTCTAGTTTCGGTTCCCATGGAACACTGATCCTCCAGACGTTGTCTTGTTTAGGCCGATAAAATCTTGGATCGCCGAGAGAGAGTTGGTCTATGCCGGCTGCTCCCCGCCAATTGCCCCCGCTGAAGGTCGCGCCTTCAAAAGCTTGAGGGGCAAAGCTCCAGCTTAACAGGTCATCTCCGTCAATGGCAATAATTGAGAGATACTGGAAATAGCGGGCGGCTGGCCAGGGATAGCCGATTAATTTATATTCACCAGCTTTACAGGCCCGTTCCGGGTCCTTGCCAGTTTCAGACAGAATGGTGCCGATGCGGCCGACCAGGGCAAGGGTTTTTGCCGCTTTGGCCCGCAGGATAAAACCTTCGCCCAGGCGCAATGGTTTATCATTCCCGATCCATTTGCCGCCGGCATAGGTCGCTCCGCCGTATGATGTGCCGCCCCACCAGAGGAACTCCCCGCCGTCGCCTAATTGGTCGCCGACCAGCTTAGACAGCTGGAATTGGTCTTCCATAAAGGGGAGAGAGGCAAAGCGGTACTTGTCGGCAGTCTCGATAATTGTGGCTGTTTTCCCCAGGGTGATGGAATTGTTTATATCATCAAGGAATGAAGTTGTCCCTGTAGCCAATGGATAGGGGACGATCCGGAAAAAATGGCTCTTGTTGTCGGTCGCAAAATATTTGTTGGCGATATTGGTGATGGTATATTCCTTCACCGGCTTGTTTAACACGATCGGCGAATCAATATATGATGATTCTGACGGTAAATTCTCCGGACCGTTAGTGTAATTATTGGTAATGTCATTGTCGGTGTAATAGATCATTACCCCGTCCGAGGTATTGTATGGGGCATAATCCCAGGTAAGCAGCAGGCTATTGCCAACCCGGGCAATATTGGAGTTGCGAATCCAACCGTTATCCTTGAGCACATACGGCGGTTCGGTCAAAATAGTTAAGGTGAACGACTTTAATGAACTCTTGGCCGGATTGCCAGAATCAGTTACCTGGACAGTAAACGTTTGTGTTTCACCGACTGTCGGGGTCCCGGAGATCTTCCCCTGGTCCGTAATTAGTGAGAGGCCGGTTGGGAGGCGCCCGGCAACAATTGTCCAGGTATAAGGGGTTTGTCCTCCAGTCGCTGTCAGGAAGACCCCCTGTCCATTTTCCTGGAGATAAGGTTTGTTGATGACCCCGCTGGGGAGTGAAGGGGTGGTAATTGTTAACTCAACCGGGTCTGTAATCCCCTGGCCTTCGACCAGAGCCAGATCGATTTGTTTACTATTGTTTCTTAAATCGAGCTCATTTAGGTAGGGGGTGATCTGGCCAAGATCGGCCTGGTTGACCCCAAAATATTTATTGGTGGTTGTATCGAGCTTGGCGACAACGCCGATGTAATAGGGTGTTGAGGGGGTCATGGGGAGGAGGCGAAGATCGTCCATGACATTGATGAAAAACTTACCGTTGGCATCGGAAACGCCATAGGAAAACCCTTCGGCCGGTTCCCCGCTCTTGGTATAAACAACGACCTTATAACCGGCCGCATTTGAGGCTCCCCCTTTGGCCAGGGTCCCATAGACCCAATAACCTGTCGGATAGGGGGGTAGCTGCTGCGGCGCCGCCAGGGCCGCTCCGCAGAGCGCCAAACCAAGCAATATTAAAACCAATGCTTTCTTTAGCATAATAATTTGATCCCTTTATTTAATTATAGCGACTAATCTTTATATCCGGTCAGGGAAAACGTAGCCGTGGTCTGACCACCGGCTAAATCTTTGATACTGATCTGGTACGGTTTGTTCTGGACGATTTTTGTGTTCAGGATGCTGTCATAATTGGCCGCGCCGGTAAAAACGGTTTGGGCAGGGATCGGGTCGCCGTTTTGGTCGTAGGTGATAGCCACAAGCCCGACATGTTTTTGTTCGGCCTCGTCGTACCAGCCAAAGGAGCTAATTTTGGCCGGGGCAATCAGCTGGCTGGTGGCGGCTAAAAGATCGTAGACGGTAACTGCACCGGTTGTATAGGCAGACAGGTTGGCTGGTTGTTTACCGGGAGCAGTAAAGGTAACAGGTTTTTGGGCGCTATTTGTGACAAACGGGATAGCGATAGTATTGACGCTGGTTTTTGAAGTGGGTGCGGACAATTGCCAGCTGACAATGCTGGGCCCGGCGGTGCCGGCGGCCAGCATGGTAAATGGATTAGGTGTCGGAGTTGACCAATCGGAATTGGCTTTTACCCCGTTGCTCATATTAACTATCCCTCGCAGCCTAAGATAGTAGCTTTTTCCTGGTTCAAGCTTTCTACCGTCAACAAGTTCGCCAATTGTGTAGGTCATGGGAGAAGAGAGTTTGCCAATAATCTTGGCTCCGCCAATGGGATTTGAATAATCTGATTTATCAGAAATCTCCAAGGCAAATCCACCGCTATATTCAAAATTAGCATAATCATAACTCCAGGAAACCTTAGCGACCTCAATTCCCGAAGCGAGCGAATCGATTGTTGGGGCAGCCGGTTTGCCAAGTTGGTAAGAGACTAACGTAAGAATAATTTGATCTGCGCCGACCGGATCGCCCAAGGGTTTTGAGGTAATGGCGTAGCGGCTGTCACTCTTGACCAAGATAAAAGCTGTCGCTTTGGAACTGTCTTTGACGTTGACGATAACGTAGGCTGGATTTGAGGTTTTGTCCAGCTCATAAGCTGACTCTGGTAATTCAGTGGTCGAGCCGTCTTGATATGGTACGTCAGAATAAACCTTAATAATCGCGGTAGCGGCATTTCCCAGGCTGGCGGTGGTGAGGGCTGTATTGGCAATAAAAATCTTACCGGCATAAGCATGAGCTGATGTTGTGAGAAATAAACAGGCGAATAAAACTCCCAGCCACCTCTCCAAAAATTTCCTTTTACTTTTTTTCATAAACATTTCCCCCTTATTTACTGCCAATTGATCTGCCAGTCGAATGATGGAGTATTTGACCGGTAGTACAAATATGACTTCCCGGACAATAATAGCTCGTCATTCCACGAGGCTTTTTTCACTATTTTATTGAATTTCTTGGTTACGTTGCTGTAAATCCAGATCTCATCAGCATTGAGGGCGCCACCTAAATTCAGGTTGCCGACAGTTTTCTGGGCAGGGAAAGGATTGCCGATAAAGTTCCAGCCGGTGGTGCTGGTGCGAGAGAGTGTGACGGCGGCTGAAGAGAGATCAACCTCGCCGAGTACGGTCATGGTTGCCGGTTGTGTTGCGGAACGATAGAGCAGATACCCTTTTGTGCGATCAAGGGTCTCGCCTTGCGGCCAGCCACTTGTGGCGGAATACTTAATGATCTTGGTGAATTTTTTGGTTTCATTATTCCAGACCCATAACTCGTCTCCAGTGGCCAGTTGACCAAAGGCCACGCTGTTTAAACTGGCGGATTTAAAGGGGTAGGAGATAAAGTTCCAACCGGTTGTGACATTCCGAGTGGCGTCGAGGTTGAATTTCCCAACTGCCGGTGCGGCGGCGAAGGTGGGGGGTAAAAGAGGGTCGCTTTCGCTTTGGAATTTGGTAGAATCAACTGCTTTGAAATAGGCTTCCTTGGCCCCGCTGCCGATTTGTCCAAGGTAAAGGACATAGCCATTATCGTAATTACTCATATCAAATAAGCCGACCAACGATTGGGTAATAATCGGCAGCCATTTGTCGGCAGCTATTTCATAAGCATTGGAATAGGTTCCAATGCCGGTCCCGGTAAGCATAAATATAGCCGGTTTGGGAAATGCCGTCTTGTCCCAGGCGAGTTTGATGTCGTTCCCGCTGGCGGTAATGGTCAAGGGGACAATGGCGCCAGGAAGACCGGCGGATGAGGCCAAATCAAACGTGACGCTGGTGATTGTGTTTGCCAAAATACTCACCGTCAGTGATGAGCTTGAATAATTGGTTTTACTACAATTGAGGACTGCCCCGGTTTTGGGCAGAACTTCAAGTGAAGCGAACGCTCCGCCGGCATTGGATAATTGATTTAGCAACGGATCACTGCAACTTATTTGAGCCTCAGCAATGCCTAACTTTGATTGACCATCCCTGACAAACCCAATAATAGCTCCCGTTCCCTGTTTGAAGCCCCCTCCATCAGTTAAGGTTAGCGTTTTTTCGGTGTAACCTTTTGACCAATCGACAAGAAAGGGTTCAACGGCGCCGTAATTAGTTTGATCAGTTCTGACTATCGAAAGGAAAAAGGCATTATTAGCGGCCGTTTCAGTAAAGGTTTCTTTAGGGAAGGAAAGGGTGTCGCTATTGTAATAATACAATTCTCCAAGGTTTAAAATGAATTTACCATTTACAACGTCAGCAGAAACACACTTGCCATCATTCCAATTTGAACTATGGAGTAATATTTTACGACCGTTAAGCAGCTCAGGATTGGTAATTGTGCCAATCACATAATAAAAGGGCAAAGTTCCGCGCTGCGGAGTGGGGTAGGTTGCCCATGCCCCGCCGGCCAGGACTATGCAGCCTAGTATCAGGATAAATATCTTTCTTGCCATATTCATTTCTTACTTACAACTTGTAACTGGTAACTCGTAACTGGCAACTCGTAACCAATTCCCAGTTACCGATTCCCAGTTACCGATTCCCAAGTTACTGATTCCCAATAGTAATTTCAACCTTACCATTCGGAACGGGTGGTTCTACATAAACCTGATAACCAATCCCTTGCTTAAGCGTTATTGCAAGCAAATCGTTTTTAACTTTCTCATCATCAGCATTGCCGTTTGGTATCACGATACCGGCGTCCAGTTGATTTGCAACATCCCAATTGCCGAATGTCAGTACTTTTTTGCCTGTGGCTGTGCCAATGACCTTGACCAGGTCATAGGCATTGGCAATAGGGGTCGTTCCAGCATACCATCTGTTGTTGGCATCCGGGGCTATGCCCATAGAGATAAAATTGATTCCGGGTTTGCCTGTAGCGTTAGTTTGAATGGCCAGTTTGAAGGTTTGGGGTCCAAGGGCGGAGCCGGAATTGGTATTAAACGTGCCGGTGGCCCAATTGGAAGGGGTAACTCCGTCTACCTTTCCGCGCACCCGGTAATAATACGCCGTACCGACTTCGAGTTTTCTGGTATCAATCAATTCCCCGACCTTGTATTCTGTCGATTTACCTAACGAAATTGCTGTTCCCAGGAGCGGCGCGTAAGTATTGCTGGCAGAGATTTCCAAATCAATTCCGGAATATTCAAAACCTGTCCCATCGGTTTTATCGTTGAGTTGCCAGTTTAGTTTGGCGGTCTCAAACCCGGCAACGGCAACCAGGCCGGTTGGTGCATCCGGTTGTCCTTTTTTGTAATAATTGAAAAGGGTAAAAGTGGTAGTAATTGGCACGGTTGTCCCGCCGGAAGCGGCAAAAATGCTGTAAGTTGTCCCTTTATCGGCTAGAAAATAGGTCAAAGCCGCTGGCGCATCATAAACGTTATAGATGGTGTATTGCGGGTCGCTAGTGGAATCCACGGTATAATTGCCGGCGGCGGCTCCTTCGACTAATTTACCGGTAGTAGTTGTCTGACTGGGCTTTGTGCCAAAAAGGGAGATTGTGGCGCCGCTGATTTGAGTTTTGGGGACCTTAACAATTGCCGCATAGCCAAAAGCAACGTCAGATAAAGCGGTTGTCAGCAGCAGGCCAACAACGAGATACGGTAAGAATCGCCCCCTTTGATTATGTTTATTTTGTCGCATCATTTTTTCCTCCTGTTTGGTCATTAATTTTTCCCTGGGATAGTCCAGTCAAACCCGGTGGCGCCTAAACGGTTGTAGCCATATCCTCGCCCAGCTGATAGAACTGTGTTAGCAGGCCAGGCGGTCCCGTTAAATGAAGCTGGCGCCAGGAATTTTTGATTAGCCGTATCCCATTGCCACAAAGAATCGCCGACACCGCTTAACCCGGTTGTCAGCCCTTCCATATTGCTGGCAATGGGGAAGGGGTTACCAATTAAATTCCATCCGATTGATGGGGTCCCTGCTTTAACCGAGATCGGTCTGCTGGAGGCTGATAAATTGACCTGGCCAATAATTGTTGAGGTGGTAATTGTGGGATTTTTGAGGTTAAGCAAGTAACCTTTACCTCGGGTAATTGTTCCTGTTCCCCAGGTGCCGGCGCTAAAACTTATTGGCGCCAGGAATTTTTGTTCAGCATCGTTCCATATCCAGATTTGATCGCCATTTGAAAAGTCTGTCCCGAACATATTGTCATAGGAGCTATTAGTCAAGGGACTGGAGATAAAGCTCCATTTGCCGCTAGCGGCGCCGGCTGTTTCAAGGTTAAGTTTTCCAACGGCTGGAACGGTTTCAAAAATAGTTTTTTGAGGAACATCGGGGGAAAGGGCTGTCACAGACACCCCGTTTTGCAGCCCTTTATAATAGGCTTCCGATTCACCCTGGCCAACCTGGCTTGGATGATAAAGTTTGTTGTTGGAAAAGGTAAACCCGTTCGCCGGGCTCCCGTTGGAATAGGCAATTTTCCAGGGGGTGGGGACAACCGGAGGAATGCTATAAATATTAAAAAATTGTCCGGTGCCATTGCCGGTCATGAAATAAATAGTTGGATTAACATATTTGGCGTCCCAGGATAGGACAATATTTGCGCCATCCCGAGTAATTGTCAGGGGGACTGTGCCATAGGGAACCCCTGGTTCGGTAACAATGCCGCCTGCCGTCAAAACATAAATCCCGCCCAAATCGAGGGTTAGCCCGCTGCTGGTGGAACTGCCGATAACTGGCTGGCCTTTGAGGTCGTGAAGCGTGTAGCCGCCCCCCTGGAGATTGAGCGCTCCGCCGGAAGAGATGATGGCGGCATCAAGTGTAACTACAGCCGAGGCCGGAAGGGATAGCCAGAGAGAGAAAATTAGGACTAATAATAAATATATTTTTTGCTTCATTCTTAAGTCTCGTTCCGCTAAAAAGCGTGACGATTTTAAGCCGGCCGACACGAAGCCCTGCAGACTATTATACACTATTTATTATCGAGTCAATAGGGGGATTTCTTGAGGAGAAAAACGCGATAAGGGTTGAAGAAGACCCACAAAGGCCCATGAGAGCCCGTGAAGGCGGATTTAAAATTACAATTCCAAGTATTGAATGCTAAACCTGTAGGTTGTGGCGGAGTCGGTGCCATCAGGCGTCCAACTCAAGGTCAAACCATTAACTGCGCTTGAAGGGATTTTAATCGGGGTTGGTAATACTAAATAAAACGGATCTTTATTATCATAACTGTTATTATCAACAAACCTGCCCGGCATAGGGAAATCACAATAAACCGTTGCTCCGCTGGCAATGACAAATTTCCCTTTGGCGCCAGAGGTGCCGCCGGTCAACCA
>MEUF01000033.1:0-3744 GCA_001771615.1 candidate division WOR-1 bacterium RIFOXYB2_FULL_48_7
CCGATTAGGCAAAACATCAACATCAAGGATATCGTCAGGCAGCAGCACTGTTTCTAACCCGGCCATCGTCAATAGCTGGGCCAGTTGGTCGGGCCCGGCCCGAAAACTGACTAATTCCTTTAACCATTCGATTGGTACACGCATTAAAATTGCTCCAAGAATCTCAAATCATTTTCATACAGGAGCCTGATATTATCGATGCCATATTTCAACATGGCTATCCGGTCAATCCCCATCCCAAAAGCAAAACCGCTGACCTTTTCCGCATCATAGCCAACAGCCTTGAAAACATTGGGATCAATCATCCCGGAACCAAGTATTTCTAACCAGCCCGTCTCCTTGCATAACCGGCAACCCTTGCCGTTACAAAGGACGCAAGCCACATCAACTTCAGCTGACGGTTCAGTAAACGGGAAATAACTTGGCCGGAAACGGACCGGCTTCTCCTGGCCGAACATCTGGCGGAGAAAATCAGTCAATACCCCTTTCAAGTCTCCAAAGGTAACTTTGTTATCAACCAGGAACCCTTCCAACTGGTGAAAAACCGGCGAGTGGGTGGCATCGGAATCGCAGCGATACACCCTGCCCGGAGCAATAATGGCCAGCGGCGGCTTATGTTTTTCCATCACCCTGATCTGGACTGGTGAAGTGTGTGTCCGTAAAAGCACATCATCCTTGATAAAAAAGGTTGACCACATATCCCTAGAGGGATGATGCGGTAAAATATTTAGCCCGTCAAAATTATAATATTCAGTTTCGATTTCCGGGCCTTCGGCGATTTCAAAGCCAAGGCGGAGAAATATATCTTTGGCTTCGGCCATGACTTGTGTCAGGGGATGGGAACTACCCCGCCGAATCCCTTTACCCGGCAAGGTTACATCGATTTTTTCGGCCGCGATCCGCTGTTTTTGTTCAATCCCCATCAGGACAATTTTACGGCTGCGCAGCGCCTGTTCAATCGCCTCTTTGGCTTCGTTGACCAGCGAACCGATCTTCGGCCGTTCTTCGGATGGAAGGGTACCAAGGCTTTTTAAAAGTTCAAGCAGGGCGCTTTTTTTCCCCAGGTAACGGATGCGGGCTTCATCTAAAGAGGCTAAGCTCTGTGATTCGTGGATAACCTTTATGGCTTGTTCCCTGATCTGTCTGACTTTTTCTTCCATGAAATTGTGTTTATTATATCACAAAGCCGCTTGCAAAAAACGAGCTTTGATCTGGCATTCCTCGTATTCGCCTTGTGGGGTTGAATAATGGGTTATCCCGCCCCCTACCCCCATCTCCCCCTCCCGGCCTTGCAATAATATTGTGCGAATGGGGACATTAAAGCGCATTTCCCTTTGGGGGGTTATGAAACCAATTGCCCCGGTATAGATCCGCCGCTCTTCGTTTTCCAGTTCACGGATAATCTGCATGGCCCGAAGCTTGGGAGCCCCGGTTACGGATCCCGAGGGAAAAAGAGCGCGAAAGATTTCGTAATACGGCATGTCCGCCTGATACAATCTGCCCTGGACAGTCGACGTCATCTGATAAACAGTCCTATAGCGGGCGACTTCAAACAGTTTTGGGGTCTGGACTGACCCATAGTGGCATATTTTCCCCAGGTCATTGCGCAACAAATCGGCAATCATCACATTTTCCGCCCTGTTCTTGGCATCATAATGCAACTGCCAACCACCCAGGAGGGCGTTAAGCCATGAATTATCACGGAATAACGTTCCCTTCATCGGTTTGACCGTAATTTTCTCTCCCTGTTTTTCAAAAAACAATTCAGGGGAAAAAGAGAGAATGGTCAGATCGTCAGTTTCTATAAAAGCTGGATAAGGTACCGGTTGGAAATCCAGCAGCTGCCGGTAAAGCAGCTTGGGATTCCCTTCATAAGCAAATTTTTGCTTGAGGCAAAAAGTGATTTGATAAGTCTCGCCGGCAACAATATATTCCTGGATCCGCCCAATCTTTTCTTGATATTGTTCCGGGCCAAGATTGAAACAGCCAACAAGCGGCAGCGGTCGAAGCATTTTACTTTTTTTGACTTTTCCGGCAGCAGGGTACACGCCAAATTGCAGTAAGGGGAAATCAAAATTTGTCCGGCGAATAAGTTTCGGTTCAAAAGCATAGCCGGCTTCATATGATAGCCAGCCGGCCAGGTAATGCCCGCTGGCGCTGGCCTTTTCCATCTGTTCAAAACAAGCCGCCAATTCGGACAAACGTTTGGTCTGAATAATTTTCAGCGGCCGCTCAAAGAGCTGATTACCTATTTCACAGTACAAAAAAACCATCCTCTCTGGCCTGGATGGTTCTATTAACCTAGGGCATGACCTTTGATTATTTTATCAGATCCGCTGCCTGAGCGCCTCATAAAGCATCACAGTTGCGGCCATGCCAACATTGAGCGATTCCGCCCCACCCGGCATGGGAATTTTTATTTTCTCGTCCGCCAGCGTAACGATCTCATCCGGCAAGCCAGCGCCCTCATTCCCCAGAACGATTGCAACCGAAGGCCGCAAATCTATTGCGGTAATGTCTTTGGCATTACGTAAAGTTGCCGCCAGGATCTTAACCTGGTGATTTTTCAGGGCGGCCAGCGCCTGGGAATCGTTTTCTACAATGACTAACGGCAAGTGGAAAAGCGAGCCTTGGGTCGCCCTGACAACTTTCGGGTTATACAGGTCAACCGTCCCTTTGGATAAAATTATCCCTCCAGCCCCCAGGGCATCAGCCGAACGGATAATCGTCCCCAAATTACCCGGGTCCTGGATACCCAGGCAATAAATTAATAGCCAGTGACCAGTGGCAAGCTGAAGCGAAGTCAGCGGCACATCAACCTGCCTAGCCACGCCCAGCACCCCCTGCGGTGTTTCTACTTGGGAAAGATCAGCAAATTGTTCCCTGGACACTTTTATCGCCGGAAAACCTTTGTCCAGCAACTCTTTGACAATGGGGAGCTTTTCGCAATACACAATGTATTCCAGGTACTCGCAAGCTTCTTCAATTAGGTGCGGCCCTTCAACGACAAACAAGCCCGCCCGGCGCCTGGCCGCCCTTTTTTCCAGGAGATTTTTTACTTCACTGATTTTTGTTGACATAACTTCTCAAATTCGGCTTCGCTGATGATCTTTAGCCCCAGCTTTAGCGCTTTATCATACTTGGTTCCCGGCTCATTCCCCGCTACCACATAATCTGTCTGTTTTGAAACAGCCGAGCTGGCGCTCCCGCCCAACCGCCTGACCAGTTCCTCGGCTGATGGGCGGGTAAAATGCTCTAACCCACCGGTAAAGACAAAGGTCTTACCGGCCAAAGGCTGTGGGCCTCTGGCAGTAGCCAGTTTTGTGTTTACCCCAGCGATTTTTAATTTTTCGATCAGTTGCTGATTAGCCTTTTGCCTGAAAAACGTGACAATCCCATCAGCCACCTTTGGCCCAATCTCATGAATTTTTGCCAGTTCGCCTTCTGTGGCGGCCGCCAATTTATCAAGAGAATTGTAATGATCGGCCAATAATTGCGCCGTCCGTTTACCGACCAGCCTGATGCCCAACGAAAAAATGACCCGCTCAAGGGGCCGATCAAGACTGGCCTTGATAGAGTCGATGACATTTTGGGCGGATTTATCGGCCATCCTTTCCAGCTTTTTTATATCCGATTTAGTTAATGAATATATATCTGCAGCATCTTTAATTAATTTAGCTTCAACCAGCTGCTCAACCAGGGCAGGCCCGACATGGACAATATCCATCGCCTCACGGGTGGTAA
>MEUF01000033.1:3804-14552 GCA_001771615.1 candidate division WOR-1 bacterium RIFOXYB2_FULL_48_7
CCGCCCGCTGGACCTTGACCTGGTCACCGATCTTAATCCCTTTGCGGTGGATTTCATCTTCATTGTGCAAAGTCGCCCTTTTGACGACCACGCCGGCTAAATGGACCGGTTTTAAATGGGCAACCGGGGTTAGGGCTCCGGTCCGGCCAACCTGAACAGAAATGTTTTCTATTATTGTTGTCGCTTGCATTGGGGGATATTTATAAGCGATGGCCCAACGTGGTGCCCGGGCGGTAAAGCCCAATTTGTCCTGTTGTGAGAGCTCGTTGACCTTTATGACCAAGCCATCGATTTCGTAGTCAAGTTTTTCCCGTTGTTTTGACCAGAGCGTGATATATTTAATCACCTCATCAATGCCCTGGCAGACCTTGATATTGGGATTAATTTTAAAGCCCAGGGTCTTAAGATAATGCAACAATTCGAAGTGTTTGTGCTGCCCGGCCACGATCCCGTAATAAATGAAAATATCGAGCGGCCGGGAGGCAGCGACTTTCGGATCCAGCTGTCTTAACGATCCGGCCGCTGCGTTGCGCGGGTTGGCAAAGATCGCTTCATCATTGGCCAAACGTTCTTCATTTAAGCGGACAAACTCGGCATATGGGAGGTAGACCTCGCCCCGCACCTCCAAATCCAACTCCTCGGGCAAAACTAAGGGGATGGCTTTGATCGTTTTCAAATTTTGGGTGATATCTTCCCCGTGCACCCCATCACCCCTGGTTGAGCCAAGGGAAAACCTGCCCTGCTTATAAATCAGGGCGACCGCCAAACCGTCAATTTTCAGCTCAGCAACATATTCCACCTGCTGCGTACCCAAGGCCTGTCTGACCCGCTTATCAAAAGCCAGCAGTTCATCATGGTCAAAGCAATTATCAAGCGAAAGCAGCGGGGTTTTGTGCGTGACCGTTTTAAAAGCTTTAAGCGGCACCCCACCCACCCGTTGCGTCGGCGAATCAGCAGTAATCAGTTCGGGATGCGCTGTTTCCAGCCCAACCAGCTGACGATAGAGTTGATCGTATTCATGGTCAGAGATTTCCGGCTTGTCTTCAACATAATAAAGGTGGTCATGGTGACGAATCTGCTGCCGCAGTTTATTGGCCAGCTCTTTTGCATTCATGCCGGCTTTTTCCCCATCGCCTGCAACACTTCATAAGGATCAATGACTATCGACGCTAGCTGGCCAATTTTCTGCAAGGTGATGATTGCTTCCAGGTCATGGGCCTGCGATAAGCGAAAGGGATGGGAATAAACCCGGCTGATCTTGGTCAAATACGCGCCGCAACCCAAATCGTCACCTATGTCCATGACCAACTGCCGCACATAGGTCCCTTTGGAGCATTCAACATAGAATTCGACACGCCGCGAATCAACCAGTTCCGCTTCAGAACTGGTGATTTCCAGCTTATAAATATTTATCCGTCGCGGTTTACGTTCAACCTCAATCCCTTTTCGAGCCAGTTCATATAAACGTTGCCCGTTGACCTTGACCGCTGAAAACATCGGCGGCGTCTGCTCAATTTCTCCCCGATATTTCTCCAGCGCTTTTTTTACCGTTTGGAAATTGGGAATTATTATTTCGTTTTGAGGTTTGAGGTTAGAAGTTTGAAATTTTCCCGTGGAGTCTCCCGAATCCGTTCTCGCGCCCAAAACCATTTCTGTCTCGTAGCCTTTGTCCCCTTCCATAAAGTACTTAATAAATTTAGTAGCCCGGCCCAAAAAGACCGGTAGGACGCCGGTGGCAATTGGATCAAGCGTGCCGGAGTGGCCGACTTTTTTGACTTTTGTCAGTGAGCGGATCTTGGCGACAACATCAAACGAGGTCCAGCCCTGCGGTTTATTTACTATTATGATGCCATCCATGATTATACTACCCTGGTTGTTTCACCGATAACTTGATCAATGACTTTAATCAGTTCGCCTTTGACCACCGCCCCAGCCGCCTTAAAATGTCCGCCCCCCTGGAAACGCTTTGCCAGTTCACAAACGTTGACCCGTTCCTTGGAACGGAAATTGATTTTTATCTCGCCGGCTTTCTCGCGGAAAAACACTGCCACCTCGACCCCCTCAATCGAGCGCAAGCGGTCGACAATGCCGATCAGATCCTCTCCCTCGGCCTTGGTTTCACGCATCATTTCTTCTGTCACATAAGCCCAGGCAATTTTTTTATCAGGTGAGATCTGCAGTCCGGCCAGGGCCCGGGCGGAAATCTTGATCGATGGGAGGGTTTTGGTATCGTAAATCTTGGTGGAAATCTCGTGCGTGCTGACCCCAGCTTTTAGCAATTCGCCGGCAATCTGGAAGGTCTTAATGGTGGTATTTTCGTAGCGAAAGTTGCCTGTATCAGTAATCATCGCGGTATATAGACAATCGGCCATAGCCTTATCAAGGCCGACCAGCCAAGCCTGGGCCAGGTCAAAGACCAATTCCGCTGCCGATGAAGCTTTTTGCACATAATTGATATCGCCAAAGTGCGTATTATCAGGGTGATGGTCGATATTGACAACTACTTTGGCTAATTTTCTTAGGTCAATCTTGTTGCCAATCCGACTAAGGTCCGAAGAATCCACGGTTAAGACAACATCAAACTGTCCGTCAGGCAGTTCCCGGGTGATCTCCCCAGCGTGCGGTAAAAAGCGGTAGATTTTTGGCAAGTTATCGGCACAATAATAAACGGTCTCCAGGCCAAGCTTGTTACAAACCATCCCCAGCGCCAGCATAGAACCGATAGCATCCCCGTCCGGATCGACGTGGGCGCAAATGATGGCGCGGCTACTTTTTTTTAGGAGCTCTTTTATTTGTTCGGCTGTTTTTATCATTGGTTTTAAGTTTATTGATGAGGTTTATGACCTGGCTCCCTTTTTCGAGCGAATCGTCACGGATAAAGCGGAGCTGGGGCACAAGCCTAAATTCAATTCGTTCTCCTAACTCGCCACGGATAAAATTGGTAGCCGAAGCCAAGCCAGCCAACGAATCACGTTTCGTCTGTTCATCGCCATAAATGCTGACATAAATCGACGCATCGGCCAAATCGGGGGAAATCTTGACTTTGGTGAGGCTGACAAAACCGATCCGCGGGTCGGAGACTCGAGCGCGCAAGATGGAGGAGACCTCCTGACGGATTAACTCGCCCAACCTATCTTGCCTAGTGCTCATCCCCTCGATTTTTCTCTGACTTCAAAAGCTTCAATGATATCGCCGACCTTAAAATCTTCATAACCCTGGATAGCGATACCGCATTCATAATTTGACTCAACAGCCTTTACATCTTCTTTGAAACGCTTGAGGGACTCAAGTTTCCCTTCATAGATTTTGGCCTTATCCCGGAAGATGCGCATCCCGACACCCCGCTGCATTTTGCCGTCAGTTACAAAGCAGCCGGCTATTGCCCCAACCTTGGAAAAACGGAACAAATTCCGCACCTCGGCATGGCCGACAATCACCTCTTCATAAACCGGCTCGAGCAAGCCTTCCATGGCCAATTTAACATCGTCAATCAGTTTATAAATAATATTGTATTTCCTGACTTCAACCCCTTCAGTCTGGCTGTAGTTTTCCGCCCCGCCCTCAAAACTGACATTGAAACCCACAATGATGGCGGTAGAAGCTTTTGCCAGCATGATATCTGATTCGTTTATCATCCCCACGCCGGAATGGATGATGTGAACACCAATATTACCGACCGTCAGGTCGTTCAACGATTTAACAATGGCATCAACCGAGCCCTGAACATCACCCTTGACGACCAAGGTTAAATCTTTGCCCTCTCCCTCTTTGACATGTTTGGAAAAATCTTCCAGTGAAACAGCTTTGCCGCGCAAAGTTTTTGCTTCCAGCTCCCGGCGTTTTTCAGCCAGGTCGCGCGCCTCTTTTTCGGTGGTCATCCCCTGCAGCAGGTCGCCGGAGGCTGGGACATCGACAAAACCAAGGACCTCCACCGGCATAGAGGGGCCAGCTTTTTCCAGACGGGCTCCGGTGTCGGTAAAAAGGGCCCGAACCTTGCCATAAGTTGAGCCGCAGGCAAAAACATCTCCAATTTTAAGCGTCCCGTTCTTCACCAGGACTGACGCAACCGGGCCACGTCCTTTGTCGAGGCGGGATTCAATCACAATCCCCATCGGGATTGCGTCGGGGTCAGCTTTAAGCTCATGTATATCGGCGACCAGCAGGACCATTTCTAGCAGCTCTTTGATCCCTGTCTGTTGCTTGGCAGAGACCGGGACCGTCACTGTCTGGCCACCCCAGTCTTCGGGAGCTAAGCCGAGCTCTGACAATTGGGTTTTGACCCGGTCCGGATTGGCTTCGGGTTTGTCAACTTTGTTAATCGCCACAATGATCGAGACACCGGCGGCCTTGGCATGGTTAATCGCTTCAATCGTTTGCGGTTTAACCCCGTCATCAGCCGCGACAACCAGAATGACAATATCAGTCACACTGGCCCCGCGGGCACGCAAAGCGGTAAAGGCTTCATGACCGGGGGTATCCAAAAATGTTACTTTTCGCCCATGGACATTGACCTGATAAGCCCCAATATGTTGGGTAATTCCGCCGGCTTCTTTTTCAGCCACCCTGGTCTGGCGGATGGCATCAAGCAGTTTTGTTTTACCGTGATCAACATGGCCCATAACGGTCACCACTGGTGGACGTAAGGCTCGTTTTTCAATATTAAGCTGATGCCCAACTGCCGCATCAGAGACATCAACAGTTTTTAGAACGATTTCTTTACCCAGTGCACTGCCAACCTCTTTTGCCACTTCGGCCGCAATCCGCTGGTTAATAGTGACCAGCAACCCTTTTTTCATCAATTCTTTGATCAATTCTGATGATTTAACGTTAAGCTTTTCTGCCAAGTCCTTAACAGTAATTTCCTCTGCCTCGAGTAGCAAGGCCTGGCTTTTTGGCGGTGTAACAACCGGTTTAGCGGGCGGGGCCGGTGGTGGTGGTGGTGGTTCAGGAGCCTTGACCGGTTCAACCTGTGGCTCTTTTGGGGGCTCAGCTTTGGCCGGAGGTTCTGATTTTAGTTCCCTGATAATTTTGGCCGTTTCTTCATCGACAGCCGAGGAAGCAGTCTTGGCAGCAACTCCCAACCCCTTCAATTGGCCCAACAAATCTTTGGCTGTCAAATTAAGCTCTTTAGCTAAATCGCTGACCTTGATCTTGGCGACAGCCGCAACCTTTTTGGCAGCCGCTTTGGCCGGTTTTTTTGCCGTCTCTTTTTTTGGTTTATCTTTATTCGTCGCAGCTGTTTTGGGCATTGGTCTCCTCTGTTGACTCATCCTGTTTGGCTGGCAATAGTTTTTCAACCGCTTCTTCAGGGACAGAAGAATTGGCCGCTTTAACAGAATAGCCCATTTCCCTCAATTTATTGATCAGATCATTACTGGCCAGGCTTAGCTCCTTGGCCAGTTCATGCACCTTCATTTTACTCTTTTTCAGCTCTGTTTTTCCCGCCCGTTCGTCAGAGAGCAGGTCAATCTTCCAACCGGTCAGTTTAACCGCCAGGCGGACATTTTGTCCCTCTTTGCCGATCGCCAAAGAAAGCTCTTTTTCATCGACCCAAACCTTGGCATTTTTTTCCGTCTCGTCTAAAATGATCTTGTTCACTTTGGCTGGGCTCAAGGAATTGGCGATATATTTTTTCTGGTCCTGGCTCCATTCAACGATATCGATCCTTTCCGCCCCCAACTCCCGAACAATGTTCTGAATGCGCTGTCCCATGTGGCCTACGCAGGTCCCCACCGCCCCAATATTGGGATCATTGGAGAAAATGGCAATTTTGCTCCTTTTGCCTGGTTCCCGGGCGATGCCTTTAATTTCCAGGACCCCATCTTTAATTTCCGGGATCTCCATTTCAAATAATTTACGCACCAGATTGGGATGGGAACGCGAAATGACAACCATTGGCCCTTTGGGTGATTTTCTGGTTTCAACCACATAAAAGCGGACCTTGTCCTTTTCACGAAAGAACTCACCAGGGATCGAATCCGCAGGAGACAGGATTGTTTCTAGCCGGCCAAGATTGACCAGGTAGCCACCGTATTCACGACGCTGAACAGTTCCGGTGACAATTTCTCCCTGGCGTTTGGCAAACTCATCGAATGATTCTTCTTTTTCAGCTTCGCGCAAACGTTGAATAATAACCTGCTTGGCTGTTTGGGCGGCAAAGCGGCCAAAATCTTCTGGGGTGATATCTTCTTCCCGCCCATCTTCGAATAATTTATGAATGGTCACCAGGCCATCATCAGAGATCCTGACTTCGAGGATATCTTCTTCTTTGAATCGTTTCTTGGCCGCTGATAAAAGTGAAGCCTTGATGGCGCTGACTAAGCCTTCTTTGGAGATCCCCCGTTCGCGCTGGATCTCTTCTAACATCTCTTGAAAGTGCGCAATTTTCATAAAAACCCCCATTAAGTGTAAAAGTGGGATTTTGGCCCACTTATCGAGTAAAATTATTAACTTCTTAATGATTATAACAACCGCTTATACATGTGTCAACCTTACCTTAAAGAAAGAGGCCCTGTCCTTTCGGAACAGGGCCTTCTTTACCTTTTTCTGATATCCGGATAACCTGATACCCTGATACCCTCTAAACTACATCATCCCTTCCATGCCGCCCATTCCACCGCCCGGCATTGCCGGCATCTTTTTTTCTTCATCCGGCCTTTCGGCTACCAAAACTTCGGTAGTTAAAAGCAGAGAAGCAATCGAAGCGGCATTCTGGAGCGCAGAACGAGTAACCTTTAACGGGTCAACGATACCGGCTTTAAACATATCGGTATACTCAAATTTTTGAGCATCAAAACCGATCCCAGCCTTTTCTTTTTTCACCCGTTCGACAACTACCGAACCTTCCATCCCGCCATTGTTGGCAATTTGACGGAGAGGCTCTTCCAGGGACTTGAGAACGATGGCCACACCAACCTTTTCATCGCCAGCTGTCCCAGCCTGGAGTTTTTCCAGGGCGGGCAAGATGTGGATAAAGGCCGAGCCTCCACCGGAAATGATCCCTTCTTCAACCGCCGCCCGAGTCGCCGAGAGAGCATCTTCAATGCGATGTTTTTTCTCTTTGAGTTCGGTTTCGGTCGCGGCCCCGGCTTTGACAACGGCAACGCCGCCGGAAAGCTTGGCCAGTCTTTCTTGGAGTTTTTCTTTGTCATAAGAAGAATCGGAACCCTCGATCTCTTTCTTGATCTGGGCAACCCGATCAGCAACCGCTTTCTGGGTCCCGGCGCCTTCAATGATGGTGGTGTCTTCTTTGCGGACCACGATCTTCTTGGCTTTACCGAGCCAGGCTTCTTCGACATTTTCCAGGGTCAGCCCTTTTTCTTCAGCCACCACTTCGCCGCCGGTCAGAATAGCGATATCTTCCAACATCGCCTTTCTCCGATCACCAAAACCAGGAGCCTTGACGGCTACGGCATTGATGGTCCCGCGCAGCTTATTAACGACTAAGGTAGCCAAAGCTTCACCTTCGATTTCATCAGCCAAAATCAAGAGCGGCTTACCAGCCTGAACGACTTTTTCCAAAGCCGGCAGGATATCCTTGACCGCGCTGATTTTCTTATCGGTGATCAGCAAGAAACAGTCTTCCAGTACGCACTCCATCCTTTCACGGTCGGTGACCATGTAAGGAGAGGCATAGCCTTTATCAAACTGCATCCCTTCGACCACTTCCAAAGTGGTTTCAATCCCTTTGGACTCTTCAACGGTAATAACCCCGTCTTTACCAACTTTTTCCATGGCATCGGCAATTAATTTGCCGATTTCAGTGTCATTGTTGGCTGAAATAGTCGCGACTTGGGCAATGGCCTCTTTGGTTTCAACCGGCCGGGCCAGCTTTTTAAGCTCGGCTACAGCGGTTTCCACGGCTAACTGGATGCCGCGCTTAAGCGCCATCGGGTTAACTCCAGAGACAACATTCTTGAGGCCCTCGCGGAAAATGATATGGCCCAATACTGTGGCGGTTGTCGTCCCGTCACCAGCGATATCATTGGTCTTGCTGGCCACCTCTTTTAATAATTGGGCCCCCATATTTTCATATGGGTCCTGGAGATCAATCTCCTTAGCGATGGTCACGCCATCATTGGTGATGGTCGGTGAGCCCCACTTTTTTTCCAGAACAACATTGCGGCCACGCGGGCCGAGTGTTGCCATAACGGCGCGGGCCACTTTGGAAACCCCTTTTTCGAGCTTCCGCCAGGCCTCATCGCCAAACATAATTTCCTTTGCTGCCATATACTATTCCACCTCCTATCCTTTAATTGCTAAAATGTCTCTTTCGGCGAGGATAATAAATTCCTCGTCCTCTATTTTGACTTCAGAGCCGCCGTATTTACTGTAGATGATCTTGTCACCTATTTTAACTTCACACGCGACTTTTTGTCCGTTGTCGAAAACCCGTCCCGAGCCCACGGCCACCACTGTCCCTTCAGACGGTTTTTCTTTGGCCGAATCCGGCAAAACAAGGCCTGACTTGGTTTTTTGTTCCTCTGGATCTGGCTTGACAACCACCCGATCACCAATCGGTGTCAATTTCTTGTTACCCATACTATGATTCACCCCCCTTTATATTATGATTATTAGCACTCATTATGCGTGAGTGCTAATAATACCATGGGGGGAGGAATGATGTCAAGAAAGAAAAACCCCCGGGGTTAGCCGGGGGTTTGATAACCTAAAATCTCAAACAAAATTAGTCAACTTTTGGCGAAATTTCCTTTTTCATTTGTAACATCTTATCCGCCGCACTCGTGTAACCCGTTACTCCATAAAGCGAATATGGTAATGAAGTAATTTGCCCGTCAACGACCGCGTCCATGGGTACTTGCGGAGCCACCATCTTCTCCATCCCCGTCTTGACCTTGCCTTTCCAACCAATCTTAACGTTAATTGTTTTAATAGCTTTTCCTGGGATAAACATAATATTATTACTACTAGTCAAACCACTAGTATCTCCTGAAACGCTAACAACTTGAACAAACGCATTACCATAATGATCTTCTAAGCATAATTTATAAGATTTATCTTCAATAAATATTCTTACTGGAAGATACTTTGCAACCTGATTATCGGCAGCCGTAACTGTCACTATCAAATCATAGTCAAAGGGCGATTTTTTAACAACAATATTTTTTTCAACTTTAGGGACAGCCTGAGCAGCCAAAGCAATAAAAGAAAAAAGAAACAAAACAACCAGCAAACCAGCAATTTTTCTCATAACCCCCCCCTATTATTGAATCCTAGATAATTATACTACCCATTGGACGATAAACAAGCTAATTTACGGCACTACCTGCCAGCGTATTACCACTAGCCACAGGGGTGGCAACAGAGGCAACAACCTCTGCCTTTTGCGTGGCTGCAACATTGGTTGGTACAATTGTTTGTTCTGGAGAAAAACTAACCCCAACACAGATCCGATTATTAACTTGACCGGAAAAATCGGTGCTGGCTGAATAGATTGGATCAACACTCCTGGAATAGGTCCTGGAGTGTGAATATTGAATGTAGACTGGGCCTTTGACCGCATTGACCGAAGCGGTAACAGCCACCGCGTCAATCGCCTTGTTTTCTACTTGATTGGTATTAACATCTATATTAGCATTGGTTGCAAAACCACCAAAAATGGATTCCACTATATTGTCATGTTGTTGCGATTCGATTTGGGCTACCACTGGTTGAGGTTGAGTAGTTTGAGCGCTGGTAACAATCTGGCCAGATTGAGGTATATGGTATACCCCATCAGTGTAAACCGCCCCATACGCCGATATTGAGCATAATAGAGCCATAAACACACAGATTACCAATTTTTTTGACATTCTCTTGATGTTCCCTCCTAAATAAAAATGGGGCTTGTCATCTGCTAACAAGCCCCTTTAATCGCTTTTTGACTTTTTAATGAGGTTTTCCCCTCAGCAGATGACGAGGGCAATGCGTCCGCCCTCACAAATATTATCGTTCTCCCAATTAGAAAACTTGCATCAAAAACAATTGATACTGTTTGCCCCACATCATCAACTTGTGTATAATGGACGGTAACTTATGGTTATTGGTGTTGATTTGGGCGGGACAAAAATTGCGGCAGTGATTGCCACCCAGGAAGGGAAGATCATCACTGACGTCAATATTCCGACCGAGGCCCAAAAAGGGCAAAAACATGTCATCGAAAACATCAAAAAAGCCATTGATACCCTGATCCGCGGCCAACGCCGCAAGGTCAGTAAAATCGGCATCGGCGTCCCCGGCCCGATCCTTTATGATCAGGGAATTGTTATCGAACCCCCCAACCTCCCCGGCTGGAAAAAAGTCAACCTGAAAAAAATCCTGGAAAAAGAATTTAAAGTCCCGGTCTTTTTAGATAACGACGCCAACTGCGCCGCCCTGGCAGAGGCCTATTTTGGTGCCGGGAAAAACGCCCAAAACTTTATTTACATTACAGTCTCGACAGGCATTGGCGGCGGCATTATCATCAATCGCCAGCTTTATCGCGGCGCCATCGGCGCGGCGGGTGAATTTGGCCATATGATCATTGACCCTCATGGCTACCCCTGCGGTTGCGGGAATATTGGCTGCTTCGAAGCCATGGCTTCGGGCACTGCTATCAGGCGCCGGGCTGGCATGGACGCCATTTCGGTTGAGCTGGCTGCCCGTCAGGGAGACAAGAAAGCACTAAAGGTTATCGATGAGACCGCCCACTATTTGGCAATTGGCATAGCCAATCTGGTGAACATCTTTAATCCGGAAATTGTTGTTAT
>MEUF01000034.1:0-10812 GCA_001771615.1 candidate division WOR-1 bacterium RIFOXYB2_FULL_48_7
CGAGCTGGTTAATTATCGCCTGCGGGCGGCAATTGCCGAGCTGCAGGTGATGGAAAAATACGATTATATCGTGGTTAATGACAAGGTCGAGTCAGCAGCCGAGAAGATAAAAGCGATTATTAATGTTGAAAAAGAAAGGACGTTGTTAAATTGAACGAAATAAATATTGATAACTTATTAAGCAAGGCAAAAAACAAATTTTTATTGGTCAACGCCGCGGCCAGCCGGGCTAAACAGGTGGCGGACGGTTCCCTGCCGTATATCGACAATTTTGATCCCACCAACCCGGTGATCACCGCCCTAAGGGAGATTGCCGGCGGTAAAATTGGTATCAAGGTTCTGACCGGGCCGGAGAGCAAGGCCAAGGAAATTATCCTCCCCACTTTGGATGACGAAGATTCCCGGCCGTCTGCGCTGGTGAGGTTGGCTAAAGGTAAAAAGGCCGCCGCTCCTGTCCGAAAAAAAGAAAAAAAGAAATAATCAGCGGCCAATAGCAACCAATGGAACCGGCAACAAAGTTGCGGTTCCATTTTGCCTTTCAGGAGAGTTATGTTAAAAGGGAAAACTATCATTGTTGGTGTAACTGGCGGGATTGCCGCTTATAAAACGGCTATGCTGGTTTCCCGACTAAAAGCCTGGGGGGCCGATGTTTGGGTGGTAATGACCGCAGCCGCTACCAAATTGATTGGGCCGCTGACTTTTCGTACCCTAACCGGTAATCCGGTGGTTTATGACCTCTTTTCTCAAGAAGATATTCATACGCCGGTGCCGCACATTTCTTTGGCTGATAGAGCGGATTTGGTCATTATTGCGCCTTGTACGGCCAATATGATCGGCAAACTGGCTAATGGCCTGGCCGATGATCCACTTTCAACTATTGTAATGGCCTGCCAGGCGCCAAAAATTATTGCTCCAGCCATGAACTGCAACATGTGGCGAAATCCCCTGGTGCAGGGAAATGTTGGCAAATTAAAAGCCCTGAATTGGGAGTGTATCGGCCCGGTTGAAGGAAAGTTGGCTTGCGGTGTTGAAGATATCGGACGAATGGCAGAGCCGGAAGAAATTCTAGAGCGGACGCTCGCCCTGATCGGGAGCAAGCAGGACCTGAAAGGGAAACATATCTTAATCACGGCTGGCGGGACGCAAGAAACAATTGATCCGGTCCGTTTCATTGCCAATCGCTCTTCTGGTAAGATGGGTTATGCTATTGCGGCTAATGCTCGGGAGCGCGGCGCCGAAGTAACGCTGATCTCGGCCAATGTTGACCTGCCGGCGCCGCTCGACCTTAAGCCGATCAAGGTGGCAACTGCCGACCAAATGCTGGCCTCGGTGGAGGCCGCCCTGCAAAAAGCTGACGTAGTGGTCATGGCCGCAGCGGTTGCGGACTATAAGTACCATGCGGCAAAATCAAAAATTAAGAAATCAAATCAGAAACTCAAATTAGCTCTGACCCCCACCAGCGACATTTTGCAAAGGGTAACCAGCGCTACTGGTCGGGCAGGTAAAACAATTGTCGGCTTTGCCCTTGAAACCGACAATTTAATCGCCAATGCCAGGAAGAAACTGAAAGAAAAGGATTTGGACCTGATAGTTGCTAATGATCCTACCACTTTCGGGAGTGATTCGGCTAAAGTGGTTTTAATTAATAAGCTGGGGAAACAGCGGCCGCTGCCCCGAGCCAGTAAAAGTGTTGTGGCCAGGGAGATATTAAATGCCATCTTATGATTATAAATGCGGCCAATGTGCCGCCAGGTTTGAAGCCAGCCATAGCATGTCTGGGAAGCCGGCAGATTTAAAATGTCCCAAATGCGGGGCCACCGAGCTGCAACGAATCTTTAATACTTTTGCCCGACTCGGTGGCGGAATTGAGGTGGCGGGCCAGACAGCAAAGTCAGGCTGTGCCAGTTGCAGCAGCGGTTCTTGTTCGAGTTGTCACTAGAATGTTTGCTGAAGTTGTTTTAACCAAAACCTCCTCATTTCTTGATAAAACCTATGATTATTCTATTCCAGCCACTTTGTTGCCGAGCGTCAAAATCGGCATCAAGGTCGAGATCCCTTTTGGAAAAAGGACCACCCAGGGTTATGTTGTTGGCCTAAAAGAGGAATCTAGTGTTCCCGGGATCAAAGCCATCCTTAGAATAGTTGATGAAACGGTTTTGTTTGGCCCAAATGTTGTTAGTATTGCCCGCTGGTTGGCCGATTATTATCATGCCTTTTTCCTCCGTGCTCTAAATTTGTTTCTTCCCCCTAAAGGCAAAGCGCCAATAACCAAGAACCAAATATCAAGCAATTATCAACCACCAAAATTCCAATTAACTCAAGAACAGACGGCCGCCTTAAATACAATCTTCCGGGCAATAGACGAGAATAGGCCAGAGGTATTTTTGCTTCATGGCGTGACGGGGTCGGGAAAGACGGAGGTTTATCTGCGGGCGGTGGAACATCTTTTGCTTCAAGGGAAGAGCGCGATAACCTTGGAGCCGGAAATCGGGATGACGCCGCAACTGATTGAACGTTTTCAGGAGAGATTTGGCGACAATTGTGTGGTGTTGCATAGCCATTTGACGCTAAAAGAACGTCGGGCCGCCTGGTGGCGGGTGGCGGCAGGGCAAGGAAAGATAGTTTTGGGAACGCGCCTGGCCTTGTTTGCGCCGGTCAAAAATCTTGGGCTAATTGTCATCGACGAGGAATACGAAAATAGTTATAAATCCGACATGAGCCCGCGCTATAACACCAGGGATGTTGCGCAGAAGTTTGGCGTGCCGGTCGTGCTTGGTTCGGCGACTCCGGCGGTAGAAACTTATTACCTGGCCGACATGGGCAAATATCACAAGCTGGTGCTTTCCCATCGGATCGACCATCGGCCGCTGCCGCCAGTGACGGTTGTCGACATGCGGCGTGAGCTGGCACAAAAAAACTTCAGCATGCTGTCGTCGGAATTGCGGGACTCGCTGCAGGAAACGCTGGCTCGCGGGGAACAAGCGGTTCTGTTTATCAATAAACGGGGTTATTACACTTTTGTCATGTGCCGCGAATGCGGAAAAACCTTGGAATGTCCCCATTGTGCCGCCTCGTTAATATATTCTTCACAGGCTGCCGCTTTGGCCTGTAATTATTGCGGTTATTCGATTAAACAACCGCCGCTTTGCCCAAATTGTCAGAGCTCGCTTTTAAAGTTCTTTGGCGGCGGGACACAAAAGCTTGAAGACGAGATAAATAAATTATTTCCCCAGGCTA
The DNA here is from genome assembly GCA_001771615.1 of candidate division WOR-1 bacterium RIFOXYB2_FULL_48_7. Taxonomy (GTDB): domain Bacteria; phylum Margulisbacteria; class WOR-1; order O2-12-FULL-45-9; family XYB2-FULL-48-7; genus OXYB2-FULL-48-7-A. The sequence continues at coordinate 3,238 of MEUF01000034.1, forward strand.
GAATATTGCGGGTGGACCAGGATTCGGTCAAGCAGCGGGGGAGCCACGAGGCAATATTTCACAAATTCAGCCGTGGCGAGGCAGATATTTTACTGGGCACCCAGATGGTCACCAAAGGACTGGACCTGCCCAAGGTAACATTGGTTGGGGTGGTGGCGGCTGACGGGGCACTGTATCAGCCGGACTTTCGGGCGGCGGAGAGGACTTTTCAGTTGATCACCCAGGTAGCCGGGCGAGCTGGGCGACATCATCTTCCCGGGAAGGTGATAGTTCAGAGCTATAATCCCAGCCATTATGCGATTATAGCCGCGGCGAAACATGATTATCAACAGTTTTATCAACAGGAGATCGAACAGCGTCGGGAAATGATTTACCCACCTTTTACCAATCTAATTAGCATTATTGTCGAGGCGGCCAGCAAAAAAGCGGGCTTTGAATTTGCGCAAGATTTGGCCCGGGGGATTCAAGGGACGGTCCTGGGCCCGATCCCGGCCACGATTGCGCGGGCACGGGGCAAATGGCGCTTTCAGATTTTGCTGAAAGGGGTAGACCCATTGGGTCTGCAGCTGCCAGTTCCGCCAACAGGGATAAATATTTCTTTAGACGTTGACCCAGCCAGCCTGGCTTAAATCAGCCCTGACTTGAGTAATCTGGCTGGCGGGCTCTTCAGGAAAACGGTGCAGCAGTTCCAATTGGTCATCTTGGTAAATTGCCAGCTGCCAGGGAAAGGCAAAATAATCAATTGCTGTCTCTAAATAATGAAGGTAACAGGCGGTAATCCTGGCATGGAACAGCGGGCTGGTGACAGGGTCATAACTTCTGGTTTGAGCCTTATATTGGAATTGGCCTTGGCGGATTGTTTCCGGACGCCAGAGAAAAATCCCGCCGCTAAAAAGCTCGGTGCACAGCAAAGGGTGAAGGCTATAAACACCTTCCAGGATTATAAAGTTAATTGCGCCGCCCGAGAAGGTATAGGTCTTTTCCCCATCAAACTGTCCACGATTATAGAGCCCTTTGACGGTCACCTCCCCGCCCAGATATAGCGCCCGTAGGCTTAGCAGGGTCCGCTCCAGTTTTTCCATGTCGTACCAGAATTTGACGCTTAAGTATTTTTCCGGAGAGAGCGCGGTTAGTTCTTCAGCGGATAAGGTTTTTTGTCCGACACGCAGGAAATCGTCTGTTTTAAGTACAACCGCTTTCATCGGCAAATAGGCGGCCGAAGAGGCATTGTTGATGTAGGCGGCTAACTCTCTGGCCAGGGTGCTTTTGCCGGTTGAAGGGAGCCCGTCAATGGCAATAATGGCCGGACAACCTAAATATGGTCGAGGGGGATTGGCGGCACAGGCCCGGAGAATAATCTGGTCAAAGGTTCGGGAGAGCGAAGTGGTACTTAATACCCTCATGGCATAATCAATACCGGGGTTTGGACATCAACTTTAGCAAATAGATATTTTATTACCCGGTTTTCCACTGCGACGCATCCTCTGGTGTCGTCCTTTTGGGTCACAACCTCAATATTTGGGTCCAATTTTTCCAGGTTTTCATAATAACCAGCCAGGTGGGTCGGGCCGCTATGAATGCCGTATGCCCCGGGGATACTTAAGTGCAGAAATCGGATATAGCGGCTGTTGAGGTTTTTGCTGTCGATGGCCATTTCGCCTTCCGGAGTGCGATAAAACCGACCAGCCAGTGAGACCTTAACCGGAAAACTATAGAGATAACCATTCCAGTAATCATTCTTAACCACCTGACCATTCTGGCAATAAAACAGGAGATGGTCTTTTTTGCTGACAACGATGACATCCTGATTACGATAGCGGCTGGCAAACTCCATCACCCGTTGTTTGAGATAGAGTAGGGTGACTTCATCCTTGCCAAAGGTGGGGTTATGCAGCCGCCCGGCAAAGGCCACCAGGCCTAATATGGCAAAAAGGGTAATAATTATTACTTGCTTACGCATCTTTAATTTATCGCAAAAAATAGCCGATAATTTCACTTTAATCGGGGATGAAATCCACGTATAATAAAGTAATGGATGACTTAAGAGGGAAAAGCCTCAAAGAATTATTAAACATATTTGCGCAACTGCAATTGCCGCAGTATAAGGCTAAGGAAACTTTCCGGCAGATTCATCATGGCCTTAAGGGGACCATTGACCAAATTTCTATTTTAAAAAAAGAAGAACGGGCCCTTTTGGCCGAAAAATATCAGCTTGACCAGCCGCAGGTAATTAAGCACCAGCATGAGGGGGAGACTGAAAAAATAGCCTTCAAATTATCTGATAACCTGGTGATTGAAAGTGTTTTGATGCAATATGAGGGGGAGAGAAATACGGTTTGTGTCTCTTCCCAGGTCGGTTGTCCGGTGGCTTGCCAGTTTTGTGCTACCGGGCAAATGGGTTTTAAGAGAAATCTGACTGTCGGGGAAATATTGTCTCAAATTTATTATTTTGCCACCAAACATAAAATTTCCAACGTCGTTTTCATGGGCATGGGGGAACCGTTGCTCAATTATAAAAATGTCATGAAAGCAATTGGTATCCTGAACCAGGAGTTGGGGCAGAATATTGCTAAACGTAAAATTGTCATCTCCACCATCGGCATTACAGAGGGGATAAAGAAATTGATGACAGAGACCGGACAGCTTCGCTTGGCCTGGTCGCTGGTCGCTTCTTTTGACCATTTGCGAAAAGAATTGATCGGCATGAAAAACCTCCCCTCGATCTCCAGTATCGTCCGGGCGATCCACGATTACCAGCAAAAGACCAAGCGTCGAGTGACCATCGAATATGTGTTGCTTAAGGGGATCAATGATGGGCCAGAGGCGATCAATGAATTGGCCGAAATCACCCGAAAGATTGACAGCCATGTCAATATTATTCCTTACAACGAGGTTGCTGGCGGCAGGTTCTCAAGCGGGGATGCGGAAAGAATATATGAGAAATTAAAACGCCGACGGGTGAATGTCACCACTCGGCAAAGCTTGGGCAAAAAGATTTCTGCTGCTTGCGGCCAGTTAACCACAAAGTGATATAATTGATTCAAATGATGCTTAAAATCGTCCGCTATCCTAACCCGATCCTGCGTAAAAAGGCGAAAGCGGTCAAGCGGGTGACTCCGGAGATTGCCAAGCTAATCGATGATATGATCGAAACAATGCACGCGGCTCCTGGCGTTGGCCTGGCTGCTCCGCAGGTTGCCAAATCTATTCGAGTGATTGTGGCCGATGTTGGTTCCGGAGCCATCGGGTTGGTTAATCCCAGGATAGTTAGTAAAGAAGGGAAACAAACAATCGTTGAAGGGTGTCTTTGCCTGCCGGGAGTTGAGGCGCCGGTGGAACGGGCGGCCAAGGTGGTTGTCAAAGCCTTGGCCCGGGACGGCGAAGCGGTGGTTGTGACGGCCGAGGGGCTGATGGCGACTGTCTTGCAGCATGAAATCGATCATCTCGAAGGTCATGTGTTTATCGACCGGGTCAAAGATCCCGCCCTAATCAAGTTTGTCGACGCCAAAAAAGAACCAAAAGAAGAATTGCTCTAGTTGTGCTAGAATAGATTTCCTCATGACACAAAAATATATTTTACAACCGGCCTTTGGTGTAGCCGGAAAGTTAAAAATCGATTATCGCCAGGCACTGACGCCGGAGCAGCTGCCGATTGTCACGGCCGGCGGTGGCCCAATGCTAGTCATTGCCGGAGCTGGATCGGGCAAAACCAGGACTGTTACTTACCGGGTGGCTTATCTGGTGGAGTCGGGGGTGCCGCTGGACAGGATATTATTGGTAACCTTCACAAACAAAGCGGCCAAAGAGATGCTTTCCCGTGTCGAGGCCCTTTTGCAGCGGGATGTGCGGGGGATCTGGGGGGGGACCTTTCACCATATCGGCAACCTGATGCTGCGTAAGCACGCCAAATTAATTGGCTTCACCTCTAATTTTACGATACTTGACCGGAGTGACGCCAAAGAATTGATTGAGGCCAGTGTGGTGGAGGCAAAAATTGATACCAAGGCCAGGCGTTTCCCCAAAGGCGACGCCCTCCAGGACATTTTCGGTTTTGCCCTCAATACCGGACGGCATTTGACGGATATCATTGCCTACAATTACGCGCAGTTCGAACCGCTGACCCTGGAAATTGAGCAGGTATTTAAAATATACACCGAGCGGAAGAAGAAAAATAATCTGCTGGATTTTGATGACTTGCTTTATTACTGGTGGAAGCTGCTGGACAGCCAGCCTGAGCTTTGTGAACATTATGGCAACAAATTCCTGCATGTCCTGGTCGATGAATACCAGGATACCAACAGCTTGCAGGCCAAGATCATGAATTTGTTGGCTGCCAAGCATCGCAATATCATGGTGGTAGGCGATGACAGTCAATCAATCTATTCTTTTCGCGGGGCCTATTTCCGCAATATCATCAATTTCCCCAAAGTTTATCCCGATGTGACCGTTTTTAAGCTAGAGGTCAATCATCGCTCGACCCCGGAAATCCTGGCCATTGCCAATACCGCTATTGTTTTGGCTAAAGAAAAGTTTGAAAAAAGCCTCAAAGCCAATCGTCCCAGCGGCAGCAAGCCGGTGGTTGTCCCCCTGACCACAGTTTACGAGCAGTCAGCGTTTGTCGCCCAGCGGATGCTGGAATTGCGGGAAGAAGGGCACTCGCTTAATGATATGGCTGTGCTTTACCGTTCGCATTACCAGTCGATGGAAATCCAAATGGAGCTGACCAAGCGGGGAATCCCTTTTGAGGTTCGTTCCGGACTTCGTTTTTTTGAAGAAGCCCATATAAAAGATGTCCTGGCCCACCTGAAAGTTATGCATAACCCTTCCGATGAGATTGCCTGGGGGAGGATCTTAAAGTTGTTGCCCAAGATTGGGCCAAAGACGGCCGATAAAATCTTTCAGCAGCTTTATCGTGCCAGCGAGCCATGTAAGGAATTAACCGGTGAAAAAATTCTGGAACTTGTCCCTAGTGGGGCAGAGCGGCCTTTCAAGCAGTTCCAGGGATTGATCGGCGAATTACTGGAAAAACAAGGCCAGCCGGCAGAAATGATCAAAGCCATCAGCCAATCGAATTATGCCGATTACCTTAAAACTACCTATGCCAATTATCGCGAACGGCAGGAAGATCTGGAGCAACTGGGGAGCTATGCCACACAGTTCAAATCGCTGGAAGAGTTGTTGAGTGCCCTGGCCCTGGCTTCTGGGATGGAATCGGAAAATATTGTTGATGGGGGCGAGGCTGAAACCGAAGCCTGCGTGCTTACTACAGTCCATCAGGCCAAAGGCCTGGAATGGCCAATTGTTTTTTTGATCTGGCTGGCCGATGGCCGGTTTCCATCATATCTTAGCTTCAACAAAGAAGATGAAATGGAAGAAGAGCGTCGGCTTTTTTATGTGGCGGTAACCCGGGCCAAGGACGAACTATATTTAAGCTATCCGCTGATTTATTCCGGTTATGACGGCGAGGTCTTGATGAAACAGTCCCGCTATCTGGAGGAGCTGCCCAGCTGGGCTTTTGATAAATGGGAGGTTGAGGAGTCACCAGCCTTTCTTAAACCGGGACGACAAGCGGATGAGGCGCCGATTGATTTGAGTGAATATCGGGAGATCCGCGTTAAAGGGGCGGACTTTGAGGCTATCGATATCAATGACCTGTTCAAATGAGTAATTTATTAAACAGCAAAGAATTTATTGACCTGGAGACGCAGTACCCATACTTGCGTCGGGCGCGCGAGGCGGTCTTTGGCCTTAAAGGGCTGGAGGTTGTTATTGTGGATACAGAAACAACTGGGCTTGACCCGCAAAAGGGAGAAATCATTGAAATTGCCGCCTTCCGGATAAAGAAAGGGGAAATTGATGACGTTTTTACTTCTTTGATCAATATCCATCAGGCGCTCCCGCCAGAAATAATCAGGCTAACCGGTATTACTGACGATATGTTGCTCGATGGGGGAGAAAAGCGGCAGGTCCTGGAGCAATTTAATGAATTTATTAAAGACACACCCTTGATGGCGCATAATGTTGAGTTTGATATCCCTTTTTTAAACTTCCATCTCAATCAACAGCACCGGATCTTTCTTAATAACCAGCTGATCTGTACCCTGCGCCTTTCTCGCAAGCTTTTGCCCAATTTGGCTTCTCATCGGCTGGCCAAAGTGGCTGAATATTTCCAGATTCCCACGCCAGTAACACATCGGGCGACGGGGGATGTGGAAATTACGTACCAAATATGGCAGAGGATGGCAGAGATGCTGGAAAAAGATGGTATCAGTACGCTGGAAGCCCTGGTCAAATATTGTCCCGCAATGTGATTAGCCTGCCTGATTAATTGTCTTAACAATTCTGTCTAACAAGGGCCTGACAATCTCGATCCCGACGTGACCATAAAAGAAATCGAGATGGACAACCCCAGGGATGACCAACCCGATAACCCGGCTTTGGCCGGCATGCAAATCTACCCTGTTAACGGCGGCGGCATCAGCGATCCGTTCGATTTGTTTTAATCGATGTCGGTAGCGGGGAAATTGGAATGCCCCCTCATCGATAAACCCAAGATTATAACCCGGCGCCAATGGGTCGGCGTGGCTAAGCAGGTGGTAGAGCGGGATATCAATCGGGATATAATCAAGGTGAGCGGAATAATTAAATTTCCCGGCATCCATGCGTTTAATTCCCTGGCCGGAATAGATGGCTTTAAGCAGCTGAAAGCCGACTCCCAAAGGAAAGCTATCTACCCCCCCGTCGATCATTTTAGCCAAGAAGCGATTCGGCTCCTTAAAATTATCCGGATTGATCAAGAGACGGGCAATTGATGAAAAAGAGGGAGAAAGCTTCACCAAAAACTTTAACCAATCAAGTGGCACTTTATCCTGTTTTAATAATGGCAGTAAAATATTGAGAAAGAGAAGCGCCGGAAGAATTAGGTTGTTGTGTTTATCAAATGTTTTGGGCGAGCCGATGGTGACCAGCCCCTTAACCCCCTGCAAAAGCGCGAGTTGGTTGCGGGCTTCAGCTAACAAAGCGCACTGTTCATCAGAGGTCGAATGGACGTTGTCCAATATTTGGGCAATTTCGGCTCGGGATAAGCCACGGGTATCCAAACCACAAAGCTGTTTAATTATTTGCGCCAGCTTATATGACTGGCGGACAAGCATAAATTCGGCAATCATCCCTCCCATGCTATGTCCAATAATAATTACCGGCTTGGCCGGCCGGGGACGACCAGCCACAAAATCGGCTGCGGCTGTGAGATCGTTGCTGATCAGGGAGTCAAGAAAACAACTGAAGTCGAAATCGCCTTTGTTCTTCCCCATCCCCCGTGGATCAAAAAGATAAACCCACTGGCTGTGGTCGGCCGCATCAAGCGCCAGAGAGCTCTCATCATCGAAATCAAAGAATTTACCATTGCAGGCAATTCCGGGGACATATAAGACCGAGGGGTTGTCGTCGTTGGTCTTAACCCGGTCAAGGTTGACAACTCGGGTTAAGCGCAATGTTCTGCCGTCGCGAGTATAAACTGAATAGGTCCGTTCCGTGTAGCGCTGGTCGCCGCGATTGCGAAAGGCGATATCTTGA
>MEUF01000034.1:10838-16595 GCA_001771615.1 candidate division WOR-1 bacterium RIFOXYB2_FULL_48_7
TTTCGCCGTAACTATTGAATAGGCCGGTCCTAATGCCATCAATGACTGTGTTGCGCAAGTAAGCTTCACTTAAACTTGTTTCCGCCCGATTGACATCGCGGATGACATGCATGAGGGTCGGGACGACAAGGTGGATAGTGCGCTCCTCAACTGATTCGGGACTCATAACAAAAGCCTGGGGATAGCGGGCAGCCATGGCCCGTAAGCTATCGCGACTGGCCAGAGAGGCCACCCTGTAGGTTGTATTAGCGGCCCAATTGGCAGCCCGACCGAGTTTTCCGACAATGCTCATGCCTTTTTATCGCCGGACGATTCCTTTAATTTCAGCTGATTTGCTGACAACGATCCCATCCAGGCTGCTCTCTAAGATTGTAATGCTTTTAAGTCAGCCAATAAGCGATTAAGTACGCCTAAAGGGCAAGCATGAACCAGGGTAGGGTGATAGACAACAATCGCCGCATATTCCGCCCCAACTTCAATTGCTGGCAGGCCGCTTCTTTGTACTAAAGAGCCGCCAATAAAGGTATGGATGAGTCCCAAAGGCAATCCCTGGAAGTGTTTTGGCAAGTGTCCGGATAGGATAATATTCGTGTTTGTCCCTGGCGCAAAAACATTTACCGTTGCCTGGCGGAGAGAAAATGTGCCGAGAAAGCCTGGCAAAGCCAGCAGGCATGAATAACAATGGTTGGCCAAGCTGATTACCCTGGCCGCTTTGGCATATTTGGCTGGGTCGGCTAGCCTTTGGCTGTGCCAGGAAACGTTCAATGTGGGCATAGCTGGTTTTCGCAGCAATTCGAGGGGGATTTCAGTCAATAGCTGATTGGTTAATTCTCTGTGGCGTACTGCAGCGAGTTGGTGCTCCCTTTTTGGAAGCTGACATGCAGCCGCCCGCTGCTATCCAGGGCACAGGAATTATAAAGGCCGTATTCCCAGGCATCGTCCTTGCTGGAGGTGACATAGGGGGATTGCCAGGAACCACTGCCGATCCGATAGGCCACGCCGATGCTTGATGAACTGCTTGTCCGACTATAGCTGGAGAGGAAGAGATTATTGTTCCGATCAATGGCAATTGAGGAATAACCGCCACCATAAACTCCCAAATAATCTTTGGCAATTTCTGGCACCCAGGAACCGTTTTTATCGCTGTGCATTAATTTGTACCTGGTATCATCGGTGTAATAGCGGGCATAGGCGACGTGGAGGTTATCAGTGGAATCCAGGGCGATCGAGACCCCTTTCATCGTATAACCGCTGTCAATGGCCGGGGTATCGACGGTCCAGGTCCCACCTGTGTATGAAGCATAATATAGATAGGTGGCCAGAAAAACGGCTTCGGGTGTGCCTGATGATGTCACAACAAGCCCGCACTCGGTGATGCCGCTGTCAACCACGACTACAGGCGTTGACCAACTGCCGCTGCTTTTTGTTATATATCTTAATTGGTCATTGGGGATATCATAATAAATAATATGGGGGTTGTTGCTGCTGTCAACCGCAATAGCGCTAATCATGCCTCCCCCCTCGCCGACGCCGCTGGCCAGAGTGCTTTTTGTCCAGCTCGTGTCAGCTTCCGCTTTGTAGGCATATTTTAAATTACGGGAAGTATCAAAATAGGCAACATGGAGGCCGCCCGCGCTATCGATCGCGACGGAGAGCGAATGGATCTGGGTAGTGCTAGCCAAGCTGTCGACAGTGCTGTCTGACCAGGTGCTGGAATCGGCCGGTTTGGTGGTTTCAATCAAGCCTGAACCAAAGTGGAAAATATGGACTTTGTTACTGCTGTCAATGATGATCTTTGATTCTGCGCCACTCCCTGATGTAGAAGGGGCATCAACTGTCCAGGTAGCATTATCATGATCAAATGTTGTCGTGGTGGTAGAGCTGGTGGTGGTTGTTGTTCCTCCGCCAGCCGTTGTGGTTGTCGTGCCGCTTGCTCCGGTAGTGGTAGTAGAATTAGAGGTTATTGTCGTAGTGGCGGCTGAAGTTGTCGTAGTTTCACTGGTGGCTGTTTGGCTGCAGCTAGAGATTAATGTAACGAACATAAAGGCTACTAATAAACCGCCAATTAGAGTTCTTTTCATGATTGGCTCCTTTTATCCTTTTAAATACTGTGGACAATGAGAGCATAACATAGAGTGGGTGAGGTGAAAAGGGGGAGGGAGACCAAAGAGGGCCCGTGAAGGCCTAAGAAGGCCCATGAAGGCCCATGAAGGCCCGTGAGGGCTTTAAATCGACTGGTTTCTGGTTAGGGCGGCGGTTGCTGCTGACATTATTTCCGGAGTGGCCAAGCGAGACCCTCTTATCTCTTCACACATGGCAATAAATGTGTCCTTATCCAGCCGGCCTTCTCCTAACAGGGTTGTCCGCCTTTCATTTTGGTCGATAGTTGCAATCAGGTCAATGTGCTCCGGGGGAATTCTGCCTATCAAACCTTTCGGGGAAGTCCGGCTCATCCTTTCAACCCATTCCCTTCCCACTACGCTTGTAGCTTCGTCAGCCGGCACAAAGGTAGCCATGGCAAGCGCATAATAACCAGTTAATCTTTTGCCCAGTGTTTTTTCCGGCTCCACCAGATCCGAGGGGATATTAAAAATAATATCAATTTTATCATTGGCCCCATAAGTCGGATAATTTGTGTTCCCGTCCACTAAAAAAGCCAGCTTGCCTATGGCGTGATAAAATCCTTGTGCCAAAACATTTTTAAAAGCCCCAAAAGGGGCCATATGCTTCAAGCGAACAACTTGGGCGCCTTGTGACGCGGGCCCATAAGCCTGAATTTTTGGCGTGGCCCCAATTGCCGCGTTTCTAACTTTATTCATAGATGGTTACCATGCGGAATACACATTATATATCGTATTTTCACCAAATATGCTTGTATTGAATAAGGAAACAATAGGATCAACTTTTTTATTGCATAAAAAAATGGAGAGGGAAGGATTTGAACTCCCTCGACTCTCTGCGTTCGCTCGGGAGTATTAGGAGTAAACTTCATTTATCTGGGGAAGCCTGTAGTATCAAGTAAAGCTGGTGGAGAGGGAAGGATTTGAACCTTCGAAGGCGTGGGAAAGCGATGATAGTCATAGGCTTCAACTTCTTCAGATTTCATACATATAATTAATATGTTAATAACTCTTCCTCTTGCCTTTTTGAATCTATTGCATGTGCCCCCGTGAATTGAAAAGTTCAAGGCAAAAACCAACCCTCAATTTCTTAAAATGTTCCACTGTGTTCTTTTAACCAGTTATGATATGATTTCGTGGTGGATTTGGGTATCAAACTTTGACGGGAGGGTATAATGATAAAAAAAATGTTAGTTCCCGGTTTGTTGGTAAAAACATTCCTAATCCTTAGCCTTTTTTTGCTGGGGTATTTCCTGAATAACGGCTGCAGCCAAACAACGGCCTCAAGCGATTCTTTGCCAACGCTTTCAAACTATAATTCTTTTACCCTGAGCACCAAAGAAGTCAGTGTTGCGATTTCGCAAGATGGGGTAACCCTCTCGCCTTTGACTGTGCTGGCACTTTCTTCTGACGAAGCAAAGGGGATAAAAAATTCCGCTCTGGCAATGGCCATCGGCTATTGCGTCTTTCTAAAATTGACTGATCTGCCGGCTGATCTTGCCGCGGCTGGAGCGACCAGCACTGAAATAAACGATATTCTAACAGGCGCTAATGTTAACCAATGGCTAGCGACCGCTTTTCAGGAGACGAGGTTCGCGCCTATCGCGGAGGTCCTGAAATCCGGTTATTACCAGATAGATGATGAGCCCTCGACCGTCGCGGAAGGGATGGGGGCGCTTTCAAGCTACACCCAATTTCTGAAAGATTTAAACGGCGGGGCCACCCATGTTTATCCCAGTGACTATCCCACTTTGAATCAATTGAATGAAAAGGGATTTGTTTGGTCATCGGTCGAAAAAGGTTATTACGAAGCCAAATCATACGTTAGAAATAAATCTTACTACAGCGGGACGGGGAAACCATACGCGGCTTTTAATCTGGCAAGCTGGGCTGTTGCCTATACCAGAGCGCATGGGACTACCACCTATCCCTTCAAAACGGCGCTTGTAACCAGCGAGGCGCCGGGAGTACTCGGCGCGTTCAATGCTTTTGGTCAAGTCATGTCTTATTTTTATAACCGCGGGCAAAACCCTTTTGTATATTACAACGAACCTACTTTGCCGCAATGCAAGCTCATAACAGACGCCTTTGGGACCAGTTTGTCGGACATTCCGGCTTTGGAAAATAGCGTAACATACGAAGCCAGCGGCTCGAGCGCCGTATCGTACGGAAAACGATATATCTGGCAGCTCGGCTGGCTGAATGCCAGGCTCAATGAGAGCAATGAAATCTATACGGCTAATATTTCTCTTCAGGACGTGAAAGATGTTTTGGAAATACTTAAAGGATTTTATTCCAGCGAAAATACAACTAGCGATGGGGCTGTTGCAGCCGGGATTATCAGCGCCGAGGCGATTGAAGCGTCAAAATGGGGGCAACCCTACAATTCAGCGCAGACTTTTGAGAATATTTACAATATAGCTAGCGCCATGATGGAAGCGAGCAAAAGATAAGTAAGGCTACTGGAGATGAAGGCCCCCTCCCCCCAGGCTCGGGCCGAGGATTCGTCCTACGCGGTGCTTGGGAGTAATTATCAATCCTCATCTTTTTGGGGAGAACTTCGAAATGCCGAACGTAATCGAGCATAAAAAAATGGAGAGGGAATGTTCTCGATAAGTTCGGGTCAGGATTTTTCCCCCACGGCGCTTGAAGTGCCTTAATTCTTAATCCTTAATTCTTAATTCTTCACCTTCAAATATTGCGTTGGTTGGAAACAAAGATTTATAGATGAAGGATTAAGATGAAGAATTGAGGAAATTATGCTAACGCAAAATTTGGAGAGGGAAGCCCTTCGACTCGCTGCGCTCGCTCAGGGCTAAGGATTTGAACTCCCTCGACTCTCTGCGTTCGCTCGGGAGTATTAGGAGTAAACTTCATTTATCTGGGGAAGCATGTAGTATCAAGTAAAGCTGGTGGAGAGGGAAGGATTTGAACCTTCGAAGGCGTAAGCCGTCTGATTTACAGTCAGATGCGTTTGACCACTTCGCTACCTCTCCATACTCGCTGACGCTCGAACCTCAAACATCAAACCTCAAACTTCAAAACTTTCGACAGCGTTTGACCACTGAGTTTATCCCGAGCACAGCCGAGGGACTACCTCTCCATACTCGCTGACTCTCGAACCTCAAACCTCAAACATCAAACTTCAAACCTCAAACTTCAAAACTTTGTCATTAATTATTATAACCCAAAATCAGTAGAGTTTAAAATGGGGATAAAAAAACTAACGACTTACAGCTTGCCTTCTGAAGGCGGAAAACTGTAAGCCGTTAGCTTAAGTTAAACGCAATTAGCGCTTTTTGGATTTTTTGCGACCGCGAGCCATCTTGGCGCGGGAAATGTCACCTTTCTTGTCGATAAAATAGAGGTAACCTTTTTCCTTTTTGATTCCGCATTTCATTACTTTTTCTGCCATTACTTTTCACCTCCTCGTTGCCGTAATACTTCATACAGGGCGATCCCTGTTGCCACTGACGCATTGAGTGAGTTGATCTGGCCGCGCATCGGGAGTCTAACTACCTCGTCACAGCGCTCTTTGACCAGTCGGGAGACGCCATTCCCTTCACTGCCGATCACCAGCCCCACCGCTCCCCGATAATCGGCTTCATTATAATACCTCTTACCGTCTATTTCAACT
>MEUF01000035.1:0-7240 GCA_001771615.1 candidate division WOR-1 bacterium RIFOXYB2_FULL_48_7
AGATCCTCTCTCCTGACGAACTCAAAGCCCTCTCCACCGTACCGATCGGAGAGAATATCTTTTTTGCCAATCTGAGCCGGACCAGACAAAACCTGTCACGAGTCGTCGCCATAAAAAGCCTGCACGTCTGGCGCATCCCCCCCAGCACCATTTTAATTAAAATAAGCGAAAGAACGCCGATGGCGGTTCTGGTTACCAAAGGACGTTCGGCAATTATTGACGATGATGGTTATATTTTAAACAAGATTTCCGGCCTGACCCTGAATATCCCCAATGTCACCGACCTGCCGGTCTTTTCCGGCTTCAGCTCCAAAGAAGTCAACGGCGCAGACCGGATTGATCCAAAAATCACCAAATTGATCAAAGACCTGATGGAAGAGCTGGCCCCGCTTTTGGGGAACCGCCAGCTGCAGCTTGATACCGGCGGCATGAGAAATATCAGTTTTCTATTAAATGACATCTTACGGGTCAAGATCGGCCGCAATGAAGCAATCAAGACCAAGATGGCGGTGTTTAAAAGATTACTGCCGGTCATCGAAGGGCGCTGGATCCTGGTGGAATATATCGATGTCCGCTATCCTGATGTGCCAGTCATCAAATACAAGTAAGAGACAAAAAAACCACGGTAGTTATTGATTTTTCTGCAGATATGCTACAATATTGTCGCAAGACGTAGTACACGGAGGTTTAAAATGATAGGAAATGACGGTCAGAGTTTTGCCACGATAAAGGTAATCGGCATCGGCGGCGGCGGGACAAACGCGGTCAATCGCATGATTAGCTCTGGTGTCAAAGGGGTCGAATTTTGGGCAGCCAATACCGACCTGCAAGCCCTGACTGTATCTTTAGCCGACCATAAACTCCAACTAGGACTAAAGTTAACTCGCGGCCTGGGAGCCGGCTCCAATCCGGAAGTTGGACAAAAAGCGGCCGAAGAAAGCCGGGAAGACATTAAGCTGGCCCTGGAAGGGGCGGATATGGTTTTCTTAACCGCCGGCATGGGTGGCGGCACGGGGACCGGCGCCTCACCGGTAATTGCCGAAGTTGCCAAAGAGCTGGGCTGTTTGACCGTCGGTGTCGTGACTAAACCATTTCGTTTTGAAGGCCCGGTCCGCATTTCACAGGCAGAAGCCGGGATCGCCTTATTACGGGAAAAAGTCGACGCCTTGATCGTTATCCCCAATGACAAATTGCTCCAGGTTGTGGAAAGAAAAACCTCAATTATCGAGGCTTTCAAAATTGCCGATGATGTCCTGCGGCAGGGAGTCAAAGGGGTCTCCGACCTGATCACTGTCCCCGGGTTGATCAACCTTGATTTTGCCGACGTCAGGACAATTATGTTTGAAGCCGGTTCCGCCATGATGGGGATTGGCACTGGTTCGGGAGAAAATCGGGCCGTTGAGGCAGCCGAGGCAGCCATCTCTTCCCCTCTCCTGGAAGAAACCATTACCGGCGCAAAAGGGATAATTTTTAATGTTACCGGCGGCTCCGACCTGACCCTGTACGAGGTCAATGAAGCGGCCGAAGTCATCTATAATGCCGGCGACCCGGATGCCAATATTATTTTTGGCGCCACAATCGACGAAAAACTGCAAGGGGATGTCGTCGTAACTGTCGTTGCCACCGGCTTTCGCTCCTCGCCTAAAAAGGAAAAAGAGGCCCTGCCATTTATGCGTCCAAAGACTGTCGCCGCGCCAACCAGCAAAGGGGAACGTGACCATATCGAACTCCCCCCATTTATGCGCTAAATGGAAAGCCTGCTGATAAGTTTCCTGAAGTCGGTCATCGCCCTGTTTATTATCACGGATGCACCGGGCAATCTGCCGTTTTTTATCGGTCTAACTGAAGAGCTGCCCAAACCGGAAAAAAGAAAAGTTTTTGCTACGGCCATTCTGACCGGTTTTATCATGCTGGTTATATTTCTCTTTGCCGGCATGGCCATTCTTGACCTGTTCAATGTCACCCTTAACGATTTTAAAATCGCCGGCGGCATTTTGCTCTTCTGGATTGCCATAGAGATCATGCTGCGGGGACGGGTAAATTTTGAGCACAAAGAAGATGTTGGCGTTGTCCCGCTCGGTTCGCCGCTGCTAGTCGGGCCGGGAGCCATCACCACCTCGCTGGTCTTGCTGCAACAATACGGTTTCTTTGTTGTGGGAGCGGCCATCCTGACCACCTTTTGCCTGATCTGGCTGATCTTGCATTTTGCCGATGATATTTACCGTTTCCTGGGAAAAAACGGCTCCCTGATTATGACCAAGATTGCCGCCATCCTGATCGCCGCCATTGCAGTCCAATATATCAGGCAGGGCTTGATGGCCCTGATCAGCAACTGACCATGAACCTTGCCCGCCTGACTCCCCGGAAAACAGTTGTCTATTCGCTGGTCACAGCCGCCATGACGGCCCTCTTTTTCATCTTGATCCTGGTCGGGCAATATTATTTTACCGGGCTCACCGGTTACAGCTCGCTCTGGGTCAGCGGCCTGATCGCTTTTGTCGTCGCTTTTTTCTTCCAACCGTTGCGCGACCTGGTCCAAAAGTTTGTGGATTTTATTTTTTTTCGTTCCCGCTATGATTATCAAAACCTGCTTAACAAATTCAGCCAGGCTTTTGGGCGGCCGCGCTCCAACCTGGATAAATTTTCCCAGGTCCTCCCCTATCTGCTGCATAAATCGATGAACTTATCCGGCATTTCGGTCATGGTCTTGGACCGCCAACTCAATCAATATGTGGTCAGGGCCGGTGAAGGGGAAGGCAGTACTATCATCCATAAAGAGATCTCAACTAAGTCTGCCTTGATCGAGGAAATGCTTTTCACCAAAAGAGAGCTCGATCGCAACCATTTGGCGTCAATCCTGCAAACGGACAAGACCTTGCGCCCGGAATTGCGCGCCCGTTACCAGGAGATCGTCCAGGCTATGGATGACCTGAAATCAGCCCTAATCATTCCCTGCATTTCGGAAAGTGATTACTTCAACAAGCCGACACTGATTTCAACCATCAATATGGGAAGGAAATTATCTGATGAAAGCTATTCGATTGAAGACATTGAATTCCTAAAAACCCTGGCCAATCAGGCGGCCGCGACAATCGAATATACTTTTATCTTTGAAGACCTGAAAAAAACCACGGAGCAGATGATCAAAAATGAAAAATTAGCCGCTCTGGGGACAACGGTGGCCGGAATTGCCCATGAGTTGAAAAACCCGTTAAGCTATCTCTCCATAGTGGCTGAAACCCTCCCCCAAAGCTGGGACAACGAAAAATTCAGGGAAAGTGTCGGCAAGCTGTTCCCATCAGAAGTCGAACGGATGAAACTAATTATCGAGGGGCTCTCTGACTATTCAAAAAGCCATGAACTCCGCCTGGAGCCGACTGACCTGAGCACGGTCTTGGACAAAGTTGCGGCCATACTCGGCTATGAGTTCAAAAAAAATAATATCTGCCTGGAAAAGAATTATGAGCAAGGAGACGGCGAACGCCCGTTTGCCCTGGCAGATAAACACCGGATTGTGCAGGTCTTTATGAACCTGATCAACAACGCTGTCCAGGCTATCGGCCCAAATGGCGGGACAATCACTTTGTCGGCACAGATTACAGATAAAAATGTACTTATTGCCATCCAGGATACTGGCCCTGGCATGTCACCGGAACTCCTTAACAAGATATTTGATCCCTTCTTCACCACCAAGGAACAAGGGACCGGCCTGGGCCTGTCCATCACCCGCAAAATTGTTGAAGAGCATAAGGGATCAATTGATATTACCAGCCAGGTTGGGCAAGGGACCACCTTTACAATTTTGCTCCCCCGGCCATAAATCTCAACTGAAATTATCCTAATAATCCACTGATAACTACTCGTGACAACCGTTCAGTTAAACCAAGCTCGCGGATATATGCGCGGGTTACGCCCGCCGGCCGACCAAAGAAGGCCGGACCGGCTGGAGGTCATCAGGTCGGCCGCTTTTCGCACCCAATTTGTCGAGCCGATTTGTGAAGCGGCCCGGTTGGGCGGACCTGTCAGACTGGCGGCCCAATTTGCCGAAAGGGAAGCAGAGCTGCTGCTTGACCAGGGGGCGCTCCGCACAACTTTACTGGAAGACACTTTAAAACTGGCCCCGATGATGAGGCAACGGGGGTTAAAAAGTTTATTATTTACTTATTCCCCGCAAATGGCGGACGAACTTATTGATACCTTAACCAGATTAGCTGAAGGACAGTTATTGCTAACTCAATCCGGAGTTGAATTATTTACAAGTGAATCAACTCAAACCCCGGTGCATTTTGTTCCCGGTTATAATCGCAACCCCATCGCTATTGAAGATTGGCAACAGCTCCTGGCGACAGCCACGACCGAGGAAGCGCCAGGGCTCGTTCGGATGTTTAATAACCAGGTTGATAAAAACATCCCACCGGAAAGGGTAGATTCACTTTATCTGCCACCATTGTTAGCCTGCACCCGGACTTTCTATGATAGCGGAAGCGGTATCACGGCGGCCAAAGCTATCTGGCTTGCAGTCATTGCCGGTTATAAAACCATAGAAAGAAGAGAGCAGTTATTTGGCTTAGCTATTGAGTTGCTGCCGCAAGACAGCTCTACCGCGCAAGAACTCCTGATCGCTCTCTATCGCGATCGCTGGCTAACCGGCCGGTATCTGATTGAGAGGGTTGCTGAGTTCTGTTTTTCTGCAAGCGAAACAGAGCTTGGTTTGGCGTTATTAAGGATGATATTAAATCATTTGCCATTGACCAGGGCGGATCTGTTCTTTCTAGAAAAGGAGGTGACTGACATTGCCAGCACTCTGTGCGGCATCAGCCAGCGAACGGTGTCTGAAAAAATTGATATTGGAACAGCTTTTGCCATCTATTTACTATTGCTAGAAAGCGCCATCAGCGAAGAGACAAAATTAATTGTTTTGAATAAAGTTTTTAAAGCTTATAAGCTTAACAGGCAAGCAGCCAGCCAAGTAAGAGCCCTTCATGACTTGGATCCCGAACACTCTCCTTACGCCGCGGCATTAACCGCATATATTCTATTATTGGAAACAAACGACCAGGCAAGAAGGTTCATCGAGCATTCCCCCTTCAAAGAGCATATATTGCTGGCTGACTGCCGGATTTCGCTGGCCCGTCGCGCCAGACAATATAAGCAGGCCTTAAGCCTTTGCGACGCTGCTTTAGCTGAATTAGCTCTCGCTTCTTATACCCAAAAAAAATACCTTATGACCAGCGTTGCCGCCAGCAAATTGTTCTGCTTATGGTTCTCAAGGTCGGACACAGAGGAGTGCAATCGGAATATTTTAGCTGAACTTCAAGGCTTAGTTAGTTATTTTGATCGGCTCGGCATGACCCTTCCCCCCGGCGCACTGTTGATCGAAGCCTATCTGCTCGAGGTCCAGGGAAAAATCACCGAAGCGAAAGAAGTTGCCAGGCAACTTGCCGTCCAGTTTCCAAGAAATCATAAGGTCAGGGATTTTTTAGATAAATATCCCGATAGTTAATCCTCTACCCGCCGGCTCATTTTTTTGATAAAATAGTCAATAATGGAGTACAAAAGCACCCTTAACCTGCCGCAGACAGATTTTCCCATTCGAGCCAACTTAGCCAAAGTTGAAGATGAAATGCTCTCTTTTTGGTCCAAAGAATCGATTTATGAAAAGCTGCAAACGCAAAATAAAACCAAAGATAAATTTATCCTGCATGATGGCCCCCCCTATCCCAACGGCGATATCCATCTTGGGCACGCGCTCAACAAAATCCTTAAGGATATTGTGGTCAAATATAAAACCATGTGCGGGTTTCACGCCCCCTACATCCCTGGTTGGGATTGCCACGGCCTGCCAATCGAAACCCAGCTTTTGAAAGAGGCGCGCATCGCCGGCCACGAAACCCCTACCCTGGACAAGATTGATTTCCGCAACAAATGTCGTGATTATGCCCTGAAATATGTCAATCTGCAGCGGGAAGAGTTTAAAAAGCTGGGGATTTTTGGTGATTGGGAAAAACCCTATTTAACTATTGACCCGGTTTATGAAGAAAAGATTGTGGCTCTCTTTGGTGATTTGGCGGAAAAAGGCTACATTTACCGGGGGAAAAAGCCGATCCACTGGTGCCCAACGGATGTCACTGCCCTGGCCGAAGCAGAAATTGATTATGAGGATGAAAAATCGCCATCCATCTATGTCAAATTCAAACTTCTAACCTCAAACCTCAAAACAATCGGCAACAGTCAAAACCCTAATTTGCCGCTCGATAAACCGTGGTTCGCAGTCATCTGGACCACCACCCCCTGGACGCTGCCGGCCAACGTTGCGGTTTGCGCGCATCCGGAGCTGGAATATGTTTTCCTAAAAACCAATAATGAGATTTATGTGATCGCAGAAGGGCTATTGGAAAGCTTTGTCGGCAAATTGGGCTTAACCGATTATGTGATAGTCGACAAAACCAAGGGCAAATATTTGGAGGGTTTCCTCTGCCAACACCCTTTTCTTGATCGGCAAGTTCCGATTGTCCTGGGGGAATTAGTTACCCTGGAACAGGGGACCGGTTTGGTCCACATCGCTCCCGGACACGGAGCAGAAGATTATCAGGTCGGATTGAAGTATAAATTGCCGATTGTCATGCCGGTTGACGACCGGGGACATTTTGACCAGAGCGTCCCTGAGTGGCTGCAGGGCAAATATTATGATGAGGCCAATAAACTGATCACCGAAAAGATGAAGGCTGACGGCACCCTGCTCAAACTGGAATTCATCAAACACTCTTATCCCCACTGCTGGCGCTGTAAAAAGCCGGTCATTTTCCGGGCGACTGAACAATGGTTTATTTCGGTTGACACAAAAGATCTGCGCCGGGAAGCGCTCAAAGCGATCGCCAATACCCAGTGGTTCCCCAGTTGGGGCGAGAACAGGATTCGCGGCATGGTAGAAACCCGTCCCGACTGGTGTATTTCCCGCCAACGGACCTGGGGCGTACCCATTCCCGCTTTCTTTTGTGAAAAATGCAAAAAGCCTTTAATGACCGGACTCTTTAACCAGGCCATCAGGAAGCTGGTCGCTGCCGAAGGGACCAATGGCTGGTTCCAAAAGTCAGCCAAAGATATTTTACCTGCCGGGACAACCTGCCCCGACTGCGGCAGCACAGAATTTAGCCAAGAAACCGATATTCTTGATGTCTGGTTTGAATCCGGCTCTTCACACGCCGCCGTACTGGAGACCAGGGAGGAGCTAGGCTGGCCG
>MEUF01000035.1:7251-10461 GCA_001771615.1 candidate division WOR-1 bacterium RIFOXYB2_FULL_48_7
TCTTGAGGGATCAGATCAGCATCGGGGCTGGTTTCAATCTTCACTCTTACTTGGTGTCGGCTACAAAGGACGGGCCCCGTTTAAAGCAGTGCTGACCCATGGATTTACCATTGATGACCGGGGAAAGAAAATGAGCAAGTCGCTGGGCAATGTAATTGATCCTCAAGATGTCGTCAAGCGCTACGGAGCTGATGTTCTACGCCTTTGGGTCGCCTCAACCGATTTTCGCAACGATATGGCCGCCTCAGAAAAAATCTTAAAACAGGTGCAGGAAGCATTTCTTAAAATTCGCAACACCTGCCGCTTCCTTTTAAGCAACCTCTCCGACTTCCCAACTTCGAACTCAGAACATAGTACTGATGTTTTAGAAATCGACCGCTGGATCCTACTCCGCTTGCACCAGCTTGTGGGACGAGTCAGGAAAGCCTACGATGAATATGAGCTTCATCAGGTTTACCATGGCCTCTATGATTTTTGTGTTAATGATCTTTCGGCCTTTTATCTGGACATGTCCAAAGACCGGTTATATTGCAATGCCCAGGATTCGCTGGAACGCCGCTCGGCCCAATTTGCCATGAAGGAAATTTTAACCACTCTGGTCCGGCTTATGGCCCCTATCCTCTCTTTTACGGCGGAGGATATTCTAAACTACACCAACTTCAAACCTCAAACCTCAAACATCAAACCTCAAACATCAAACTCGGTATTTTTGTTGGATTTTCCTGAAGCGGATAATAAATATCTTGATGGAAAGTTTGAGGAAAAGTGGGCAACAATCCTTAACTATCGGGAAAAAACATACGCCAAATTGGAACCCTTACGGGCTAAAAAAGAGATCGGCTCGTCAATCGAAGCTCAAGTCGAGCTATTTGCGCAGGGCCAGGAGCTGGCCATACTCAAATCAGTCGCCGGGCTTCTGCCCTGGATAATGATCGTTTCCAAAGTTATAATCAGTGAAGGCGCAGGCGAACCAAAGGTCTCCCACGCCCCGGGACAAAAATGCCAGCGCTGCTGGTTGTGGAGTGAAAGTGTTGGGCAAAGCGAAAAACATCCTGCTCTGTGCAATCGTTGCGCTAATGTAGTAGGATAATAAAAAAAGGAGAAGTTATGGTTAAACACGATGTTTTGGATCTCAAGTTGGCTGCCAAAGGAAAAAAACGGATTGAATGGGCCGAGCGGGATATGCCGGTCCTCTCCCAGGTAAAAGAAAAATTTGCCAAGAGCAAAATGCTCAAAGGGAAAAGGATGAGCGCCTGCCTCCATGTCACGGCTGAAACTGCCAATCTTGTCAGGACGCTCAAAGCCGGTGGGGCCGATATCGTTCTCTGTGCTTCTAATCCCCTCTCCACCCAAGATGATGTTGCCGCGGCGCTGGTGGCCGAATACGGCATCCCAGTCTATGCCATCAAAGGTGAAGATAACAAAACCTATTATAAACATCTGGTCACCGCCGTCGAGCATGCTCCGG
This sequence comes from candidate division WOR-1 bacterium RIFOXYB2_FULL_48_7, assembly GCA_001771615.1. Lineage (GTDB taxonomy): Bacteria > Margulisbacteria > WOR-1 > O2-12-FULL-45-9 > XYB2-FULL-48-7 > OXYB2-FULL-48-7-A. The sequence goes on from MEUF01000035.1 coordinate 8,720, forward strand.
CCGTAACCATGGATGATGGTTGCGACTTGGTTACCTTGATCTCGTCCAAATACCCAGAAATCGCCCGTGGTGTCATTGGCAGCATGGAAGAGACCACCACCGGGGTCATTCGCTTGCGCGCCATGGAAAAAGACGGAGCACTCAAGTTCCCGGTCATCGCCGTTAATGACGCCCAAACCAAAAATTTGTTTGATAACCGCTATGGTACCGGCCAAAGCACCGTTGACGGGATCATTCGGGCAACAGATTTTCTAATTGCCGGTAAAACTGTTGTCGTGGCCGGTTATGGCTGGTGCGGCAAGGGGTTTGCGATGCGCTGTAAGGGGATGGGCGCCAACGTGATCGTTTTGGAAATTGATCCGATCAAAGGGCTGGAAGCCGCCATGGATGGTTTCCGGGTAATGACCATGGCCGAGGCCGCCCCTATCGGCGATCTTTTTTGCACTCTGACCGGCGACCTGCACGTCATCAGGCCGGAGCATTTCCGCAAGATGAAAGAGGGGGCGATTGTCTGTAATTCCGGGCACTTTGACTGCGAAATCGATATTGTCGGCTTGCGCAAGCTGGCTAAAAAGGAGATCAAAGGGGTCAGAAATTTTGTTGATCAATTTGTCCTGCCTAATGGGCGCAGCATCTATTTGCTGGCCGAGGGAAGATTGGTCAATCTGGCGGCGGCCGAGGGGCATCCCGCCTCTGTTATGGATATGAGTTTCGCCACCCAGGCGCTGGCCACAGAATATGTCATTGAAAATAGCGGCCGCCTTAAGAAAAAAGTTTATAACGTACCGATGGAGATAGAAAACTGGGTAGCCACAGCCAAATTAAAATCATTGGGTATTTCCATTGATAAATTGACCCCCGAACAGGTCAAATATTTAAGTTCCTGGCAAGAAGGAACCTAGAAAATGGAACAGGAAAAGCTCTTTGAAGCTATTGAAAGCATCCGCCGGGACAAACATGATCCCTGGCGATATATCCTGTTTACATTTCTCAACGGCATTGCCCAGGGGCTAGGGATGGCGCTTGGCCTGACTGTCGTCCTGGGGATTGTCATCTGGTTGTTAACCCTGATCCTCTCTCATATGATCAATTTTCCGGTTGTCGGCTATTATGTCGGCGAATTGATGAAAATTATTGACACCTACATCAAACAGGGGGCAAAAGTCAGGTAGTTATGTTGTTTTTTGCCGGAACAATCCTGGTTTGGCTGATCGACCAAACTACTAAATGGTTAGTTCATAATTCGCTCTACCTGGGCCAGTCAATCCCCCTGCTGGGCCAATACCTAAGCCTGACATACACCCGCAATACCGGGGCCGCCTTTTCCATGTTTGTCGGCTATTCTGATGTGCTGGCCCTCTTTGGTTTGGCCGTTATCAGTTTGATAATTTATGCCCACTTTCGCGTCCCCAATAAACATCGGCTTACCCAACTGGGGTTGATGTGTCTGTTGGGGGGGAGCCTGGGCAACTTGACCGACCGGTTCTATCGCGGTTTTGTTGTCGATTTTATCGATTTCCATTTTTGGCCGGTCTTTAATTTTGCCGATATGATGATCAACCTGGGTGTTTTCTTCATTATCTTGAGTTTTCTAAATCAGGAGCGCAAATATGCTGCCCACAATCACCCTAGGTAATTTACCTATCCATACATTTGGTCTTTTTTTTGGCCTGGCCTATCTGACCGCGATCGGCCTAACCATTTATTTTGGCCGGCAGGAAAAAATCCTGCCCGACCAGGTC
>MEUF01000036.1:0-570 GCA_001771615.1 candidate division WOR-1 bacterium RIFOXYB2_FULL_48_7
GGGGCACTGTTTTTAAAAGCAGTTACATAACTTATATTTAGTCCGCTGATTTGACTAGAAAAGAAAGAGATAAATGCCCCAACAATTAACACTGCACTGCTAATCTTTGGACTCAACAAGGACAACATGAATATCACAGGAATGAGCGCATAAGTACAAACAACATGTAAATATACTGCCCACGTCAACGAATGAGAAAGGACGAATAGCATACCGAAGGCTTCTTTGAGCAAAATCTTTCCCCATATTGTGACTGCGAAACAAAAAATATCGAAAAACATTATCTGCCATTTATTTCTCATATATCTCATCCTTAAGAATCAACAGTTATTTATTAGAGATTAATGCTTTGCCTGTGAACATGCCCAATCTTTAGTAAAACCATATATTCTTCTTTCCCAAGATGTTCTTGGAACCATGCTTTCTAGATTTTTACAAAAATCTTTATCACATTGTTGTCTTGCACCACACTGCACTTTTCCTAACGAGGAATCCCTTCTATTGGCTGCCGTGATACCATACTTACTGTAACAATCATCATGGGCTTTACAATATGCATCCATAAGACCA
>MEUF01000036.1:690-8351 GCA_001771615.1 candidate division WOR-1 bacterium RIFOXYB2_FULL_48_7
CAGCCGATTTCGTCAAGGAAAATCGTCCCGCCATCAGCCAGCTCAAATTTACCAAGTTTTCTCTCCAAAGCCCCGGTAAATGCGCCCCGTTCATAGCCAAATAATTCCGACTCCAGCAGGTTGTCTGGAATGGCGGCGCAATTGACTGCCACAAAAGGATGTCCTGCCCGACGGCTTTTCTGGTGGACAGCCCGGGCGGCCAGCTCTTTGCCGGTACCCGATTCTCCCTGTAATAATATTGTCGTATCTGTATTGGCAATATTTTCTATCATCTGAAAAACTTTTTGCATTGCCGGGGAGCTGCCGATCAGGTTTTCGTAAGCCGCCCCTTTTAGCAGGGCCTTAAGCTTGATGTTTTCATGATTAAGGACATAATTGTTCAGCCCCTTTTCAATTACCACCAGGAGTTCTTTAACATCAAATGGTTTGGTGATGTAATCGCTTGCCCCGGCTTTCATGGCCTCAACGGCATCAGCAATGTCCTTGGAGGCGGTAATAATAATTACAGTAGAGGTGGGATCCTGAAGCTTTATTTTTTCCAGTAATTCCAGCCCAGAGATTTTTGGCAGGCGCAGGTCCAGTAGGATAAGGGCAGGGCTCTGCTTTTCTAATATTTTCATGGCACTCTCGGGGTTAGAGGCGGTTAATAAAGTATATTTCTTACCGAGAATTGATCGATATGTTTCTAACATATCTAATTCGTCATCAATGGCTAAAATCAGTTGTTTTTGGCTATTCATAAGTAAATATTATCACTCCCTATATGGTAAAACAATCATAAAGGGGTATAAGCAAGCTTGTTGCCATGAATGCTTTCTGGCAAATAGTGACCGAAAATGGTCTTAGTGACGAATAATCGTCATAGTATTTATTAACAGCTATGGTAATATTTGCTTATGGACCTGAATGCTATTGCCAGCCTTTCGTCTGCGCTAGTTGCCTTATTCTTGGCTTTGTTTGCTTTAATAATCGGGAAAAAGGGATCGACAAACTTAATCTTGTCACTCTTGGCTTTGGCCATCAGTGGCTGGTGTTTTGGCCAATTCATGGGTGGGGTGGTTGCGGAAAAATCGGCTGTCCTTTTCTGGACAAGATTCAACCTGGGTTGTGCCGTATTTATCCCAGTGTTTTATTATCATTTTATCCACAGCTATATTCAAAAAAAGTTTTCTGTTGGTTGGTTGTACTTGATCGGCTTGAGTTTGCTAGCCCTCGATTTTACCCCCCTGTTTGTGGCTGATGTTGCCGCTTATGCCGGTTATAAATACTATCCAATCGCCGGTCCAGCCTATTATCTTTTTGGCCTGCTGGCAGTGGGATTGTTATCTATCGGTTTACTGCGGCTCATACAGTATATTAGGGTAGCGCGCCCCGGCCAGGCCAACCAGGCGGAATATGTTTTGTTGGCTTCGGCTATCGGGATTATTGGCGGCCTGACAGCTTTCTTCCCTGTCTTTAATATCAATTTACCTGTAATTAGCCATTATTTGATGCCGGTATTTTTAGCCTTGATCATTTATGTGATTGTTAAACACCGGCTGGTTGAGATTGAATACGTGCTGACCCAAAGCCTGGTATATTCAATCTTGACTGTATTTTTTACCGCTTTTTATGCCCTGGTAATTCTGTTATCGACCCAGGGGCTACAAAGCGTCACAAAATATAATTATCAATTAACTGTCATCCTGGTGGTTTTTGCCTCGGTGGTAGTTTTTCAACCGCTCCGGGAGCTGGTCCAAAGCTGGGTTGATCGGCTTTTTTTCCGAGGGAATTATCGCCTCAAAAACGAAATTCGGGAATTAGCCAATGAAAATAGTAAGCTCTATCATGGCTTGCTTCAAGCCGACAAACTGGCGGCTTTGGGGACCTTGGCTGCCGGCATGGCGCACGAAATAAAAAATCCTTTGGCGGCCATCAAGGGGCTGACCCAAATTCTGCCGGAAAACTGTGCTGATCCGCAATTTATGCAAAAATATCATGAGATCGTTCCCCGGCAATTAGATAGGATCAATAAAATTGTCAACGACCTGCTTGATTATGGCCAACCGAATAAGCTGGCCTTATCCAAGGTTAATTTGGGTGATTTGCTTAAGGATGTTTTGTCGTTGGTCGAAAACCAATGCCATAAGTCCGGAATCGAGATTATAAATGAGCTTGAGCCCTTACCGCCGCTTGTGGCCGATCAGGCTAAATTACATCAACTGTTTCTTAACCTTGTCCTCAATGCTATCCAGGCGATGCCCCAGGGCGGAGCTTTGACCCTTAGTTGCGCAAATTCGTCGGAAAAGGAAATCTGTCTTATTCTGGCCGATACCGGTCAGGGGATCCCGGCAGAAAAGTTGCAGAAGATCTTTGATCCGTTCTATACTACCAAAGAGACAGGCGTGGGGTTGGGGTTGGCGGTGGTCCAGCGAATTATCAAAGAGCACGGCGGCTTTATAGAAGTTGCAAGCCAGCCGGGGAAAGGGACAAAATTTAAAATATGCCTGCCTATAAAGCCCGGGCCATCAGCCTAAAAACCAAGCCGTTTGCCGAGGCCGACAAAATGGTCACCATTTTCTCGCGCGAATACGGTAAATTGCGGGTCTTGGCCAAGAGCGCCCGCCGTGTCCCTTCCCGTTTGGGCGGGCGGGTTGAGACCTTCAGTTATGCCGATTACTTTATCGCCAAGGGACGATCGATGGATATCGTTTCCCAGTGTGAAATCCTGGAAACTTTCCAGAGCCTTCGGGAAGACGGGTCGGCGCTCCAGACCGGCCTTTACTTTTTGAAGTTGATCGATGCCGGTACTTCGGAAGGGCAGCATAACCCTGAACTTTTTGATCTGCTGTTGAAGGCCCTCTATACTTTGAAGTTCAAAAAAGATCCCCAGCTGGTGGAAAAACGATTCGAGATCGCTTTTATGAAGTTGGAAGGGATCTATCGGGATGGGGTAGAGCCAAAACTTTGTTTGAGCGAACATATGGGGGTTGACCTATGCCGGTGGTAACGGAAGCGCAAAAAAACCGGTTTTTGGCAGTGTTTTCCAATTTGGGTTTTATGCTCCTTTGGCTGGGACAATTGACTTCGCAGCTGGCCGACAGGATCTTCGTCTATGTGTTGATGATCATAGTTTACCAATTGACCAAGTCCAATTTAGGGGTGTCGCTCCCTTTGCTGGCCTTTGGCATCCCCTCGGTCCTGGTTGCCCCCTGGGCGGGAATTTTTGTCGATAAGCTTGACCGTAAATGGATAATGGTCATTACCGATATTTTACGCGGCCTGCTTATTTTGCTGATCATCCCGCTGATTGCCAAATCAGTGGCCGCAATTTTTCTGGTCAGCCTGCTGATTTACAGTGCGGCCCAGTTCTTTGCGCCGGCTGAAAGCTCTTCTATCCCGGAATTGGTTGACCGCAAATCATTGATTGTCGCAAATTCATTATTTATGATTACCTGGATGGCCTCTTCTGTCGTCGGGCTCGGGCTGGGGGCCCCGTTGCTCAATCTGCTGGCGGAAAAAGGGACCCTGGTGGCTTCTGCTGTCTGTTATTTTGTTTCTGCCGGCTCCATTCTACTGGTGCCGCTCAAACCACCGGTCGTGAAGGCCAACCCCAAAAGCCACGTCCTGGGCGACATGGGGGTCGGTTTTGAATTTATCCGCCGCAACCAGGTTGTCCGCTATTCGCTCTACAAACTTTTTGTCTCGGCCACAGCCATTGCCACACTTTCGGTTTTGGCTATCGCCTATGCCAACGATATCTTAAGGATAGGCGGCAAGAATTTCGGGTACTTAATTATTGCGATTGGGGTGGGGATGTTGGTGGGGATGTGGAGCCTGGAGAAGCTTAGCCAATATTTTAAAAAAGGGACGATAGTGGTGACCAGTTTTTTGGTTTCCGGGGCGGCCTTGATTGCCTTGGCTTATGTGACCGACCTCTGGCTGGCCATCTCGCTGATTGTTTTGCTGGGGGTCAGCAATATTTATATTACCTCTTCAATCCAAACAATTTTACAGCATAAGATTCCCCGCCAGATCAGGGGCCGGGTCTTTGGCGTGCAAAATATGATTATCAATTCGGCTTTTACCCTGCCGGTGGTTTTTTTTGGCATGATTGCCGACGTTTTTGGCCTGCTTTTTGCTATTGCCGCGCTGGGCTGGCTGGTTTTTCTGATGGGTGTGGCGGGGATGTTTTTGCCTAAATTTAAAACTGTCTGAAATCCTCTTTAATAAAAGCTGAAAAGTATTGGGTGGAATATGCCAGACCCAGTACATTTATTAACTAATAGAGTTGTCTTGCCAAGGCGTGCAGTGGCGGCGACTGGAAGGCCGGCAGCGGAAAAAGCCGCCTTGGGGCGCCGTTTACAGGCTGTTCATAACAGTGAATTGCAGCGTGTTGGTTTTCATATTTTACGGCTATTGGAAAACGAACACTCCCTATTTGACCTACCAAGATATGTTGATCGATTTTATAAAACTTATATTTATTCCGCACCACAGGTCAAAATTCTTTATGATGATATCCAAGAGGGAGCAGCCACTAATGAGCTTGGCAGGAGAAAAGCTCCCTTTGTTTACATCCCGTTTGAGCTAGGCGATGAGAGCTTGGTCCTAAGAATCCATGACCCGGCCTTTCGCCAATATTTTGGTGACATGTTGCGTGATCCAACTGAGATATTATTCGAACAGAGGGTCGGGGATAATATCTATCAATACATGTGGCGGGAAGATTACGAAGATATCCGCCAATATGCTATCCGTTTAGTATTTGATGCAGAAGCCCGGCTGCCATTTGCTCGCCAGAACAACCAAACCTATATCAGGGGCAATCCGGAATTTCGAGGGCTGATGGCTCACCAGATAGGTGAATTAGTTGGTGCGGGTAAGCGGATTTTATCTATCGGGCCGGGACAGGGGGAATTGGAGGCCTTATTAAGCACCCAATACTTGCAGAACGTTGAGGCCATTGAGCTTTCTCCGGCCATGGCGGCTGTTGCCAGGGAACAAGGGATAAGGGTCCATGTCGGAGATGCCCACCAAATGACTTCACTGGTTTCCGGCCATTTTGATGCGCTAGTTTTTCCTGAATCAATTGGTTATCTTAATTTGGAGACTATTTTTCAACAATCTTGGGCTATCTTGGCTCCAGGGGGAAAGCTTTTCATTATTACTTACACTATTAAAGACGGCCAGCCTATTGCCGGATACCGCCGGCAGCCCTACAGAGAGTTGGCTGCTGCGCTGGCCAAACATGGCTTCCAGGTTGAGCGTGCCCGAACCTTTATCCCCATCAGGGGTAGAATAGCCATTTCCAGGGAGCAGGCCGATATCTCTCAATCAGAAAAAGAAGCGCCTATCCTCTATATTCGAGCCGGGAAAATATAAACAGCCGGATATTTGGTGCTATAATGTTGCCAGATGAAGCCAAAACATGTCTTGTTTTATTCTACACTCCGCTGTAACGCTGCCTGTGAATTTTGTCCAATTTGGCAATTGTCTCCCGATCAGCAGACGTTGGAAACCGATCCCCGATTGATTATTGATAATCTTCATCTGGCCAGACGACAAGGGGGGAAGCAGCTTTTAGTTACCGGAGGGGAGCCATTATTACGCGATGATTTACCGCAAATTCTTGAAGCGGCCAAACAATTGGGCTTCAGGATTGAGCTTTCCACCAATGGGATCCTTTATGCTGACAAGGGCCGGGCTTTAAAGGCCTGGGTTGACAGGTGGTTGTTTTCCATAGATTATCCTATCGCCAGCGAGCATGATCGCAGCCGGGGAGTAGAATGTTTCAGTGAGGTTATCTCTGCCTTAAAAAGTACCAACAACTCGGCAATAAATTTTACCATTACCAGGGATTCCATCCGCTATTTACCGGAGATGGTCGAATTGGCAGAACGGCTTAACAAAGTTATCCAAATTTTGCCGGTCCATGATTTTCAGGGGACCCAGGGCTTTGAGCCGATAACACTTGAACACATCAAATACTATAGTCGCCATAGGCTGGTGGTAGTTGATTTGGCTCTTCTGCAATTTATAAAAGACGGCGGGAACCAGGTGCTTTTCCCCCGTTGCCGGGCTCAAGAGACAACTCTCACCATTGCGCCGGACGGCCAGCTGATCAAACCCTGCTTTTTTAACCCAGCCGGGCGGCAGGGCAAAGAAAATGTATGTTCTTGTTGCATGCGCTGGCCCTATATGCTACCATCTCTCTCGTCGGCATGGGATAAGTATCGGCTGCTCGCCCTTTATTCGAATTGGCTCAATCGCGCCAAAGTATTATAAGGAGGAAAAAATGAAGATAGTCATGCTGGTCCCTTATTTTTACCCGCACACCGGAGGGACCGAAAAATACGTCCGCGACCTTTCTACCGCCCTGATCCACGAAGGACACGAAGTAACCGTCATCACAAATAACCTGCCAAAGGCGAAAAATGCCCCGATGCACGAAACTTTGCCCGAAGGGATCAAAGTCATCAGGCTCGACGCCATTGATATGTTCAATTACCTGCCGGTCAGTTTTGGTAAATTTAACCTGCGAATGCTGGAAGGATTTGATATTGTCCATGTCCATGTCCCGGCTTTCAGCTTTTTAAGGGCGGTTGCCGGCAAGATCAAGCAGCCGTTAATTGTGACTTATCATTGTGACGTAACAGTGTCGGAAAAATATTTTGGGGTGCCGGTCCCGCAATGGCTGGTCCCGCCCTTTGAAGAGAGTTCCAACGCCTATGCCCGTTATCTCCTGCCGCAAGCGGATGTTGTTTACAATACAACAGAAACTTATGCGGAAACTTCCCCGGTTATGAAAAATATTCCTCACCGGGTCATCCCGATCGGCATATTTCATGACAAGATTGATGAAATTCAAAAAAAACTGAACCTTAACCCGGAAAAAAAGAACCCGCGTCAGTTGTTGTTTTTGGGCCGTTTAGCCGGAAATAAGGGCTGCGATTATCTGGTCAAAGCGATGCCCAAGATCCTGGAAAAATTCCCCAAAACCAAACTGGTCATTTGTGGTGACGGAGAGGAAAAAGGGCATATCCTGGACCTGGTGACCCAATTCAATATTGGCCAGTCGGTGACCTTTCTGGGTACGGCCACTTTTGAAAAATTGGTTGAGCTGTATTACACTTCACTCGCCTATATCTTCCCTTCGATTAACCGTCTGGAAGCGTTTGGTATCGTACAGTTAGAGGCCATGGCCAATTATACGGCAGTAATCGCATCAGATATCCCGGGGCCAAATGCCGTGATGAACCCGGGCGAAACAGGGCTGCTGGTGCCCAAACAAAGCCCGGAGGCAATTGCCGAGGCGGCCATCAAGTTATTATCCGATCCGGACAAGGCGTTGGAGATGGGTCGCAAAGGACGGGCTCTGGTGGAAACAAAATACAGCTGGAAAACCATTGTTCAGCAGGTTTTAGGTGTTTACAAAGAGGCTATTGCTAAAAAAGGGGGGTGAGAGCGGATCAATTGTCCAGGGAATTAATTACAGGAGGCTGATATGAAAGTTACTTTAGATGGAATAATTGATATTTTTGAGGCGGCTTTTGACTGGCAAAAGGTGCTCTTTGTCCTTTGTGGCGGGTTAGTCGCTATGGTAGGAAACTGGTTATTGGGTTATCTGGGGATGAGTTCAGGCAACACCCTGCTAATGAATTTATTGGGTATTTTGGCCG
>MEUF01000036.1:8358-10780 GCA_001771615.1 candidate division WOR-1 bacterium RIFOXYB2_FULL_48_7
GTTTTACATCTTTTCAACACTGACAATCGCCGGCAGTATTCATATGATGGCCAGCCAGATGACGGGGAAAGGGGCGGTTGCCTTTGGCGGCGCAGTGGCTTTTGCCAGGGAAAAGGCGCTCAATGTTCTGTTGGCTCCAATAGTCTTGGTTCTTTTTGTTTTGGCTGTTGTTGCGGTTGAATTGATTGTGACTTTTATCCTCAACCTGATCCCGGTCATCGGTCTCTGGTTGATTGCCCTGCTGGTAATTCCTCTGATTGTCATCAACTTGCCGATTTTGGCGGCGCTGCTCTCTTCCAATCTCTTGATTGCCGCGGTTGTAGTTGACAATTTGGGAGCAATTGACGGGGTTAAGAAATTATTTAGTTTGGCCAAAAAAGAGCCAATCCGGCTGATCACTTCTATCATGGTGGCGCTGGTCCTGACAATGGTGGTTATAATGATCGCCATGATGGTGTATTTTGGTGCGGTGGCTATTGCGGCTGGTGTGGCCTGGCCATTAATCAGCTCGGTTATGAGTGGGGTTGACGGGATGAATATACCCTTGATCATTGCCGGCGCGTCACTTGGGATCACAGCAATTTTAGGTATGGCATATTTATTGGTTGCCATGTATGGGGTTTATGCGCTGATCTATGCCTCGGTCAAAGATCGAGCCTAGTCGATAGTTTTATTAAGCAGGCGTATCATTTTTGGTACGCCTGCTTTTTTTTATTGGTGCAGGTCAACTAATTGCTGTAAAGTCAAACTTAGGTCGGCATAAACTCGCCGCAACTGTTCCAAGACATGCTTGGAAATGGCAATAGCTCTGACCTGTTCAGAAGCTACCACACAATCGGCATTTCTTGGCTCTCCGGTCAACAAGCTCCGTTCTCCGATAATATCTCCCGGGACCCTGGTGGCCACGAGCAGTTTTTGTTGGCCTTTGGTTTGCCAGACGTCGACTTGACCGTCGGCAATGATAAATATCCGGTCGGCCCGTTTATCACCTTCACGTATCAAATATGTTCCCATTGTTGCTTCGACAGGTTCTGCGGCCATGATCAGAGCATCCACCATCTCTTCTGGTGCATGCGGGAACGCCTGTTGGATCACCGGCCTCATCCATTCGGTTTTTTTGACTGCTGTAAGAATGGTGGCTTTTTCTTCAGGGGAAAGCTGTTCATACTGTTCAGCGGTTAATACCTGCAACTCAACGCCGCTTAATGTCCTGACTGTTGCGTTAGCGGTGGTGCCCAACAATACGCGTCTTTCACCAAAGGCTTGTCCTGGGCCCAGAATTATTGTCTCTTCCAGCCCTTCGTTGCTTCTGGTGACAACTTCAACCGCTCCTTTGCGGACGATATAAAAATTTCCGTCAGAACTTGACCCCGTTTCAATCAGGACTTTCCCTCGCTGTTGCCAGGTGATGGTTGACCCTTTTGCCAGGGCAACGATCGTGGCCGGCGGGAGATCGCGTAGAAAAGGGACATGGGATATGACAGAAATCGAACTGGCCAGCGTATCCAGGGGGACCATTTCGCCGGAAACGCCGAGTTTGTCTGCTGCTTCTTTGGCTAATCGGCCAGCTCTGGCCAGGACACCAAAGATGCCATCTTCATTGGCTTGCAGCGAGGCATCGCTCAAGGAAAAATCTCTCCTTCGGCGATAGTCGAATTTTGGCAAAAGCAACCCTTTTCCCATAACCTCGACGATATAGCCGTCCCTGACCAGGGAACTCCAGGCCTGATTGGCCGCTTCACCGAGGAAAGACAAATCACCTTTGCCAATTTTTCCTACGACCACATCAGCTTTGACATTATGGACCAGCTTAAGTATCCCGGTGATATAGGGGGCCCATTCTGTGATGACCTCTTCCGGTTCAGGATGGATAATGTTGCTACCGGCATCAACAACGACAACCAGCGCGTCTTTAACGAATTCCAGTATTTCATCCCTTCTGGCTGCAGAAATGATCCCGGATTTTACCATCTGTTCAAGCCCTTTTGGTCCCAACGTGTCACCGGTATAAACAACCGCTTTTTTCCAGCTCTTGCCTTTATCATCAGATGTGTAAACTGCCAGCATGGAGGAGGAAACTGAATGAATCCCGCTGAGGACTTCTAACTTTACTCGTTGTTTTCCTTGGCCGATGATCAATGGCTGGCCGGGATAGAGTTCAAGTGGGTTTAATGCTTCAACGACCTCTTGTTGAGTCAAATGACCAGCCATGTCCGCTGCTTTACGAGTGACACAATCCAGTGTCAGGGGGGTCATTATATAACTGGTCCTTGTCGTCATAGCTGAAACAAGTTCGTCAAGATTGTCATGGTCACGGTGATGATGGCTAATGTAAACAAAATCGATTGTAGAAATATTTATCCCCAATTTAGCCAGGTACTGTTTGGCGTAGGCTGAAGTCTCAACCAAAATGGTCTTTCCC
>MEUF01000037.1:0-9140 GCA_001771615.1 candidate division WOR-1 bacterium RIFOXYB2_FULL_48_7
TATTCTAACTCAACCCCGACCTTCGCGGGCCTTCATGGGCCTTCATGGGCCCTCATGGGCCTTCTCCCCAAAAAGCATGCAAGTTATTCTCACCTTGGTCCGATATTATAGGTGAAGAACCAAGTTTGCCTGTTTTACTTGGAAAAAGAGTGTAAAATAAACAGGCTGCCTCATATTGGCAGTCTTAATTGTTTTTTAGGAGGGAATAATGGGGGATTGGCAAGTATATGATTCCTTGACCAGCTCAAAAGCCGGCTATTCTCTTTCGGGTAGATTGCAAACAGAGCTTGAAAAGCTTGGTTTTAAATTTAATCTTGAAGGCATGAGTTTCGGACATTATTTTGGCAAAGACCCCAACAAAGGCTCGATCCCATATCTGGTTCTTTCAGCCACACAAAAAATATTCACCAACCACGCTAAAGATACTTATACTTATGAAGGTAAATATGACCTTGAGGCCGTTGGTACAGCTCTAATAGGAGCAGAAATCAAGTGGAGCGGCATTGATAAATATCTTTCAGAACAAAATAAAATAACAGGCGGTGAAGCTGGCGAAACCGCAACCAGTTTGACAGATGATGATATTATTGCAGCTCTCCTAACCGGAGCTGGACTTGATCCGGCCCTATACACCAAAGAGGCCCAACACAGTCAAAAACAAGCAGTTCACGAACAGGAATTACTTGAAGGAATTCCTGGAATGTCGGTTAGCAATATGGAGTTATTATTGGATGGAAAAGATGGATTTGCAGATGCAACCATCTCCGTAACGCCTTTCGCTCAATCAGACCTGGATACCCTGTTACAAAAAAAAGACTATAAAGAGGCCATCAAAGCCTGGTTAGATACGCACTCAGACGCACCGCAAGGTCTAAGAGAGAAGATTGCGGCATTAACAAAGATTGAAGATGGAGCAGAAGGTCTTCCTGACGACGCTCCAGGAGCTGACCCTGATAGCCCTCAGCCGATTCCAATCTCCAGGCCGGATTTGCCAACCAGCGGATCTATCCCCGCCTACTCCGGCGATTTCGAGAATACATATTATGTTTTGACCAGCAGCGGTTATTTAAAGATCACCAATGGCGAAGAAGACACCGAAACTGATTCTAATCTCACCGATGATACCGTGACGTTAAAAGACTTTGCGGACGGGCAATTTACGGTCAAAGGGACCGCCATCGATCTTAATAATGGCCTGAGCGCCGAAGAGGCCCGGGTACTGGGTTTTACCGACCAAGCCTATGCATTTTTCAGCCAGGGCGGGATTGTCGGATTACGGACAGACAAAAAGGGGATCAGCGAAAGGGATATGGCGGCGGTCCGTAAAGGGCATATTGATAAGGTCATAAAAGGGATGGGGGAAGGCAACCTTTACGCTGTTGTCCAGCGTTATGTTACCGCCCAAAGCTTTGTGTTGATTCCGGCTGAAGATGCCGCCCGTTCTACGCTGAACGGCAAATCCGGGGTGAAAGTCAGTGACTTTCTTGATCGACGCGTTGCCTCTGGCAACAGGGAAGCTGCCACGGCAATTATCCACACCATCCTGGGACGGCCTGCCGCTGAAGATATTGCAGAATTAGAGCTCGATTATGGACAATTGACCATTTTATACGCCACCCTCGGCTATCTAGCCCAACGCCCGGCCGATGATAAAACCAGGGCCCTATATTCACTCGCGACCGACAACCTTGACGACATCACCCTGCTCCACAACCCCGATCTCTTCCTTAAATGGTTAAAGGGAGACAAGGTGGAGAAAAAGGATGAGGTGGCAAGAGGGGGAGAAACAGGGGGGGCATCGGGAGATGGCACTCTCATGGAGGACATTAGAGATTTCTATACTAAATATTTTGATACACCAACAGCTGGCCAAACAGACAGTCCGCCATCGCTTAAGGCAAAGGCCGACAAAGCCGCAGCCGAAAAAGATTTAACTGCCCTGCTCGAAAAACATTTAAAAGAGTTATCTTTGACCAACAGAAAAACCTTTGATGACCTACTCACATTAGCTGCAATAATTGATATAACCTTACCCGAAAGGCTGCTGCCAACAATTGAAACTGCCGCCAACAGCAACCCAGTCAACATCACGCTTCAATTATTATATCTTGAGCAGATGTCAAAAAAATACCAAATGCTCACCAGGCTGGATGATCCAAGTTTAGCGAGCCAAATTAACGAGTTGAAATCAAAAATCCTGGGCAAATCCTTCACCTTAATTGAAACTATAACCCCCAGCGGGACAACAGGCACAGAGTTAACTATCGCCCAGCAAAATAAAAACCAAGCCATCCAGCATGTCTTTACAATTTTAACAGCTTTACTCACCGATGAATCAGCTACTGGAGCAGAGGTTTCGGCAATTACATCAAGGATTAAACCCTTGCTTGCCAATCTATCAAAAGAAGTTCAAACCAACATATTCAGAATGGCATATTCCCTGGCTACCAACTCCCAAGCCAAAGGAAATCCGCCTCAAGAGGCAGCCAAGAAAGAGCTTGCCCTGCTTGAGCTGGCATTGGGAATCGTTGAAACCTCTGGTGGCACAATCACCTATACTGATCAGAAAATCGTTGGATCTGGTGACGAGCAGACAACAGAACAAGTTTCTAAAACCGTAACAAAGAAAGATATGGAAGACTTAATCACCGCCAAGAAAAAAGCCACTGGAACCCCCGTGACTCCAGGGGAAACCACAACAGGAGCCAGGCTCACACTTACCCTTGAAGCAGCAAGAGCTGAAGTTGATAAGATTTTGAAAGATGTCACCAAAGATACCGAGCCTAAAACCTGGGCAAAAAAAATGAGCGCTTTAAAAGCGATCAGGGTTGCAGGAAAAGATGCCGCCGCACTCAAAGAATATATCAAGACAAAAGCTTCAGAACACGGGCAAACCTATGCTGCGCCAGCCCCCACCACTACAGGTGGAAAGATTCTCGACCTAGCCACAGCCAAAAAGAAAGCTGACGGCATTCTCAAAGATGCAACTAAAGATAATTGGCCCGCCAAAAAGAAAGAATTACAGGCGATTGCCGTTGCAGAGGGTGATAAAGCTGCTCTTAAACAGCATATTACTTCTGAGGCATCAAAAAAGGGTCTTGTCTACAAAATCGACTATTGACTCCTCAATAATAGTACCTATAATTCTATATAGACGACGCAAGTTTTCTGCCCTTTGAGCCGATAAGATATATAGAGAAAGATAATAATCCTAGGTTGCCTGTTACCGGGGGTTATACTTTAGTGTGTTAGGACTGTCTGTTACAACAGGCGGTCTTTTTTGTTATAAGGGGGTTGAAAATGGGCGGTCCAGATCCAGCGGCAATTGCCGGTCCCGGTAGCGGCCTTCCCGCCGTTGGCGGCGCCCAAGGACCAAAACCGACAACCCCGCCTGTCATACGCAAAGACTTATATGAAAAAGTTATTGCCGAAATCCTGCCCAAACTCAGTTTAACCGCAGAAGAGCTGCCAACAATCAAGGGGCTCCTGCTGGGCTATTTAGACAAATCCCTGCATATTGTCGTGGCCGAGACCGTTGACTATAACACCCTGCTCGCTTACCAAACCCTGGCCAGACTTTTCAACGCCCTCAAGATTCCAGAATTAAAAGTTGTTGATGACGGCTCAATCAAAGAGTTAACTGCCACATTATTAAAAGCTTTTCAAGCTTATGCCAAGTCCAAAGGATTAGACGTTGAAAAAGCGGCAGGAGGGGAAATAACAGGCCCCCTCCTGTCCGCCCTGACTAAAGAGTATCTTGAATATGCCTGGTACCCGCCAGTTGACCCGCCACTTACCAAACAGCAGTTACCAATTGAACAATTAGAATTCAACCGCCAGACCACCATTACCGCCGTCAAAGATAGTCAGTCAGAGGAATACCTGGTCGAAGTCCTGGCTATGGCTGCGGACCTAACAGGAGCCGGTTATACTGTCCCAACCAATGAAATGCTTATGTCTGGCGACGTTAAAGCCCTGGAAACATTACAATTGGTTGCTTTTCTTTTTAAAAGTATTGCTCCAAATAAATATAAAGTTGAAGTAGAAGGGACTACCGAAGCCTTGGTTGATTCCGCCCGAACCGCCATAGCCCAATTCCTAAAAGATCATGGCTTGACCGCCACAACCGAGGGGACCCTCTCGCCCAGGGCGCTCCTGCTCCTTTTATCTCTCTATGAACAGAACAAAGCCTCGGCTGAAACCAGATTTATTGAGGCAGCTATTGCTGATTTACCGGAAAGGGTCCCCAATGCGCGCTCACAGTTTACAGCCATCCTCTCCGGCAGGGTAATTCTAGTCATTGCCTACGATGAAGAGAAAAAAGACTATCTGATTTTTGAAATCAGCACCGTAACCGGCGAGAGCCGGCAGGTCCCCCTCAAAGAACAGGCAGTGGCCCAATACCTGATCAATCAGGGGGGAGAACCGCTGGATGTTTTTACTTTGCTCGGCAGCGCCTTTTTAAAATCGTTAAAAGAAGACGAGGCCGAGAAATTCACTGCCGCGATAGTTCGCGCTTATAGGCCAGGAGGCATGGTATCTTTTTCCGCCCAGGCCAAAGCGGCTGCCGCAGCGTTAAGAAGCTCGGGACAGTCGCAAGAGGTGTTAACTCTTTTGCGGGGCGGCAAACCATCTGAAACAGAGATCATGCGTTTACGCGATATCGCCAGAAGCGTTCAAGTCGATGGGGCATCAATTGATGTTCAATTATTAATTGAAGCGGCCAACTATCTTTTGTCTGGCAGTCAATCACAACCAGACCCCGAGGCTGTCGCCGCCGCCAAAAAGGTTGCCGACGACCTCCATTTCCCCTATCCCATTGAAGATAAACAGTTCAAGTGGGAAAAATTACCCGCGTTTGTTGCCGCCATGCTCCTGGTAAGCAGCCAGGGTGGACTTGTCGAGGGAGAGGCCAGCGGGATAGAGCTCGGCGCCGCCATTGACGGTAAATTACTGCGCCAGCTTCTCTCCAGCAGCCGGGAGAAAGAAGAGTTTCAGACCACGCTCATGGAAAAACCGGAGGAAATCCTGGCTTTGGTTGAGACTGACCCAAAGAAACTGGAAAAACTTGGCCTACCCGCCCCTTACGTAAAATGGTTGGCCCTAATTAATATCTGGAAAAGAGATAAAGTTGAAATCGATCTCTATGGCATAATCCAGCAGATTTATGACGATGCCGAACTGATTGATCTTGAAAAGAAAAACCCTGACAGCAAGCTCCGCCAGGAGCTGATCAGTAAAGTCATTGAACTGAATTTTCAGCTCCAGGGTGACCGAGATAAAGTCACCTTGGATACCCCAGCCTCTCTAGAGTTATTCAAAAAACGACTACTGGAAATTATTCCACCTGAAATGTTCGCCAGAATTTCATCCGCCATCACCACAGATAGCGGGTTTAACCATCAACTAAATATATATTACGCCATCGCTTACAAGCAGGATGAGCTTGATCAAGTTATCGCTTTTATCACAGCCAGGCAGGAGGTCATCAGGAAAGATGACAGCATCAGCCAAAAAGACCGCGATAGGCAAATTTCAATTCTAGAGGCTTATAAAACCATCTTTGCGGCCAGAAAGCTTCTATTGGAAGCTGATGGGGCCAATAAGGCTGTGGCCTTTCTGCAATCAGAATTAACCAAATTTGCCAAATTACCCGAAGCACTGGAAATATTAAGAAAAGAAATGGCTATCATCCCTCCCCGCTGCACCATCCTGGCGGCAGAAGATGATCTTCAGGAATGGTTGATGACTGACCCTCAAATGGTCATTGATTACGTGCTTGGACACCAGCTTGACTTTGCAGCGGCTGGCATCAATGCCGATGCCTATTTGTTCCAAGCTCAACTGCAACTGGCACTCAAAGCCGGCGGCGTCAAGGGTTTGCAAGCCGCCCTTGACTATTTGCAAAGCCAGGAAGCCGGCATATTGGCCCTTAATGCCGGATTGACCCGTGAACTAGACATTTTGACCAGGGAAATCAGCGTAAAATTATTGCTCGCCAAATCACCGGATAAGGCCAGCCGGAAAAAAGACTTTATTTTAGCCCTGATTTTAGCTTTCAAAACTGTCGATCATTTAGCCGAGCGCCCCAGTGATGCCACCCAGCAAGCGGCGCTGGGGGTCTTATATCAACAACTGGCTGACAGCCTAGCCTCTTCCACCGGGAATACAATCAGCGATCTCAAAACAGCCCTGGCCTATTTTGAGAACCCTGAAAATGCTGCCAGGATTAAAGGCGATATCGGCGAAGAAAAATATCGGGACATCTTAAGGAGCCTGAACCAAGAGTTGGTAATAGCTGAAATAACAAAAGCCTACGGTCAGACCAAAAGAGTTGACTCTGCTGGCGGATCGGCCCAAGCCCAGTACGAAGCCACTCTTTCAGCGCTTAAATCTCGCGATTGTTTTACCAAAGAATTCCCATTTGAGCTGGCCCGCGTCAAGGCAGAGCTGCAATGGCTGCTTGATAATGGAATGATCGAAGAAGCCAGGCGCTATCTGGAAACCCAGATCCCGGAATTGAAAAAAGCCGAGGTTAAAGGGACGGCACTTGTTATGCTGAAAAACAGCATAATCCTGGCGGCCTTTAACCAGGCGTTGAAAAAGGGGAATATTCCTGCCGCCCAGGCTTTACTTAAACAATTAAAAAGCGTTGGCGATCCGGAACAGATTGCCAAGGCCTCGGAAGCCCTTGATCAGGCCCGCCGCGAAGGGAGCACCAAAGTTGATACATCAACCAGATGGGAAACGACAACAATTCCTGCTCGTCTGGCCACTTCCCTTAATTTACTGCCCGAAGAAATCATTATTTATAATGAAATCTATAGCGGCCAGACTGTTTATCTGTCAAGCAGCAGTCGGGCCAATTTGGTACGAATTGGTGAAACCAATTACCTGCTCGATAACAGCTTTGGGTTTGGCGCCGCCCTGGCAACAATCATAGAAACAGTCACCCTGGTTGAGGGGGAAAAAGCCTTTGTCGTCGAAGACAAGGTCGATTTTGATAAGCTTCTTGCCGCCTACAAAAGAATTACCAATCAGGGACGTCTGACTAACCGGGATATTATCGTTGGCTTAGCGGGCAAGGCCTATGCAGCTGATATAGACTCCTGGCTTGCCATCATTAAAGGGGCCCAAATCTCTCTTCTAGCCGCCAAGCTAATCCCATTTTCTGCCGGGACCGGGGGAGTTGGCTTAATCAAGTTCGTCGCCACCAAAATAACAATCGCCGGCCAAGAAGTAACTCTCCACCAATTTGACTCAACCAGTGGTTTACCGGCTATTGAGTCCAGGGTAGATGATTTCAAAAGGATGGGGCTCTTGCCAGCAGACGAATTTTCCTTAACCCATTTTCTGATGTCCCCCGGCCGGGCAATCAATCAGGCTTTTATCGCCCGGTTAGCCGAAGATATCAGTCGCGGTTCTACTGCGCCAAGAAAAGCTCCTCAACTGGATGTTGAGCAGGCTGAAACCAGAACCCAATTAGTCTCCCAAAAGGCGGCGCAACGACAAGCCTTGATCGATTCACCCCTATCTGTCAGTTTTAAAGTAGTCCGCCAGGGTGGCAAGGAGCTCTTGTACTGGGTCATTAAACGGGATGGTGAGATTGTCCAGATCGGGCGTGATCGGGAAATATTGTTCACTAATCCTGCTTTAGCCGGCAGTGAAGAAATCAAATACTTGTTATCTCTCTTTGTACAGGGGGATTTGGCCAATAAGCTCCCCTTCCATCAGCTGCTCCTTTTTAATAATTTACATGCGGACGAAATTTCCCCGGCAGCTGTCCAGGGACGACTTGAACAAGGCGGCCTCTTTTCTCTAAGAATGTATGAAACAACCGGCAGCCTGCAAGTCAGCCGGATGGAAACCCTACTGGCGGTTTGTAAGGCTTTTCACTATTTAGTCGAACTTTCCGGCCTGACACCGGATGAAAAATCTGCCCGCTTAGCTTCGGCCGAAGGTTGGGAAGCACTCGCCTTGCGGCTGGCATTTTTTGGCACTGACCCCAATCGCTCTACATTTCCTCCCGCTGACCAGATCAAGTCCGAATTGCAAAACGAGCTGCTCACCTTTCCAACCGCCATGTTCACAGAACTACCAAGTGAATTGCTCGCTATTCCGGAAGTAACCGACCATCTGACCGCTCGTCCAACGGCCTTCGAAGAGCTCCCGGCAGAATTTTTTGAACAAACCCAGGGTTTTGCGGTTGATGAAGCCTATCTCCAGGCACTGGAAGCGGAATGGGCCCGCCTGCAAACCGTTGAATTTTCTGCCGGCACCTTCCAAACAGATTTTGGCCAATACCTGGAAAAGATCGAAAAAATTCATTGGTCAAAAGACCCGCTGGCCGCGCTGAAACTTGCCTTGATGGCAAAAAGCGGCAAGGGAAAAGCCTTTTTACCCAAAGAAGAGATCGAGGCCATCAAAGCCGGCCAATGCTTGCCGATAATCACTCCGGATAACATCGTCAACGGGATAATTCCCGCCTTTGGCACAACCGAGTTCCGCCCAATATTGACTTTTAGCGACCCTAATGCCCTATTGGCACTCCACCGGCTGGTAGGACCAACCGTCATCCCGGAAGCCGATCAATCAACGATTGACCCCTTCCAGAAAGTTGCCCTGCCCGCAAAATTGGTAATTGACAAGGCAACTGAAGAAATAATCAAAAAACTGCTCGAAGGCAAAAAAATAACCGATGCGGATATTTTGGCCTTAACCGCCCTGCTCGCCCAGCTCAACAAGCTGGCAACCGATGGCACTACGACAGGCCTAACTCAACAACTGTTAAGCACCGCTGCCCAGGCTTTGACTGAATTATTGGCGCTTAACAACGGCACCTTCGTTAATCTGCTGCCTTTAGATGAATATTTACTTGATCCAGCAGCCCAATGCCGGCCCGAAGTCAAACAAATCCATGAGGCCACATTGCGGGCTTTTGCGGCAGCGCTGGCGAATGGCGAATTCATTTATGGTGGGAAAGTCATATCGGTAATTGACCTGTCGTTGTTAAAAGAGTTTGTCGTCACCGGCCAGGCCATCGTCCTCGATAGCGGGGACCAGGCTCTCTTTGATCAGGGGATGAAACTATTGCTGGCACTGGCGAAGCGGCTTCAGGGGCGCGTTGTTGAATGGCGGGC
>MEUF01000037.1:9176-10552 GCA_001771615.1 candidate division WOR-1 bacterium RIFOXYB2_FULL_48_7
GATCTTCCCTTCGTCATATGTGGAAGGGTTTATCCAGGCTGGCGCCTCTATCGCCAGTTTCAGTTCAGAAGACACTTTACAATTGGGCATTTGGCCCGGATTAAAACGGCTGGTTTATCAGGACGGAATTGCTGATGGCGGCCGGGAACAGGCCATTACTGAAGCGACGGAAAAAGTCAGAACACTTTTTTCTGATATTGACGCGACCGATCCAGCACAAGTTGAAGCAAAGCTGTTAGAACTCCGCCGGTGGCTGGACGATAAAACCCAAGAATGCAGGGCGGGCAATCAACGTATCCTGGAATTGGCTTACATATATGGAGTAGTCAAAGCGCTTAAAGGGCTGGGAGAAAAAGGCGGCCTGTTGGAACAATGGACAAATGCTGCTTTTGCCCGAGTAGTCGGGTCAGAGAGCGATAAAGTCAGACAACAGGAGCTTTGGGGACGCTCAAAAGAAAAAACTGGTTTAGAAAGGATTTGTTCAGCTTTCGGCAGCTTCCTGATGATTTTTAACCAGCAGTTTGAAACACTTAACACCTATTTAAGTGATGACCGGATTGACCTGCCGACTTATGAATTAATCATCAAGACATTTCCGGGCATTCTTGAATACGGTTTTGGATTCCTGCAAAACCTGGGAGAAATTTCTGTCGACTCCGGAATTTTTACTACCGCTATTCGCAGCGGGGCCGACCTTGACCGGGCTATCAGGGCGGGCTTTGCCCAAAGCCCATTTTTAGATATGTCCGAAAAAACCATGGGCATTGATGAAATTTCGGTGGCCAAACGCGGACTTAACCGGGTGGCCGCAACTATGTTGACCTTTATGACCGGCAAAGAAATGAATATCGGTAGCGCGGTTACCACTACTTCCGCCATGATACTTTCCCAGATGCTGCCGGAAACCTCCTGGATACTTCGCGTGCTGCGTATTCCGGGCGTCTCCGGGGCCATTGCCGGAGCAATGGCACGAGGCGACTGGCTTGCCCCAACCTTAACCTGGGAAATCAGGCCACAAACAACTACCGAGTTGCAGCAATATATTGACGAGAATAGCGGCAGCATGGAGTGGCTGCAATTTTTGGGAAATATATTCAATTCTTCACAGGAAAATGGCCTCGGTGTAGACACTGGCCAATTAGCCAATGCCATCTTCCTGTCATTCAGCCAAATCACCGGTGAGGGGGTCGATCTCCGCCTTTTAGACAGCACGGGCAAGAGTGAAATGCTGGCTAATTTTAACGAGATCAGCGCCGCCACCGTTGAGGGGGCGATTGCCGCACTTAGCGAACTGATGGTGGCCGCGGAGAAAGACCCGGCACTCGCCGCAAGATTACAAAAAATATACGATGATGGATTAACCACCCTTAATCTGG
>MEUF01000038.1:0-553 GCA_001771615.1 candidate division WOR-1 bacterium RIFOXYB2_FULL_48_7
GGCTTATTCGGGTTGGGACTTCTTCATCACTCCCGACCCGACTACGAGATCCGACGGCAGCTTGTCACGCATCTGCGTGAAAGCCATATAGATCGTGTCTGCTGTTTCTTCCCTCTCCTCGTGAAAAACCAGATCGCGAGAATTCGGGGCTCGCCGGTAGATCCTCAAAATGTACGTATTCTTCACTCAATTCCTCCTTTGGTGGGCGGACAATGCAGGTGAAGGTAACTACTTTCTTGAAAAAAAGTCAAGGATGCTCGTTATGTATATAAGTGCATAAAAAGGTTGACATCGTATATTTCAGTAGGTACTATGCACCTTCGATCTTTCATGTTCCAGACTGTATAGATAGAGAGGAGTACAGCTCATGATTCATGTTCATTCTGGCGAGACGCCCTGGACGGAGAGGCCAGGGTATAGCAAGAAACCGCTTGTGACCGGTGATCAGATAGGTGCTCCCGGCACGCTTGTGCAGCTGCTACGAATTCGCCCTGGCGAAGTGGCTGATAGTCACTTCCACAAAGGATGCACCGAGGTCTTCTATTTTCCTGGC
>MEUF01000038.1:895-1945 GCA_001771615.1 candidate division WOR-1 bacterium RIFOXYB2_FULL_48_7
GTGTTCTGGATGCCCTTATTCATTTTCCGGAGCTTCTGTTCCTCCACATTTAAAAACAATAGCAATCCCATTTGCCGAGGACAGAAGTGGTTCGGCTGAACCGGGATTGAGAGAATTGCTTACTGAAAAATTAACTCAGAAATTTATCGACGATAACAATCTGCAAATTTCTGAGAAGAGCAGCGCAGATGCGGTTCTGGAATGTGTAGTGGTTTCGCTTTCTGATGTTCCGGCAATTGTTTCCGCCGGTGAAAATGTAGCTTCAAGGCGACTCACGATTACTGTTCAAGTAACTTTTAAAGATTTGATTCAGAGACGAACCGTTTTTGAGAAACAATTCTCTAACTATGGTGATTATTCAGGCGGAATTACAGATCGAAATTTGGGCATCGAAGACGCAATTAATAAAATAAGTGATGATATTCTGTTAGATACTGTGTCAGGTTGGTAATTTAATTTATAGGAGCTTTTATGGATGAGATAGTGCTTATCTCATATTTTATTTCATTGTTCATTTTATTTGTTTTTAGTAGTCATGGTTTTTTTATGATCTACTACTATAACAAATACAAAAACGTTAAGCCTGCGGCTAATGTTGATATTCACCCCGATACAAAGGTTACTATCCAACTTCCGTTATATAATGAATTGTATGTTGTTGAACGTTTAATTGATTCGGTTTGTGAAATTGATTTTCCAAAAGATAGAATGGAAATTCAAGTACTGGACGATTCCACCGATGAAACTGTTAATTTAGTTGCAAGTAAAGTTGCGGAAAAGAAAGCCCTCGGATTCGATATTCTTCACGTTAGAAGAGCTAACCGTGAAGGGTTCAAAGCCGGTGCGCTAAAAGAAGGTATGAAAACAGCTACCGGTGAATTTATAGCAATTTTTGACGCTGATTTTATTCCCTCAAAAGATTTTTTGAAAAAAACCCTTACGCATTTTACCGATAATAAAATTGGGATGGTTCAAACCCGATGGGAACATCTGAATGGTGATTATTCAATTTTAACAAAAGCACAAGCTCTGGCTTTAGACGGGCACTTT
>MEUF01000038.1:2036-11724 GCA_001771615.1 candidate division WOR-1 bacterium RIFOXYB2_FULL_48_7
TCCTGGTCTTCTTTTTTGCTTTGGCGTCAGCGCTGTCCGCCAGGAAATTGGCGGCCGGCAGCAGGCCAGAAAGCAAGGCCGCCGCAAGAATTAATGAGAAAAGTTTTTTCATCAAGGTTCCCTCCTATTTTTTTGCCGAACTGTATTTGAGGCTGCCATAAATCGGACAATAACCAGAAAGGCCGGTTACCATTAAAATCAAGCCGATGGAGACTAAAACATAAATTAATAAGGTAGACATTTCAAAATACGCGGCCAACATCAAGATGACTCCGCCAATAATGATTCGGACAAACCGCTCCAGGGTGCTAAGGTTCATCGGCAGATCTGTAAACATGTCAGTACCTCCTTACAAAAACTGCAGTCATTATAGCGCGCTGTAAGGGAAAGTAAAGATGTAATGCGGTGTAGGACTGCCATCGGAGGCGCGCAGCGCCGAAGTCGAGATATAGCCCCACAACAGGCCGATCAATAGCATTGCAATAACATTCAACTGTGCTGCCACATGTTCATTGCATTTTCTTTGTATAAAGAATAAGATTATGACGCTATGGTTTTAGAGAATAAAGTCCCTTATGGTAAAAATGCCGAGGTCTTGATCGCGAACAAGCATTTGGGGAAAGTCACGCTGCGTGACCCAGTAATCCTTTCGCGTTTATTCAAGCGCATTACAAATAAAACTCTTAAAAACTTAAGCCCGGATAAGCGCCTGGTAATTACCCGCCCTTTCCGCCCCGGCAGTGAAGCCCACGCCAGAAATATCGTTGATCGCATCCTGGCACTAGACGAAGCAGGCGTCAATGCCGTGCTCAAGCAAACGCTTCGGGATTTTGCTCACCGTCATAAGGATATCCATTCAATCCTCACAAAAAATTTCTTGGAGATTTCCGGATATATTAAGGACCCGTCCGCGTTATCAAAGGAAAGAAAGCTCTTGCTCGGCGCTTGTTTCACAATGGAATATTCTATCGAATCGGCAGCCCTTTTTAACCCTTCGATCGTCATTTATCCCAAACAGAATAATTTGAAGAAGGGCCAAACCCGCGTTGTTTTTAGCTTCCGCGCAACAGGCGAGGGACATATTTCCTCGATCGTTTTCCGTAGCGCCATTATTGACAAGGATAATTCAATCTTTATGGAACCGGCCAGCCAATTTTTAGGCACACCCGAGATAGTTTTGAATACAACTTATGATCGGGAACTGTTCAAGGCAAAACTCGAGGAAATGGGACAGCTTAGCGAGGTTGCAAATACAATTTGTCAGCAAGTAAAATCGCGATTTACTCTTGAAGAAATTGTCCAAGTGATCGCCGCCATTCGCAACAGCAGCTCATTTGCCGTTAGCGACTTGGATGCCACTGCCGTCCATATCAAGTGGCTGGCCGAATCAAATTATGAAGTCTTTTTTCCGCACGGACAATTGATCTCGGAAAGGGTAATATTTCCGTTATCGCAAAATGAAAGCAATGGTGTTGAAGACGCTCGCTTCGTCCGTTTTATGGACGAGGACGGCGGCACGACCTACTATGCGACCTACACCGCTTATAACGGCCGGGATATATTGCCTCAATTGATTGAAACAAAAGATTTCCACCATTTTAAGATTTCCACCCTCAATGGCCCCATGGCGCGCAATAAAGGGATGGCGCTTTTTCCTCGTAAAATCAACGGACAATACGCCATGATAACTAGGAGCGATGGTGAAAGTCTTTACTTGAGTTATTCTAATAACATCCATTTCTGGTCCTCGGGTATTAAAATTGAAGCACCGGAACGCCCTTGGGAATTAGTTCAGATCGGCAATTGTGGCTCCCCTTTGGAAACCAAAAAAGGATGGCTTATGCTGACTCACGGCGTGGGGCCGATGCGTAAATACTGCATCGGTGTTGTTCTTTTAGATTTAATAAATCCCTCGAAAATAATCGGGAAACTCGAGGAGCCGTTGCTTATGCCACGGGAAGAAGACCGTGAGGGGTATGTGCCCAATGTGGTTTATAGTTGCGGATCTATCATTTTAAACGGCGAATTAATTATTCCTTACGCGATTTCCGATTCCGAGTCGCATGTGGCTAGTATTTCGGTGGACGAGCTTCTTGAGAAGCTGTTGAAGCCGCATTAAACCAAGCCTGCAATTTCATATTCCTCTACCATGGCCAGTAATGCCAAGAGAAATGAAACCGTGCTTTCTGCCCCTTGATTTAAACTGACCCCCTCCGACATCAAGCCGTCGGCACAACCCTTGGTCTCGTGGTCGTATAAAGACATCCCCATGTCGTTTTCGCCAATAAACCAACCAAAAGCCTGACGCATCTTTTTTAGGTATTCCCTATCTTTGGTGACACGGTAAGCCGATTGATAGGCTAAAACCATTGCCGCGGCATCAATTGGCTGCTGGTCATACTTTGCTTTTATTCCGCCCCTTTTATACCAACCTCGTGAGCCAATAATTGAGAGACGGCCATTTTGAGTAATTGTATTTTCTAAAAACTCCAGCGCCTCTTTTGCAATTTTCAAATACTTTTCTTCATGAATAATTGAATAGGTCTGAAATAGGGCCATTGGCATAATCCCGTTATCATAACAGATGATATCTTCAAACCATTGCCAATTGTCATCGGAAACATTTTTATATAAATCCAATAAATAATTTGCGCACTCACGAAGCTTTGCGGTAACGCTTTCGTCTCCCTGGTAACAACGCAAATATGATACCAAGCCTAGCATTGCCAGCGCTTTTCCGCGCAGGTTCAACCCATGCACATGGGGCAACGCTTTTTGAAAACATTCATAAGCAAGGGATCGATAGGCATTTCGAGGGGGCCGCCAGATAATATAGCCAAGCGCCCAGAGCGCACGACCACATGCGTCATCCGAGCCTGTTTCATCCAAAAAGCACCGTTGATAGTCCATAAAATTGCGGAAGCGGCCATCGGGATTTTGCATATAATGGGTAAAGCTGAAATATGTAGAAATTAATTTCTTGGCATCCTCGCTGTGCAAAAGAAAAAACGCCCAGGCGCACATTATTAGAGCGCGCGAATTGTCGTCAAGGCAATAACCTGTATGCCTGTCAGGTACGATATATTTTGCATGTTGAATCAGTCCTGTATCATCGGTTAATCGTTTTATGTGTGCCAGGTCGAAGGGCGGTTCGCGCAAAAGCAGAGGGGGGAATTTTGGAGTTAAATATCTTTTATCTGTGGTCAATGCTGTTTGCTTGAATATCTCCAGATATTTTGCCGCTACTTTTTCCCAGCGCATTTGTCTCCCAAATTTATAAGTCTTTTCGCGAAGCGTCTTTAGCTTTGTTTTGTCAGCTAACAGGCTATGCAATGAAGAGGCCAAGGCATCTGAATCCCCAAAGTTTATCAGTTGGCCTCTTCCGTCTGCGAGCATCTCTTTTGCGTACCAATAAGGGGTAGAGATTATGGCATTCCCCGCTCCGATTGCATAAGACAGTGTTCCGCTGACAATTTGCGCTTCGTTTAGATATGGAGTTATATAAATATCCGCTGCCATAAGCCAGGCATAAAGTTCTTCTAAACTGACAAATCGGTTGTCAAAAATTACATGTTCCTGTAAGTTTAATTCCTCGACCAGCGCAATAAGGCTTGTCCGGTATTTTTCGCCATATTCCTCAAGCACTTTAGGGTGGGATTTTCCAAGAACTACATAAACCAACTGCGGAAATTCCCGGATTATTTTCGAGATAGCCTTAATGACCGTTTCTATGCCTTTATTCGGGCTGAGTAAGCCAAAAGTTAGCAGGGTCTGTTTTCCTTCAACCTGGAAATGTTTTTTGTAACGGCTGTTGTTAAGCGATGTGAAATCAGGAGTGCCGTGATAGATGGTTCTGACCTTATCTTCCGATATAGAGTAAACTTCCTGTAATAAAGTAACAGCCAGATTGCTCATAACTATAAGATATTTGGCTCGCTGTGCCATCTCTTGGATAATCTTTTTTTGATTGGGGGTTGGATTTTTAAGAACTGTGTGAAGTACTACAACCATCGGGACATTGAGAGTGGATATCAGTGAGAGTATATAAATGCCATCCCATCCGCCATAAATTCCGTACTCGTGCTGGATGCAAGCTACATCGGCATTGCTAGCATTGATAAAGTTGGCCGCTTCAAAATAATCTTTTTGTTGTGTTTGCTGAATTGTAAATTCAACTTTACTTGGATAATTGTATCCTTCACTTGTATCGTTGACTGCGACCGCGAAGATGTTCGACCGTGGCGAAAGCTGATTGGCGGTTGCCTCGCAAAGATCGGTGGTAAATGTCGCGATTCCGCAAATGCGAGGCGAATAATTGCCGATGAAAGCGATATTGAGCTCTGGCTTCAGCATAGAAATACTCTACCCGATACCTTCCAGAGTTGCAACCCGACTATTTCTTGGGGTTCGCCTGGAAAAATTGGTAGCCCCACGGGGAATCGAACCCCGGTTCTCAGCTTGAAAAGCTGGTGTCCTAACCCCTAGACGATGGGGCCACAATCCGCCGCTGGCGGATAATGACAAATTACAAATTTCCGATGGCAAATGAATGGAATTATTTATTAAATCATTTAGCGAAGCGAAACAATCATTTATCATTTGACATTTTTAATTTGTCATTATAAGTATATCAGAGAATCAACAAGCGGTTCAAGGCGGGTAAATTTATACCCAACCCCTCAAGCCGTACTGTGTGGCGAGCTCTCGGAAGACTGGCAAGGACCTGGCAATGTCCTCAAGCGTCCTTTCCGCAAAAGAGAGGCGGAAATAGCCAGGACCGGCAAAAGCATACCCGGGGACGGCCAGTAAATTCCTCTTTAGCGCTTCGCTAATAAAGATGCCGTCATCGGGGATTGGGCTTTCGGGAAACATATAAAAAGCTCCCGCCGGCTTGACTAATTGATACCCCATCCCTCTTAGTTCCTGATAAAGTAAATTACGGCGGGCCTCGTAATCAGCCAACCCGGCAACTTCTCCCTGAAATTCGGCGACGACCCTCTGCATAACTGCCGGGGCATTGATAAAGCCGAGTGTGCGCGTATGCAAGGCACAGGCATTAAAAAGTTGCTGCACATCATCAATCCGGGGGCTGAATGCAATGTAACCAATTCGTTCTCCCGCCAGGCCAAGATCCTTGCTGTGCGAAGTCCCAACAATACTATGCCGGACATTTTTTAAAACTGATGGGACAGTGACCCCATCATAGGCTAGTCCGGCGTATGGCTCATCAGACAATAAATAAATATAGTGGCCAAATTTTTCTTCGGCCCGGGTGATCAGCTCATCCAAGCTGCGGAGAAAAGATTCGGGATAAATTACCCCCGTCGGGTTGTTTGGGCTGTCGATCAAAATTACCCTGGTTCTGGGGCCAATTGCCGCTTCGAGCTTGTTGAGGTCGGGGAGGAAGTTCGCGTCGGTTTCGACTGGGTTGATTACCCCGTTGTGGTTATCAACATAAAAATCATACTCGACAAAATATGGACGGGGGACAAGCACCTCATCTCCCGGGTCTAAAACCCCCTTAAGGACAACATTGAGCGCGCCGGCGGCGCCGCAGGACATGATAACGTGATTTTTATTCAAGGGGTGTGTCAGCCCGTGCCGGGCGTTGAGCGAAGCGGCGATTTGTTCCCGGACATCATCAAACCCCACATTGCTCATATATCGATGCATACCTGGCCGCGGATCGGCCCACATTCTTTGGGCTGCCTGCACAAGGGCAGGTGGCGGCTCATTAAATGGGTTGCCCAAAGAATAGTCGTGAACGTTTGCCGCCCCGACTTGTTCCTTGAGAAGCCTTCCTCTTTCAAACATAGCGCGGATCAACGAACCGCGGGTCATATGGTCGAGAGATCTCTTTGAGATGGCCCCCGTTAAATTCATGATCTACCTCCTGATAGGTTAACCAATGTTATCTCGAGGGCTCAAACAAATAATTTCAAGGAATTTTATGGGCGGCACTGAAGAGTTTGTTATAATAGACAAATGGGACTAGCTATTGGAATTGTCGGATTGCCTAATGTGGGAAAATCATCCCTCTTCAACGCGCTTTCGCGTGCGAAGGCCAATGTCTCCAATTATCCATTTTGCACGATCGATCCCAACGTCGGCGTCGTGCAGGTTCCGGATGAGCGGTTGACGGCCTTGAGCAACCTGTTCAAATCAAAAAAAACCGTCCCTACTTATATCGAATTCTTTGATATTGCCGGCCTGGTGAAAGGGGCGGCCGAAGGGGAAGGCCTGGGGAATAAATTTCTGGCGCATATCCGCGAAGTTGACGCCATCGCCCATGTGGTCCGCTGCTTTCAATCTGACGAAATAATCCATGTTGCCGGTTCGGTTGACCCCAAAAGGGATATCGAAATCATTAATTTAGAACTGATATTGGCCGACTTGTCACAAATTGAGAAAAAAATTAATTCCATCAGCGCCAAAGCCAAGGCTGGAGACAAGAAGTTAACCAAAGAGCTGGAGGTTTTTGTCCGGATCAGGGAGGCGCTGCAGGCGGGGCAACCAGTCCGCAGCCTTGATTTGTCTGAACAAGAGCGGGAACTAATAAAGGAGTTCTCCCTTTTAACTATCAAACCGGTCCTTTATGTAGCCAATGTTGATGAAACTGGCAGCCAGGAGCAGGTGGCAATTGTCGAAAAGATCGCCGCCGCCGAAGGGGCCAAGGTGGTGAAAATCTCTTCCAAATTAGAGGCCGAGATCGCCGAATTGTCCGATGAGGATGCCAAGACATTCATGGCAGAGATGGGCATCAAGGAGTCGGCGCTCAATCGCCTGATCCATAGTTGTTATGAATTGCTTAATTTGATCACATTTTTCACTACCGGCGAAGATGAAAGCCGGGCCTGGACAATTGCCCGGGGGACAAAAGCCCCGCAGGCGGCTGGGCAGATCCATTCGGACATGGAAAAAGGCTTTATCGCCCTGGAAACAATCAGCACCAGTGAAATGTTAAAGTGCGGCTCATATAATGTTGCCAGGGAAAAGGGGTTGCTCCGGACAGAAGGGAAAAGCTACGTCGTCCAGGACGGGGATATCGTCATTGTCCGCTTCAACGTTTAGCACTCCTCGTCCCTATTTGCTAATTCGGCTTTCTTATGGTAAAATTAACACTTGTGCCATTTAATCAAGGGAGGTTTTTGCATTGAACCAGTATGAATTAATTATGTTATTTGACCCGGCTTTGGGGGAAGAGAAAATACTACAATTGACCACCAAAGTTGAAGACAAAATCAAGAGCCTGGGTGGAGCGCTGGAAAAGACGGAAAAGTGGGGGATGAAGAAGCTAAATTCCATGATCCGTAAGGCAAAAAGACTGACCCACGCCTATTATATGATGATAAAGTTTAGCTCTCCCTCCAATGTTCCGGCCGAAGTCCAGGCAATGCTTAAGGTAACAGAAAACGTTGCCCGCTATTTTGTCTCCAAGGCGGTAGAAAATATTATTGAAGAGCCGACCGAAAAGAAGGAAGTTGTCGGCAAACCATTAGAGGCCGTTTCTGTCGGTGAAATCAAGGGAGAGCCGCTTGGCGAGCCTAAATAGGATTGTTTTGGTTGGCCAGTTAACGGCCGACCCGGACAGCCGCTCAACCGTTGATGGGCTGGCGGTTACCAAGTTTCGTCTAGCGGTAAAAAGGCCACAGGGCGAAGGGGCCAGTGGGACCGACTTTATCGATATTGTTACCTGGCGGCAACTAGCTGAACTTGGGGCCCAGGTATTGAAAAAAGGAAAGCAGGTCTTGGTTGAGGGGAGAATTCAAAACCGTTCCTATGATAACCAGGCTGGGCAGAGAATTTGGACAACCGAAATCATTGCCAGTAATTTGGTCCCGCTTGATCAAGCCCCGGTGGCGATCAATCAGGATGAAGAAGTTGTCGATGATGAAAGTTTGGCGGGGGATCTCCCCTTTTAACTTATGTATAACAAGGTGTTTTTAATTGGCAATTTAACCAGGGACCCGGACCTGCGCTATACCACCAGCGGAATCCCGGTAGCTAGATTTACTCTGGCAGTTAATCGTTTTAGCAAGAAAAAGGGGGCAGGGGAAGAGGGGGGAAACGACGTTGATTTTATCAATGTTGTGGCCTGGCGCCGGCTGGCCGAGATTTGTGGCGAGTTCCTGAAGAAGGGGCGGCCAGTGGCGGTAGAAGGCCGATTGCAAATTAATAGCTTTACTGGCCGTGATGGACAGCAAAAGACCATGGCTGAGGTAGTCGCCGCCAACATGCAGATGTTGGGTACCCGCGGACAGGCGACGACAAGCAGCGCCGAGGCACCGGTTAGCGAAAAAGTCGAAGCAGATGACGAAATACCGTTTTAAAGGAGTGGAGTAAATGGCTAGAGAAAAGAGAAAAGAAAAACCAAAGGAATTCAAAAAGAAAAAACGTCGACCATGTGTATTTTGTATTGATAAAAAGACCTTGGATTACAAAGACATCGGCTATGTAAGAAAGTTTATTACCGACCGGGGTAAAATTGCCCCGCGCCGCATGACCGGTTGCTGTGCTCTGCACCAGAGAATGGTTGCTAAAGCAATTAAACGGGCCCGCCAGTTGAGCTTGGTCCCGTTTGTAGTGGAGTAAAACAAAATGAAAGTAATATTTTTAGAAGACGAAAGAGTTGAAAAAGTTTCCGAGGGTTATGCCCGCAATTATCTGCTGCCTAACGGGCTGGCCGTGGTGGCCACCCCAAAAGCCGTTGCGGCGGCCGAAAAAAGGCTGTCCAAGCGGCGGGCGGAAATTGACAGGAAACGGAGTGAAATGCTGGCTTTTGCCGAAAAACTGGGCCAGGTTGAATTAACTATCCCGGTTGATGCCGGCGAGGGGGGCAAGTTATTTGGCTCCATCACTTCCACCCAAATTGCCGATACGATCAAGCAGACCGAAGGGATTGATATTGACAAGCGCAAGATTGACACTCGCCAATCGATTAAAATGCTCGGGGAATATACCGTCAAGGTAAGATTGTTCCAGGACATTAGCGCTGACGTCAAGGTCAAAGTTGTCCAAAGATAACCCCTTAAGCAGCAAACTTAAAACTATCCCCAACAAGCCGGGGGTCTATCTTTTTAAAGACAGACTCGGAGCGGTTATTTATATCGGTAAGGCTAAAGCGCTCCACAAAAGGGTGGCTTCGTATTTTCGACCGCAACATGACATCAAGACCAGTCTCTTGGTCGCTAAAATCCGCGATATTGATTATATTTTGACCGCCTCCGAACTTGACGCCCTGGTGCTGGAAAACGAACTGATAAAAAAATACGACCCAAAATATAATATTGACCTCAAAGATGACAAAGCCTATCCATATGTAAAAGTGACTGTTAATGAGGCCTGGCCCCGCGTCATCCTGGCCAGGCGGAAAGAAAAAGATGGGGCGTTGTATTATGGGCGCTATAAGGGGGCCATGGTCCAGGCAATCATCAGTCTGATCAAGCGCTTGT
The DNA here is from genome assembly GCA_001771615.1 of candidate division WOR-1 bacterium RIFOXYB2_FULL_48_7. GTDB lineage: Bacteria > Margulisbacteria > WOR-1 > O2-12-FULL-45-9 > XYB2-FULL-48-7 > OXYB2-FULL-48-7-A. The sequence continues at coordinate 11,489 of MEUF01000038.1, forward strand.
TTCCGGTCCGCTGGTGCAAGGAAACACCGCTAAAAATGCGGCAACAGCCCTGTTTGTATTATCATCTGGGCAGCTGTGCCGCGCCGTGTATCGGCAATATTTCTCAGCCGCAATATAATTCATTAATTGAAGGGATAAAGCTTTTGCTAAGCGGCAAACTGTCTGAAGCCAAGGGACAATTAAAAAAGGAAATGGACGAGGCGGCCCGAGAACAGGACTACGAGCGGGCGGTTTAT
>MEUF01000039.1 GCA_001771615.1 candidate division WOR-1 bacterium RIFOXYB2_FULL_48_7
AAAATATATTTACCTTCTGGCCGGACGGCACTCCTGACCGACACGGTCGGTTTTATCCAAAAACTCCCTCACACGCTGGTGACAGCTTTTCAAGCCACCCTGGAAGAGATAAAAGATGCCAACCTCTTGCTGCACGTGGTTGATGCCGCCAACCCTGATTTTGAAAAACAGATTGCGGCAGTTTACGGAGTTTTGGAGGAGTTAGACTGCATTACCAAGCCGATAATCACCATCTTTAACAAGAATGATAAGCGGGAGAAAAAATTGGCTAATCAGGTGCTGCACAAATATCGGCCGGCAGTAGTCATCTCGGCGGCCAACCGCTCTGGCCTGGATAAACTGGTCGCTACAATTGACGACCGACTGCCTGGGCCACAGAACGCAGCTGGGGCATCAACTGGGCAAAAGTCTCCGGCTTGAGAGATTGCGGCCCGTCTGACATGGCCTCATCCGGATGCATATGCACTTCAATAATTAATCCGTCAGCTCCGGCAGCAATGGCTGCTTTCGCCATGGCGGGCACCAGGTCCCACTTGCCGGTCCCATGGCTGGGGTCGACAATTACCGGCAGGTGAGTTAATTTTTTCATGACCGCTACTGCTGCCAAATCTAAAGTATTGCGAGTGTACGTCTCCAAGGTCCTTATCCCCCGTTCACACAGCATGACATTGCGATTGCCTTCCGAGAGGATGTACTCGGCTGACATCAATAACTCTTCGATAGTCGAACCAGGGCCCCTTTTTAACAAGACCGGCTTACCCGCTTTGCCGACCTCCTTGAGCAAACTGAAATTAGCCATATTCCTTGCCCCAACCTGAATAATATCCGCATACTTGGCAATAAGCTCGACATCACGAGTATCAAGAGCTTCTGTCACAACCGGCAAGCCGGTTTTTTCCCGCGCTGTCTTAAGGATTTTCAAACCTTCTTCGCCAAGGCCTTGAAAACTATAGGGAGAAGTTCGGGGCTTAAAGGCCCCACCCCGCAAAACTTTTGCGCCGGACTTTTTTATCTCCGCCGCTACTTCTAATAAACCGGCCTGGTTTTCCACAGAACAGGGACCAGCCATAATGACAATCGGCGACCCGGCCCCAACAGAGAGCTGATCATTGATTTTAACAACCGTGTCATGAGGCTGGAACTCACGGCTGACTAATTTGTAAGGTTTTCTGATCGGGACAATTTCTGAAACACCGGGCAGCATTTGCAATGTTTCCAATTGGATGGTGCTTTTATCACCGATCGCCCCGATAACCGTGCGTTCTGCCCCTTTGGAAAGATGAACACCAAAACCGATCTTTTTCAATTTATCAGTTATTTGGTTGATCTGTGCCTCGGTGGCATCGGGCTTCATGATGATGATCACTGGTCAGCTTACCTCCTTAAATTTTTGGCCCCATGCAAATAAACATGGTTCATCTGGTTTTGTTGTTTTTCGGTATTAACTTGCATCAGCACCCGGATACAATTTTGCAAACTGCCGGACACATTGATTTCCCTCAAGCAGAGCAAGGGGGTTTCCACCCAACCAATTTCCCGGGCGGCAACCGCCGGGAACTCGGCAGTCAAGTCTTCGGTGGCGGAAAAAAAGACCGAGGCAACATCATCGATGTTAACCTGGTTTTGCTCCAGCATTTCGACCAGCAATTCCTTGGTGGCCAAAAGGATCGCCTCGCGAGAATTTTCTTTGACTGTGGTTGCTCCACGAATACCTCTCATTGCCATAAGAAAATGCTAGCAAACTTTGGCCAGATAAGCAAGGTACCCGATTTCAAGTTCAGCCAGTATTTTCTTTAAAATAGCGTGCAGACGAAAAGTTTTCCCTGCCTCCTGGCTCAAGCTGGTGGTTTGCCCTTTGAGAGCCTGGGGATAATTATTTATCTTGGCATTAACATTAATCCCTAGGCCGACAATAATTTCTCCGCTGGCCAGGCGTTCAGTTAAGATCCCGCCCAACTTCTTGCCGCGGATCATCAGATCATTGGGCCATTTTATTTCTACCGGTAAAGCGGTCTGCTGGACAATCGCCCGGCTGGCGGCTTGCGCAGCCATAAGTGTCATGCCACCCAAGTCTCTGGGGTTTTTAAAAGGTTTGACCACAATCGAACAATAAATATTACCCCGCGGAGAAAACCACTGGTTTTGCCGCTGCCCGCGGCCGGCGAATTGTTCGGCTGCCACCACCACTAAACCCTCACCGGCTCCCTCGGCTATTAGCTGGCGGGCAAGCAGATTTGTAGAATCAACTTTTTGGCGCCGTATTATTCTTTTGCCGATAATCATCAGCAGTTAAAACCGGTAAAGCAGCCCAACAGAAGCTAAATCGGAGGTATCTCCAGTCCCTTTGTCCTGGTTGACCCGATAAGCGGCGTCAAGATTGACATGGGGAGCTAAATTGTAGACCAGCCCGCCTTGGACGGTCAGCCGGGCTTTTTCACCCTCATATTTTAAATTGCTGCCCAAGCGCAGGTCTCCCTTACCAATTAGTTGGGTTTTATCTGCCACTTGTTGGACCAATTGCCCGCCCAAATTAACAGTCCCGTTTTCTAGCGGACGGTTAAATTGATCATACCCGGCGTAGTAAAAAGGCATGCCGGAAAATGTTTGAGTAATATAATTGGCCCCTATTTTGGCCAAATTAATTGTCAGCACCGTCCCGGTATCCCAGGGATCTTTCAAGGCCAAGCCTCCGGCTACCATCATTTTGTCTGTTGTTCGGCCTAAACCGACGCTCCCGGTCGCTTCCGCCTTGTCACCCAGGCCGGCCAGCAAATCAACTTTGGCTTTAAGATTCCTGTCGGTTGACGAAAGCAACCCATGTGAGAAATAATCACCCGTCAGATCAACTCGAAAATTGTTAACAAACAAAAAACGCTTGAATGTATAACTCATTGTCCCGGACAGTTGGCTGGTATTAATCTTGCCGGATGTTTCTAATGTCGTCCCCTGCAGGGAGTAATAACCGCCGGAAAAACGTCCCCCCAACATATCAGTTGTTGCCTGGATACCGGTTGTCGGACGGACATATGTATAACCCACTTCGCTCGGCAGAAAACCGGTCGGATCGGCTAAATGTTGTTGTGGCCCAGGGCCGTAAGTTAATTTTAATTGCCAGGGCAAGACAGTCACATTGGATTCAACCGCCAGCAGATCAGTCGTCAGGCCACCCCGATTGGTCGCAGCGCCGGTCCCATCATCAAAATAGCCATAATCCATGGTATCAAAATTAATTTTTAAACCAGCATCATCGGATAACTTTTTTTCGGCGTTAACAATTAAGCGGAAATCAGCCACCCCGCCGAATTCTCCCCCCTGGCGGGCAAAAACATTGCCCAATTTCCAGTAGCCCTGGTACTCACCGGTAACAACCAGCCCATCGGCCGGAGTCTTTTTCAATTCGACTACTTGATTGCGCAAGTCACTGATATCGGCTTTCAGGTTGTCTGTGCCAATTGATTTGGCCAGCTTCGAAAGGAAAATGGCAATCTCGTAACGGTTGATCGGTTTATTCCCCCGATACGTCCCGTCGGGAAATCCCTTGGTAACGCCAAGATTGACCAGATCATAAACCGCGGCGGCTGCCCAATGATCGTCTGGAACATCCTTTAATTTGTACTTAGAAATTTTCTGTGCTTCGGTCGTGGCCAGCTGCGCCATGGCCAAGCCAGCTAAACCGATAACAATCAATAATGCTGTCAACAGTCTTTTCATATCTCTTTAAAATTGTAACAACCTGGGCGGGATTGTCAATAACTGGCATTAAAGGCCAAGCCGACGGCCTGGCTGGGGGTAGTGGCTTGATATGATTGGTAAACCAGCTCTAAAGAATTATATTTCCCAAGCTGATAGCCAAGCTTCATTTCTAGGGTTGTCACAGGGCCAGGAGAGGTATAATCCCCTTTTGCGGCCAGGTACCAGGGGGCGTTGACCGGCTGGTAGGCCTGTAAGCCGAACGAGGTCGAACCATCATTTATGTTCCGATTAAAAAGGTCATAAATCCCATATGAATATTGTTCGCGATATTGGCTGCCAATCTTTTGCACTAAAAATCGCCAGTTACGGCCGATTTCCAGATTTCCCATCACATACAAGCCATGAGGATAGTTTGTCCCTTTGGCAATACCAAATAATCCATTGATTTTTATTTCAGCCTGGGAAAATTCTCCGCCCAGATCAAGCCGCCAATCGCTGGCCTGTGACCGGCTGGTAAAACACCTTGGGTTGACCAGGAATTTCCCCCCTCCGACACTTGCTAACATTTTAGGAGAATATTCCATGACAGCCAGCTCCCCCGAAGCATAAGTTGAGCGGGCCAGAACACCAAGAGAAAGTTCTGCCTGAGCCAGGTTGCCGGATAAATAAAAAGCGCGGCGTGGTTTGATAAACCGAATATTATTATCAAAAGGGAACAACCCATCGTCGAGGTGGATAACATCCCCCGGCCCGGCCGTGACCCGTAAATTAAGCCCGGCTAACCGGGTTTTACCTTCAAAGGCCAGCATTTCACGGACCAGATCGCGGCTGGCTCCGCCATATCCGGCATCCAAAGTATCAAAATAAATCGTTAATTGGGTGTCATCCGCCAAACGGCGCACCAACTGCGACTGCCAACGATAATCAGCTTTGCCGCCATGGCTTGTTGAAGTTTGCCCGTAGCGCCAACGGCCCTGCAGTGAACCGGATATTTGGGTTGCCTGCCTGGCCTGTTGGTGTGTGTATTGGGCCAGGTCAATCTCTGAACGCAGCTCGGCAACTAATTTTTCATTGCTGGCCCTGGCGACTGTCTTGCTTGTAGCCAGTTTGGAGATAAAGGCGGCAATTTCATAACGGTTCATGGTCTTGTTGCCGCGATAAGTCCCGTCGGGGAAGCCACTGGTCACCCCCTGTTGGATCAGGTCATAGACCGCTTCATAGGCATAATGCCCTTCCGGGACATCACGGAGGTAAATTTCTTCAGCCAAAAGCGGGCTGATGAGGCAAAGCAGGAAGCTAAAGGTAACGAGATATTTCACGCGCAATTTCCAGCGAAGCCTGGGGACGGCTGATTCGCCTGATGTTTTGCTTCATCTCTTCAAACTCGCCACTCTCCCTGATTTCTTTGATGATACTGACAACTTTTTTAGGCTCTTGGCTGACCCGGCCAACATTTTCCTGCAGGACAAATTTAACATTCCCCTCTTCCTGCCCCGGCAACCAGGAAGTGACAATAATCGGCAGGTTCATGGCCATCGCTTCGGCAATTGTCCCCGGCCCGGCCTTGGTAATTATCAGGTCGGATTCGGCCATCAGCTCATAGACCTGGTTGGTAAACCCGTAAACTTTCATGGGGAAGGAAAATTTCCCCTTTTCTTTTTGCAATTTTTGCTCCAATCTTTTATTGCGGCCGGCAATCACGATAAGCTGGCCGTCAAAGCCGGTCTTTTGAAATTCCTTGATTATCTCCGCCATCCCCCCCGCTCCTTCGCCACCGCCCATCAAAAGAATGGTGAACAATTTTGGGTTAAGTTTTCCCCGCTCTTTTGCCTTGGCCTTAGCTTTGTCTCCCAAAAAGAATTTGGGGTCGATCGGCATACCAATGACCTTGATCTTTTTTTCCGGCATCCCGTATTCAACCGCCGCCGCTTTGGCCTCTTTGGTGGCCACAACGGCCAAATCAACTTTCGGGGTAACCCAAGCCCGGTGCAACGTTACCGGATCAGTAATCACCAGGACAAAGGGGATTTTAAGGTCCAATTCCTGCAAAGCAGTCGTCGTCAGATGGTTGACCAGAGGATGGACCGAAATGATCATGGCCGGCTTCTTCTCCAAAATCAGCCGTTTAAGCTCTTGTAATATAAAAGGACGGGAGATTGCTTCCAGCTGCTCTAATTTTTTTTCATCATCCAACCAATAATATAGCTGGCCCCAAAGCTTGGGGGAATATTTAATAACCGGGGAATAAAGCTTGGCAAAGATATTTAAAAACCCGGAACAGGCGGCAAAAACATCGATCATTTCCTGCTGGTATTTTTCCCGGCTTAAATGGTCAACCGCCCGCATCAGCGCCGTGGCAGCGGAACGATGCCCGCCGCCAGTGTCGGAAAAGAAGTAGAGTATTTTCTTTTTCATCGGTTGTACCAGTCCAGCGTTTTTTGCAGGCCCGTTTTCACATCCGCTGTCGGCTCCCAACCAAGCAATTTTTCCGCTCTTTTAGCATTCAAAACACTGCGGAACAGCTCCCCCGCCCTGGCCGGGGCATAAACCGCGTCATCCTTAAACTTCAACAAAGATTTTAAATAGCCAAATAATTGGTTAACCGATGTCCCGACTCCGGTGCCAATATTGAAAATCTGGTTTTCCCCTTTTTGTAGGGCCAGCAGGTTGGCGGAGGCGACGTCAGCCACAAAGACATAATCCCTTAACTGTTCACCATCGCCGTAAATGGTCGGGACTTCTCCTTTGAGCATCTTGCCGCAAAATATCGCGATCACCCCAGCTTCTCCCAAGGGATCCTGGCGCGGGCCGAAAACATTACCATAGCGCAGGACTGTATATTTTAGGCCGTTATTGACATGGTAAGCATGCAGGTACATCTCAACAGAGCGCTTGGTAATGGCATAAGGGGAAATCGGTTCTTGCGGATGGTTTTCGTCCGCCCCATTTTTTTCCTTGACCTCTCCATAAATGGCTCCGCCGGTAGAAGAAAAAATCACCTTTTCCACCCGCTGGGCAACTACCGCCTGGAGCAAATTGAGCGTGCCCAATTCATTGACATCGGCATTGTGGATCGGGTCACTGACCGATTTACGGACATCGATCTGCGCGGCCACATGATTGACTATTTGCGGCTGAAATTTGGCTATCAGTTCCTCTAATTTCGGGTCACGGATATCCAATTGGACAAATTCTGCTTTAGGGTGAAGATTGTCTTTCTTCCCGGTTGTCAGGTTATCAATAACCATCACCTGATGCCCATTGGCCAGATAAAGATCAACAATATTGGAACCGATAAAACCGGCCCCACCAGTGACTATTATTCGCATGGCTCTCCCCCTTTTCCTCCTCGATTATAACACAGGGTTCAGGCGCGATTAAGTGAAATTTAGGGTCTATTTGCTGGATAAATAGCTATAAAAGCCGACAACGAAAGAAAATTATGTCAAATTATATCAGTCAATTATTTACTGGCTCCCATAGCTGGCTGCTGCCGCGTTATCGATTAGGAACGGCGCTGGTAAAATGTCAGGCGGTCATGCAACGCCCGGGCCAGGCCAGCGAGCAAGCAGTTGAGCAAACAAGCCGGGAGGTTGGTTTTGACTTATCTGCTTTTGAAAGAGGGACAGTCGTAACTCTGGCTGAAAAAGTCATTGTTGACGGCCAATCAACCGCATTGTTTATGGCCGACAATAATCAACCCCCTCATGCTGCCTGGTCAAAATTACATATAAATCAGCCGCCGCAACTTTTGCTGGGTGTCGAATCCGCCGGGCCAATGATCTTTTTTAGTTACCCGATGTGTGACTCATTTCGGGCCTTCAGGACCCTATATGGGATCTCTGCTCCCCTGGAAGTTCTAAAAGATTCGGCTTATTTTTATCGGGTAGCCTATATCAATGCCTTATCAAGCCCCGCCGATATCGAGCTCACAAAAGTACACGAGGCGCAGCATTATTATTTTAATTCTTTTCCACGTTTGACCGGCAGAACAAGCTTAAGCGGGTCAATTACCCAAAACTGCATCAGGCTACAGCCGCTTATCAGTGATCGAAAAATATCCCCGGCAGATAGGTTGCCTTTCGTAATCGAGCTGGGGCAATGGCTCGCTTTATCCGAAATTTATGTCCGTTTGAGCGAGGTAGCCGCCGGCACGCGGCCAGCCTTTGTCCCGGAAGCGATAAAACATTATGGTCCACAACACGTTATGTATGAATTTCTGGAAAACACCGGACTGGATCATGCTACCTATCAACGGTCAGCTATTTCTGAAATGTACCATTATTATCGCCTATTAGGACGGATTCAAAATTGGGTTGAACAATTTGGCCCTAGCGAAACACTTCAGCTTGTGTGTCAGCTCGGATATCTGGAACTGGTTAGGATTGACGAGGAGCTTCGCCCTGGAGAATAGCTTGATCATATGCCAACAGTTGTAACCCTGACAAATCTTGGCTGGAGGACAGCACATTTCCTAAAAACTGCCCGGCGTCAGTATGACAACCCCTACGGACAGCACCGTCAACTAAAATTAGATAAAATTTCCGGACTTTGGCCCAGCCGGACTTCAATGAATGAATTTGGCAATAGCTTTCTGCATTATGTGACTGACCGTCCCTACATCGACCGGGATGATTTATTGGTTGTCGGAAAGAAGTCTGCGGAAGCCGCTCGCCCATTCCTGGCAGAATGGGAAAAGCTCGGTCTGATCAGTTTTCTTACGGCGAATCGCCGTTTATCGGCTTTAGCCGATGAAATAAAAACAGCCAGCCTGCAAAACCCATTAAGAATTGTCAAGGGAGTGGTTGTTGAATTGACCGGGCTGTGTAACCTTAATTGCCGGCATTGTTTGAAAGGCGGGTCGCATCCGGAAGAATATGGCCTGCCGGCAGAAACAATTGCCGAGGCGCTAAAACCGTTACTTAGGGCTGGTATAAATGAAATTGAATTCACTGGCGGGGAAGTTACCTTAAGACAAAACGACCTTTTTACCTTGATTGACTTTGTTAAAGATTATTTACTGCTGGAGCATGAACGGCCTTTTAAGCTTGGCGAAATGTTTGATGATCTCTTTATCACACATAATGGGACGGTTAAGGACCCGAAAGAATTTCTCCTGCGGCTACTCCCCTTTCCGGGCATACGCCTGCAGGTCAGTCTCGACACCCTGGATCCCGCCTCCATGGAGATGAATCGCCAGCGGCCGGGACTTTTTGCGCGAGTTATGTATTTGGCAATATTAAGCCAGCAACTGGGTTTTCCTAAACATCGCGTCTCTTTTGTGCTTAATAGTGCCTTACGCGAACCGGACAAGGATTGGGAGGCTGATTTTTGCGCCCCTTTTCGACAAAGATTGGGCATGTTCCCCTATATTATCCAATTAGGTAATGCAGTTAAAAACGGGCTGCCTCATACTGATCATTTTTATTGTGGCATCCCTCAGCCGCTTGGTTTCGCCGATCTGTCACCAGGCAAACCCAACATGTGCGGTTGGTGTCACGGATATGTCAAACCAAAAGAGATCTATATCCGGCCAACTGGCAGCGTCGGTAATTGCCCCTACGCGTATGGTTTACCGGAAGAATTTGGCTCCCTATCAGACCGCCCAATGGCCGAGATCTTAAACAATCTCCAACGCTCGCTGCCCTATCAGCTCTTTACCACCGGAGCGATTGCCGAGGCAGCCGGGCAAATGGATAGTACGGCCTTTCCCGGACCATTTGCCAGCTCATGTGAGCCAATTGTCCTCGCACATTGTTATGTCCAATTATTTAGGCGATATCAAGCGGCTGGGGATAATGAAGTCATTGCCCGCGCAAAAGCCACATTGGAAACGGCCAGAAGATACAAATATCCGGTCGGAAAATATGCCGAACAAGAAATCAGATGAAATTTCCAGATTAGGTAATGGATAAATACCCGGGAATGCGCAACCAGCGATTGCCAGAATAAAAAGGAGCATAATATGACCTTGCAAATTCGGGCACGCACAACAACTCACGCGCTTCTGGCCTTTTTTCGTTCGTCCGCCAGAGTCCTAACCCTCAACCCACAACAACGCGGTCGTCTGGCTGTATTTTTAAATGCCAAAGAGTTGCCGCCGGGAGCGGTCCTGACAACCCTGGCCGGCCAGCCACTAATAGAGATTGATGAAGCGGCAATGACTGATTTTTTCAGTCAGCAGATAGTCAAAGCGGTTACCCCGACTGATTGGCGAAGGATTGCTGAACACTTAAACCCTGATGACCCCCCTCTTTTTCACTTGGCTTCCAATACTGTCCTGTTTTTCCCATGGACAACTCCCAACACCCCGTACCTGCTGGGGGCACAACCAGATACGGTCAAGGTCCTTCCTCCCCACCTTCTGGCCAGTTTAGGGGGGATTGTTGCGCCGGCGAGTGATTTTCGCGGTGTGCTGGAGCCAAGCTTTCTAGTATTTAAAAGTCTTGGAGGAATTGTTTTCGCCAAAAGACCGGTCACCTTTATTGCAACGCCAGATGAATTGGCCAGGATCAGAAGGATAGTTGCCTTGGAATTATTTGGCCCCGACGAGCAGACAATATTGAGAGAATTAACCAGCTTAAGCGGCTATTATGGCCCCCTGGCCGAAGATTTAAGAAGTGAGCTATTGTATTTAGCTATCAGGCCCGGATTTGGCCCCTGGGACGGAGGAAAAACCCAACCTCTCGGGTTAGAATCATATATCAGAACAGTAGCTTTTGACGATACTTCTGCCCCCCATTTGACCCGGGTCGGTAATTTTCATTTTAGAGTTGATGAAGGAGATGGGCCGTACGATCTGGCCATTCAACCACGAAAACCCCAACCAATCATCAGTATGCCGGAGCAGCGGCTGCCACACGATCCCTTGGGAACAATTCCCGATAATTCTGTCTTTATGGTCTCGACCGGTAACGGGATGGCC
>MEUF01000040.1 GCA_001771615.1 candidate division WOR-1 bacterium RIFOXYB2_FULL_48_7
TGGGAATATATGCGCAACCTGAAGATGACCAAGCAGGAGGTCAAAGAAGAGTACAAACGGCTTGAAGGGGACCCGATGGTCAAGCAACGAATGCGTGATTTGCAGCGTCAGGTAGCGCAACAGAGAATGATGTCATCGGTCCCCCAGGCTGATGTGGTGGTCACAAACCCGACCCATTTGGCCGTGGCCTTGAAATATACCCAAAACAAAATGAAAGCCCCGGTTGTCCTGGCCAAGGGCCAGAGAAAAATTGCGGCGGAAATAGTGGCCATCGCCGAAAAAAACGAGATCTCCATTCTCCAGAACCAACCGCTGGCCAGAGCGCTCTATCGCTCAACCAAGGTCGGCCAGGAAGTGCCTTCAGAATTGTATCAGGCAGTCGCAGAAGTTTTGGCTTACGTTTACAAGATCAAACAAGACCGCGCCGCGCGCAAAAAAGCGTCTATTGCCCTGGCTCCACGCTAAGGGTATAATCGAGTATAAATTATGGCAATGCCAGGCTTTGACTCCAAAGGACTCCGCAGCCTGTTTTCAGTGAGCGACCTGATGGTCGCCGCCTTGTTGATCGTCATCATCGCCTTGATGCTTGTCCCTCTCCCCCCCTTCCTTTTGGACATGCTCCTGACGATGAACATCGCCTTTTCCCTGATCATTCTTCTTGTAGCCATGTATCTCAAGGAACCACTGGAATTTGCCTCCTTTCCTTCAATTTTGCTGATTGTCACCGTCTTGCGATTGGCCTTGAATATCGCTTCGTCCAGGCTCCTCCTGACAAATGCTTATGCCGGCCAGGTCGTGGGAGCGTTCGGGACCTTTGTGGTCGGAGGGAATTATATTGTCGGGGTCATCATTTTTGCCATCATCACCATCGTCCAGTTTGTGGTTATCACCAAGGGCTCTGAACGCGTCGCTGAGGTTGCCGCCAGGTTCACCCTTGATGCCATGCCCGGAAAACAGATGAGCATCGACGCCGACTTAAACGCTGGCCTGATCGACGCGACAGAAGCCCGGGCCCGCCGCCGCAAGATTGAACAGGAAGCGACGTTTTTTGGTAGCATGGACGGTGCCAATAAGTTTGTCCGCGGCGACTCCATTGCCGGCATCATCATTGTGATCGTCAATATTTTGGGAGGCGTACTCGTCGGCTGGTTCCAACTGGGCATGGCCCCCATGGAAGCGCTGGGGATTTATACATTGCTGACAATCGGCGCCGGCCTGGTCGCCCAGATTACCGCCCTGCTGATTGCCATCGCCACTGGTTTAGTCATTACCAAATCATCTTCTGAAATGAGCCTGGGGACCGATGTCGCCAGCCAGTTATTTGCCCAACCGCGGGCTTTTGCTTTTGTATCAATTATTTTAGGCTCCTTTGCCATGATTCCCGGATTGCCAACCTTCCCCTTTCTCTTCATGGCCACCGCTTCTGGCATAGCGGCGCTGTTATTGTTGCGGGCTCAACAGGCCAAAGAGGAATCCAAGGTTGTCACCGAAGAGGTTTCGGCCAAGGATGTGTTGAAAAAGCCGGAAAGCATTTTAGGCACCTTGGGGCTTGATCCCTTATCACTTAAGGCTGGCAGGAACATTATTCCTTTGATTGACCCTTCACAGAAAGGGCCGCTATTAGAACGAATAACTCTGGTCCGTTACAATATTGGACAAGAGCTTGGTTTTGTCATCCCTGGGGTCCGGGTAATGGATGATTTGAGCCTACCGCCAAATCAATACGTGATTGATATTCGCGGGACGAAAGTCTCGCAAGGCGAGATCCAAATGGGACACCACCTGATCGACATGTCTATTTCGCAGGCTAAAGCCAAGAAAATCCCCGCTCTCGACGGTCGTAACCCGGTCAACAACGACCCGATCAGCTGGGTGCCCGATGATTCACTGCCAGTCTTACAAAAACTTAACATCCCGGCCAAACCACCGGTCGAAGTCATTTCCGAACATTTTGCTGAAGTGGTTAAACGCTACGCTGATGAAATCATGACCAGACAAAATGTCCAATCATTGATTGAGCTGGTTAAAAACTCTAATGCGGCCATCGTCCGGGAATTGATCCCCGACCTGCTTTCGCTTGGCCAGGTCCATAAGGTCTTACAATTGCTGGTCAGGGAAAGGGTTTCAATCCGCGATTTGTCGACGATCCTGGAGCGCCTGGCCGATTATGCCCACCTGTCCCGGGACATTAATATCTTGGCTGAATATGTCAGGCAATCGCTGGCCCGGCAAATCTGCGAATCCTACACTGACAAAGACGGGATTATCACGGTGGTCACTATCGACCCATCACTGGAGGAGACCTTGATCGGCGCCATCCACCAGTCGGAATATGGTTCATTCCTGGCGGTCGACCCCAATGTCGGAGAAAAAATCCTGGTGCAGATTTCCGGTCATCTGCAAAACTTCAAGCGCTTAAAGCTACGGCCGGTTGTACTCTGCTCACCACGCCTGCGCCCCCATTTTAAGCGTTTTACCGAGCGGAGCTTTCCTGACCTGGCTGTCTTGTCGTATAATGAGATTGTGCCGCAGGTAAAGGTCCAATCAATCGGCATGATTTCGATAGATTAAGATGCCAAATTTAGAACAATTTGAAGAAAATATTTTTAATTCGGTCAATCAGGGATTGACCGCCAAGCAGATTGCTGAAAAGACTGTAGTGGCCGCTTTGGAGGCTGAATACGGTAAAACGTTTACATTCTCCCCCCACTTTGCTAAAATGGTTGACGTTCTGGCGGAAATTATTGTGACCAACCCTGATTTGAGACGGCAGACATTAAGCATGGCCAGCCGTTATCTGCAAAAGAAAAATGAACAATATCAAACGAATCGAGTCTAATGAATTAAAGAAGATCGGCCGCGCTCCCGGGGCCACCCAGGCCCCACCGGTCGGCACGCCGCCGGTTTTGCGGGCTTCCTGGAATTTTGCCTGGAATATGGCCAAACGTTTTAGCCAGGAATTAGGCGAAGACCGCACTCCGGAATTCTTAAAGAATCTGATAAAGAAATTTTCATGATCACCCGCAAAGAAGTCGAAGATAGAATTGTCCAGGTCATTAGGGAACATTTTCTTAAATTTAGCGATGAAACGCTGGCTAAATATGAAGATCAGATCAAATCGACTGTCCGCTGGTATGTTTCCACACTCCCCCGACACATCGCCAAATCAGAGGCCGATGACCTGGAATCAGAAGCCAAGATCGCCTTCATAAATTGCCTTAAGACCTGGGACCCCCGTTTTGGCGATCTCTGGCCATATGTTTCGGTCCGGCTTAAAGGTTCGATGCAGGATTATTTGCGCAAAAGAGGCAATGACCCGGTAGCCGGGCTGTACGAGTTCGTTACATCAGCCGCCAACGTTTACATGGCCTTCAACCGCAAGGAAATTGTCCATGATGAAATCGACAAGGTTTTGCATGTCGACTCTGCCATGAAGGATTTTTCCGACAAAGAAAAGAAGGTCATCGAAAACTATTATCAAAACGACATGACATTTAAAGAGATCGGCAAACAAATCGGCCTCTCCGAATCACAGGTCTCCCGCATCTGCAAAGATGCCACATTGAAACTGAAAAAAGCCTTACGTGAAGAAGATTCGACAGAGTAATTAATTTATTATGAGGGCATTAAAGACCTCGATATTAATATTAGTTTTATCGCTGCTCGTTTACCAGGTCGGCTGCAGCTCCGGCAGCGGCTCCGCTCCAGAAACAACGACAACAATCACGGCAACTACAGAGGCCTCAAGCACTACAACCACCCAAGGCGCCTCCACAACCAGTACGGCTTCTCCATCTGAAACATCAACCACCAGCACAGAGACAACCACAACAACTACCACCAGTACAACTACCACCAGCCTGTTGCCGCTCATCAAAGGCCCCGCTCTGGGCTTTGGGGGTAATGATGCTGACCAAATTTTTCGCTCCTTGACTGTGTCACCAAGTAATCCAAATATTATCTACGTTGGCACAGAAGGGAACGGTATTTTTAAAAGCAGCGATGGAGGGGTAACCTGGAATTGGCTGCGCCAGGGCTTATTATATACCCACAATGCTGTGGCCACTCTGGAGTCATATCCGGAAATTTGGGAAATGGTTATTAACCCGAGCAATGAAAACCACCTACATATTGCCACGGTTGGCGGAGGCCCAGGGCCGGTCACTGGTAATTATCCCAGCGCGACTGGCGGAGTTTACTATACTTTGAGTGGCGGGGAACCGTTCACCCGGGAGGTTAATGGCCTCAGCAATGCAGCTGTTAATAGTCTGGCCATGGATACAGACAATTCCGCAACATTATATCTTGGTTTAAATGGCGATCTGCCCACTTTTGGCCTGGAACAATTTGCCGAAGCTGGCGTCTTTAAAAGTCTTGACGCAGGCGCCAACTGGGCGCAAATATATACCACCCCTGTTAACCGCGTCCAGAGTTTCTGGAAAATTGTCCCTTTTACCGCAACCACTCTAATTACCTGCGGGTTGAACCTGCAAAACAGCCTCGAAGCCATCGGCCTGCTTAAAAGCACGGACGGCGGGCAAAATTGGGCCAGCCTGACTGGGCCGGCCGGGGTTAATATTACATTTTTTGATGTTGCCCCGCAGGACCAGAACTTTATTTGTGCCTTAGAGAGAGATAAAGGGAAAATATACAAATCGACTGATGGGGGGAACAATTGGGAAATGTTCAATAACAGCGCCTCTGGCCCGATTAAAATATCTCCCCATAACAAACAAAACATCCTCTTTAGTAATTTTTATACTCTATTCAAAAGCAGCGATGGCTTACAGAACTCTCTAGCGGTTTTGACTCCCGAGGGCGTTGTGGATGATATTGAATTCACTTCTGATCCCAATATTATTTATGTCGGCTGTCGCGGTTATCGGATATATAAGAGCACCAATGGCGGCGAGAGCTTCACCCTGATGGTAAACCTGCGGCAATATATCGATAGCCAATAAAAAATGCGCGCTACTGGGATCGAACCAGTGACCCCTTGCCTGTCAAGCAAGTACTCTAACCAGCTGAGCTAAGCGCGCATCAATATAATAATTATAACACAAAGGCGCGGGGCGGATTCGAACCGCCGAATGACTGTTTTGCAGACAGTTCCCTTAGCCGCTTGGGTACCGCGCCATAAAAAAAGCGGGTGATGGGGCTCGAACCCACGACCTTCTGCTTGGGAAGCAGAAGCTCTACCAACTGAGCTACACCCGCCCATGCTTTTCTTAAGCATATATATTTTACTTGAAATCGATGTAGAGAGCAAATATACTATAACGAGCATGAATAACGTAAGTAAATTGATTATCAGCCTGGCTCTGCCCTTTATCGCCAGTTCAATCGGTTCCGCGTTTACGATGCCGGAAATATCAACCTGGTATGCCACATTGAACAAGCCATTTTTTAACCCGCCAAACTGGCTTTTTGGCCCCGTCTGGGGGAGTCTTTTTTTATTGATGGGGATATCATTGTACATGGTTTGGTCAAAAGAAGAGAATAACCTGCGCGCCCGTTCCGCTTACATTGTCTTTGGCCTGCAATTATTGCTGAACACATTTTGGTCAATTGTCTTTTTTGGCTGGCACAGCCCTCTCTTAGGTTTTGGAATAATAATCCTATTATGGTTGGCTGTCTGGAAAACGATCAGATCGTTTTATCGCCTGAACAAAACAGCCGGGCTGATACAGGTCCCCTATTTGCTGTGGCTTTCGTTCGCTGCGATCCTGAATCTGGCCATTGTCTTGCTTAATAAGGCCTAAACCGGTTGCCGCCCTCTAACCAGGCGGGTATTCAAATTGAATATCAATATATGAATCTCCTGGTCAATTTGTCTCTTTTCTTCCTTGCTCCCTGCCTGTTTTCTGGCTTCGATTAAACTGTATAGCCTTGCCAGTTGTTCATCAGCAGCAGCTTGAATAGTGCCATCATTATTTAATTCATAGCCATAATCTTGAGGAAATATTGAGCCAAAACCGATCGGCTGGGCCATAACATGAAGATGGACCCGTGGGCCCTGTTGAAACCCATTCCCAAAATTGGCCACATAGCGGACCGGGTCAAAATCGTGCTTAAGGCTCCACAATATCCGCTCCGTCCCGGTAAACGCCTTGACCCAAAGGTCAGTCGTAAAACCATCATCGGCCATCGTCCCAAACCGCTCTGTGGCCATCATTAGAAAATGGGTCATGGCCTTTGGATCGCCGTCCGCCACCCCAAACATCGGCAGCAGGTCCCGCATGACAAATAGCGGGTTGCCAAAAGCCATGGTTTTCAGGCCTTGGGCCGCTCCGGCGGCCGAGAGCTCAAAAAACCTGCCTTCAACTGTCGGGTCCCAATTTGTCGAGGCTGGAGTCAACCAGTCTTGCGGATTAAAGTTTGGCACCCCAGGCCCAGAAATAAAATGGATGGTTACCGGTTTCTCTGTGCTCGGGGCATCTACCACCATGCGCATTCCACTGACGCGAAGATCTTCGATCCCGGCAGCCTCCCGATATTCGGGGATAACCTCCTCCCTTATTGCTCGCAGTAAGGCAGGGTTAGTCAAAGGCTTCCTCCCTGTTTGGGTCGTTTGGAATTGCCAATGGTGGGCATATCCGCGGCTGGTCTTTGATCTCAAATCCAATAAATGACTTTTCATCTCTTTACCTCCTGTAGGCGGCCATGACCGCTTGAATTGTTGGCAAATTGTTGGCCAGAGAAATTCCCATAGGATCACCGCTTATTCGGCCGAGAATAGTCTCGATAAAATAATAATATGGATTGGCAAAAGCCTGGGAAGTAAAGCTCGTAATATTTTGCATGGCTTCATTACTAGCTCCTTCCGGGGTGTGCAAAAGCTGTTGATTGGGAATTGGGCGAAAGACTACCTGGATATTTCCCCTGTTGCCTTGAATCGAGATCCTCCCAATCATTGTCCTGGCCAGCCAGCTGGTTGATAAGGCAATCGTCACCCCAGGTGGTGTTTGATAGCTTACTTCTCCGACTGTGTCGATTCCTCTAGGATCATGGTTAAGGTCAGCGCTGGTTAATTGCCAAACGCTCGGGCCTAACAAAAAACGGACTGTGTCAATCAAATGAACCCCCAAATCATAGAAAGAGCCGCCTACCCCGGCTTGGGCCGGATCAAAAAACCAATCTTTCCCTGGGCCACCATGTTCAAATATTCCACTAACCGCATGAACATCACCGATCATGCCGTAGGCAAGCCAATTACGGGCTGTGGTGATGCTGGGAGCAAAACGCATATTTTGGGCCACAAGGACTTGCCGCCCGTGTTGACTCGCTAAAGCAATTAATTCCTCCGCCTCCTGGATAGAGGTTGTCGCCGGCTTCTCGATGATGACATGTTTGCCCGCTGCCAACGCCAGTTTGGCCTGCTCAAAATGACAGGGAGGCGGGGTACAGAGCGCAACCGCGGTCAAACCATCCGATTCAAGCATTGTTGGATAATCAGGAAAGACTTCAGCGGTTAAGGATAGATCTTGCCTCAACTGTCGGGCAGAAGCCTCTGTCCGCGAGGTTAAGCCAACAATTTCCGCCTGGGGATGAGCTAACAGGCCGGCCGCAGCATATTTCCTGCCGGCCCGGCCGCAGCCAACAATACCAACCTTGACAACGTCTTGCATATCACATATCTATCCTTCTTTGTGCGGAAAAATTTCACCCATTCTGCTATAATAAATTCAATGGCCAGCCAGGAAAAATGCCGGATAATCGACCACCAGAAAGTCGGCCCGCAACATTACAAATTAGTTCTCGCCTCCGACTATCTCTCCAAACACGCCCAACCCGGCCAATTTGTGCAGGTAAAATGCTCTGATACGCTTGATCCGCTATTACGGCGACCGATCAGCCTCCACCAGATTTCTCCTGAACATAAAACTTTTGCCCTGCTGTATGAAGTTGTCGGCAAAGGGACCAACGAATTGACTAAATTGTTTGTCGGGGAAAATTTGGATCTTTTCGGCCCGCTGGGGACAGGCTTTCAGCTAGATAGCCAACGGAATAAACATCTGTTGGTCGGCGGCGGCATGGGAAGCGCCCCGCTCCTGGCCCTGGCTGAAAGACTAACCGGCCAGGTTTCAATTCTTTTGGGAGCAAAAACTGCGGCTAATATCCTGGCCGAAGCAGATTATAATAAGCTTGGGCATAATGTTGCGGTGATAACTGATGATGGGTCAAAAGGGAAAAAAGGGCTGGTTTCTGACCTGCTCCTGGAAAGGATCAGCCAGGATTCGGTTGTCTATGCTTGTGGCCCAAAATCAATGCTTAGGGCGGTAGCCGAAATTTGCTGGCAAAAAAAAGTCGACTGCCAGATATCAATGGAAGAAAGGATGGCCTGCGGTATTGGGGCTTGCAAGGGGTGCGCAGTTAAAACAAAAGGCGGCTATAAAATGGCCTGCAAAGATGGCCCGGTTTTTAAAGGTGAGGATATTATATGGTAGATCTTTCTTTAGAATTAGCAGGAATTAAATTAAAGAATCCCGTTATGGTTGCCTCCGGGACGTTTGGCTGGGGACAAGAATTTGCCGATTACCTTGATCTCAATAAACTGGGAGCAATCATCACTAAAAGTATTACCTTAAAGCCTCGTGAAGGCAATCCTCCGCCAAGGATTGTCGAGACCCCGGCCGGCATGCTCAACACAATTGGCCTGCAAAATGAGGGGCTGGAACATTTCCTCAGAAACGACCTTCCCTTCTTGTCTAAATTTAACACCCCGACTATCGTCAATATCGCTGGCGAGAGTGTCGCTGAATATGTTGAGCTGGCAAAAAGATTAAGTAAAGAACCAATGGTTAAAGGGATTGAGGTCAACATTTCCTGCCCTAATGTCGCGCATGGCGGGATGGCTTTTGGCACCGAGCCTGAAGCGACAAAACAGGTCATTAGTGCCGTCAGAAAAGAGACGACCCAACCATTGATTGTAAAACTTACCCCCAATGTGACAGATATTACTGTTATTGCCAAGGCAGCCGTAGCAGCCGGAGCTGATGCCCTTTCCCTGATCAATACCCTGGTCGGAATGTCTATAGATATCGAGACCGGCCAATCCCGCCTTGGCAGACTGACCGGCGGCCTTTCCGGGCCGGCCATAAAGCCCATTGCCGTTAGAATGGTATATGAAACAGCCAGGGCAGTAAATGTCCCGGTCATCGGCATAGGGGGGATCATGACCGGCAACGACGCCGTCGAATTCTTATTAGCTGGCGCCAAAGCTATCCAGGTGGGAACAGCAAATTTTGTCGATGTAACAGCCTCTCTAACCATTTTAAAAGGAATAGAAGATTATGTTGATCGACACCCACGCTCACTTAACTTTTCCTGAATTCACTGCCGACCTGCCGGAAATCATTGCCCGGGCTAAAGCGGCCCAACTGGAAGCCATCATCAATATTGCCCTGGATAATGAGGCAATCAATCAATCCTTTAAGCTGGCCGAAGAATATCCTGGCTATCTCTACACTGCCCTGGGACTCCATCCGCATGAAGCCAGCCAATGGCGGGACACCGATTATCAGCGGTTCCAACAATTGGCTACCAGGCATAAAATTGTCGCCCTGGGTGAAATGGGCCTTGATTACCACTATAAACTTTCACCGCTTGAGCAGCAAAAAAAGGTCTTTCGGAAATTTCTCCAGCTGGCCCAGGAGGTTGACCTGCCGGCCGTAATCCATTCGCGTGATGCCGCCCAGGACACCCTGGATATCCTCCGAGAAGAAAATCAAGGCAAATTAAGGGGAGTACTGCATTGTTTTGCCGGCGACATGAAGCTTGGCCAGGCGGCCTTGGATATGGGCTTATATATTTCCTTTACGGCCAACATCACCTACCCCAAGGCTGATAACCTGCGCCAGGCAGTTAAAAGTATTCCCATCGATAGGCTGCTAATTGAAACAGACTGCCCTTTTCTGGCACCTCAAATCTATCGCGGCAGCAGGAATGAACCGGCTTATGTGATTAAGGTGGCCGAAAAGATTGCCGAGGTCAAAGGGCTCTCTTATGAAGAGGTTGCTTTACAAACTACCGCCAACGCCAAGCACCTATTCCAGATTTAGTATGCACTTGGTCGGGCATTTGGCGACCGCTTCCCGGCAATCGGCTGGCGCCTGATTATATATAACCCGGGCAAGGTTGCCTTCAACCTTAAATGCCTGGGGGTTTATTTTGGCACATAAACCGCATGCAATACAGCCAACAGGGCAGTTTTTTCTTGTGACGCTCCCTTTGTCTCTTGAGGAACAGGCGACAACTGTTGGCCAGGAACAGGGGCGCAAAGCAATGATCGCCCGCGGACAGGCAACGACACAGCGCCCGCAAGCCGTGCACTTTTTACTATCGATCACCGGCAAGCCATCGTGCATCTTGATGGCATCAAACGGACAGGCGGTAAAACAATCACCATAGCCAAGACAACCATAACTGCACAGCAAACCACCACTATCAACAAGATTGGCAGTCGTACAACTTTTTGTCCCCGAATATCTAGCCTTAATTCGCCGTTGGCCGGCTGTTGCGCCGCAATGGACTGTG
>MEUF01000041.1:0-2841 GCA_001771615.1 candidate division WOR-1 bacterium RIFOXYB2_FULL_48_7
TATCAGCTTTTTTTAAAATGCCAAAAGTTTTGACCTGGCACCTTGTTCTTCGCACCTTAGCCAAAAGATGCTCATAATAGTCGTCGTCAAGGTTGATGACGGCCGCGTGACTTCTGCCCAAATAGGTAAAGATTTCACTTTTAGCCTTGGCGATGTTTTTGACCGAACCCAATTTTTCCAGATGGGCCTCGCCAATGTTGGTGACGATAGCTATCGTTGGGCGGACAATGTCGGCCAAAAGAGCGATCTCACCCAGGCCCTGCATGGCCATTTCAATCACAGCATACTTATGTTTTTTGGACAGCTTGAGCAAGGTCAGGGGGACGCCGATTTCATTGTTAAAATTTTCTTCGTTTTTTAAGGTTGGCCCCAAACGGCAGAGAATGGCTGCCAGCATATCCTTGGTCGAGGTCTTGCCGACGCTGCCGGTAACTCCAATAACTGGAAGATCGAATTTTTGCCGGTGAGCGGCGGCCAAAATATGCAGGGCAGTCAAACCGGCCTTTGTCTCAAGCGCCAGGGCTCCTTTGGCCAGGACTGACGGGATAAATTTACGGCCATCGTGCCTGGGCCCTGACAAGGGGATAAATAATTCGTCCGGCTGAATAGTGCGGCTGTCGATGGAAATAGCTTTGATAACGCGCACCTTTTGTCCCACGATGCGCGATCCTGTCAGCTGCTCAACCTCTCTGATCGTGAACATTAATTATTTAAGATCGGCTGATTCAAAGAACTGTTTATTGGTCTTAAATGTCTTGAGGCGTTCAATTAACTGTTCGGTGGCGTCAACAGTATCATAGTTATCCATGACCTTGCGCAGCAGCCAGATCTTTTTGAGTTCCTTGTCATCCATTAACAGGTCTTCTCGTCTGGTACCCGAGAGCCTGACATCAATGGCCGGGAAAACTCGCCGGTCAGCCAGCTTGCGATTAAGATGTAGCTCCATATTGCCGGTGCCTTTGAACTCTTCATAAATAATATCGTCCATGCGCGATCCGGTATCAACCAGGGCGGTGGCGATAATGGTCAGACTGCCGCCTTCTTCAATGTTTCTGGCCGCGCCAAAAAATCTTTTTGGGCGATGCAGACAGGTTGGATCGAGACCGCCGGAAAGGGTCCGTCCAGAGGGCGGGGTAACCAGGTTATAAGCCCGGGCCAGGCGGGTGATGGAATCAAGCAAGATAACCACATCTTTTTTTTCTTCCACAATCCTTTTGCATGATTCCAGGAGCAGCTCGGCCACCCGGATATGATCCTCTGGCGGCTCATCAAATGTGGAGGCGACGACCTCGCCATTGACCGAACGTTTCATGTCGGTAACTTCTTCCGGTCGTTCATCGACCAACAGGACCTTGATAATCGCTTCAGGATGATTATTAGAAATACTGTTGGCAATGTTTTTGAGAATAGTCGTTTTACCAGCTTTTGGTGGGGAAACAATCATGGCTCGTTGGCCGGTGCCAATTGGCGCGACCATATCAATCAAACGGGCGGCCATTGGGGCGCTGGGGAATTCCAGCTTAAAGCGCTTATCAGGAAAAATAGGGGTTAGGTTGTCAAAGGGGACGCGTAACCTGGCCTGCTCCGGATCGACATTATTGATTGCCTCAATCTTGATCAGGCTGTAATATTTTTCCCCTTCTTTTGGCGGGCGGACCTGGCCGGAGACAAAATCACCGTTTTGCATGTCAAAGCGGCGGATCTGTGTTTGTGAGACATAGATATCTTCACGGCTGGGGAGATACCCGCCTGTGCGCAGGAAGCCATAGTTTTCCGGCAAAATTTCTAGGATCCCTTTGGCAAACATAAAGCCATTCTTTTCAGTCTGGGCTTCCAATATCCTAAAGATCAAATCATGTTTTTTGAGCTGCCTAAGATTGGGAATGTTAAGGTTCTTGGCAATTTCGTACAATTGGGGCAGGGTCTTACTTTCCAATTCAACAATATCCATTTTTTTACCTCCTAAATACTTCAGGGAAAATGCCGCTGGACGGAGTTGAACCGTCACGGGGGTTAACCCCACCTGATTTTGAGTCAGGCGCGTCTGCCAGTTCCACCACAGCGGCATATCGGCTAAGATGAGTTTGCCGCGGAGAGGAATTGAACCTCCATGGGTGTGCCCCCGCTAGCTCCTGAAGCTAGTGCGTCTGCCAGTTCCGCCACCGCGGCACGTTTACTCGCTATAAATTCCCAATTTTCGATATTTGCTATAACGGTCAGCAATTAATTCGCGTTGGGAAAGTGATAATAATGGTTCAAGATGCTTAACTATAGCGGCTTTAATGTTTTTTGCCGTAAATTCCGGGTCGCTTTGGGCTCCGCCGACCGGTTCTTTGATTATATCATCAATCACCCCTAAAGCCAAGAGATCATTGGCCGTGATTTTCAGGGCGATAGCTGCCTCCTTGGCCCGGCTGGCATCACGGAAAAGGATCGAAGCGCAGCCTTCGGGGGAGATAACAGAATAAATGGAAAATTCCAGCATCAAGACCCGGTTACCCATGGCAATCCCCAGGGCGCCGCCGGAGCCGCCTTCACCAGTAATAATCGAAATAAATGGTACGGTCAACTCGGCCATTTCGCGCAGATTTTTGGCAATCGCCTCGGCCTGACCCCGCTCTTCCGCCCCCAGGCCGGGATAGGCCCCGGAAGTGTCGATAAATGAGATGATGGGCTTATTGTAGCGTTCAGCAAAACGCATCAAGCGCAAGGCTTTTCGATAACCTTCTGGATTGGCCATGCCAAAATTGCGGGCCAGGTTTTCTTTGGTCGTGTGGCCTTTTTGATGCCCCATGACGACGACGGAACGGTTGGCCAGTTTGGCTAACCCGGTCACCAGGG
>MEUF01000041.1:2870-4783 GCA_001771615.1 candidate division WOR-1 bacterium RIFOXYB2_FULL_48_7
TTAAGATTGGCATAAATATCTTTGCGCAAGGTTTCCAGGCTTTTAATGACCATTTTAATCTCTTCGTTCATATCAATTTTGCTGGTCGCCTGGATGGTTTTCAGCTTGTCCAATTTTTCGTATAACCCTTCGAGCGGCCGTTCAAATTCTAGCGTGGTATATCTTTTTATCGGCTTAGGCATTTTGTTCCTTGAAGAAGGCAAGGATTTTTATCAGTGTGTCGCGCAAATTTGTTCTGGGGCAGACAATGTCGATCATGCCGTGTTCCAATAAATATTCTGAACGTTGAAAGCCCGGCGGAAGCTTTTGGCGGATAGTTTGTTCAATAACCCGCGGCCCGGCAAAACAGATCAAGGCCCCTGGTTCAGCCATATTAATGTCGCCCAGCATTGCGTAACTGGCCGAGACCCCCCCAGTCGTTGGATCGGTTAAAACCGAGATATAGGGGAGGGCATTTTCCCGCAGACGCCCGAGGGCCGCGGAAGTTTTGGCCATCTGCATCAGGGACATGATGCTTTCCTGCATGCGCGCGCCACCGGAGGCAGAAAAAACAATAGCCGGCTGCTTATTCTCAATTGCGGCTTCGATCAGGCGGGCAAATTTTTCGCCGACGACCGAACCCATGCTTCCCCCCATGAAGGAAAAATCCATTACTCCCAACGCTACTCCGTACCCGCCAATCTTTGCCAGCCCCGTCCGCAGCGCATCATTAAGGCCGGTCTTGGTGCGGGAATCATCTATGCGGTCGGCATAGTTTTTTGTGTCTTTGAAATCGAGGAAGTTTTTTGAGACCAGGCCGGCGTTGATTTCCTTAAAAGTCCCCTCATCGGCCAATTGTTTGATCCGTTCAGCGGAGGTGAGCTTGAAATGGTAATTGCATTTGGGGCAAACCTTAAGGTTTTGCTCCAAATCCTTGGCATAGATGGTCTGACTACACTTATAACACTTGACCCATAAATTACCAGGGATATCAAGTCGTTCGCGGGTGTATTCAGTCTCTTTTTGAAGTTTTTTCCGTTTAAACCAATCGTGGATACTCAAGCTGCTTGATATAATAGTGCATTCCATGATATATTGTCAACAGTCAAAATATTTTTGTATCACTATTAGGAGGAAATCATGGCGGAAAAGAAAGTCAAAAAAACGGCACGTAAGGGGATAAAGAATGTTCGTAAATCCAAAAAACGGCACCTGCGCAACCTTAAGGAAAAAACACTCTTAAAGAAATTGGTCAAGGAAACCCGCAAAGCCATTGCTGCCAAGACAGCCGACGTCAAAGAAAAAATCCAGAAAGCGATCTCTTTTTTTGATAAGTTAGCGCAAAGAAAAATAATCCACGCCAACAAAGCTGCCCGGTTGAAATCGCGTATAATCAAGGCCTTTAATAAAGTTAAGTAAGTGTTGAGGATCAAAGCTTACGCCAAGATCAACCTCTCACTTAAAATTTTGGGCCGCCGCGCCGATGGTTTCCACGAACTTGATTCCATTATGCAGTCAGTTTCCCTGGCTGATATTGTCCATCTTGAGTTGATCCCTTCTGGCATTGAACTAGCTACAAATAATCTTAAGCTGCCTATTGACCGTAAAAATATTGCTTATCAGGCCGCCGCCCTATTTTTTTCTGCCTTGAACTCAGAACTTAGAACCCAGTACACAGAACCTAGAACCCAGAACAAGGGCGTTAAAATATATATCGAGAAGAACATCCCTTTAGCCGCCGGGTTGGCAGGGGGGTCGGCGGATGGTGCGGCGGTGCTCTTTGGTCTGAATAAGTTGTACGGCAGCCCGTTTGCCCGAACCCGCTTGATGGATTTGGGTGCGCAAATCGGTTCCGATGTGCCATTTTGCATCCTGGGCGGCAATTGCACCGTCAAAGGGAGAGGTGAGCTTGTTACCCGTAATCCTCTTCATGT
>MEUF01000041.1:4791-13295 GCA_001771615.1 candidate division WOR-1 bacterium RIFOXYB2_FULL_48_7
CCTATGTGCTTGTTACCCCCGAGGTTGAAGTCTCAACTAAATGGGCTTACGAAGCCTTTGATAAAATTTCCAATGACAAATTTCCAATGTCAAATGAAGGTGTTAGAAATGATTTAGAAGCAGTGGTGGTTAATAAGCATCCTGTGATTAATAAAATAAAAAAGCTGTTGATAGAGTTGGGTTGCCGCTCTGCGCAAATGTCGGGCAGCGGTCCGACAGTCTTTGGCGAAGTCAGGGATGAGGCAATAGGGGAAAAGGCAGTGGCAGAATTGACAAGAAATTACAGCCGGAGTTATTTGGTAAAAACTGTTGACGAAGGGGTGGCCATAGTATGAAAAAACTGTTAGCGGGATTTTGCGGAATAATACTTATCATGACTGCCGCCCAGGCCAGATCACTCTATTGGGATAGCGTTTATGTTGATATTTATGTCAATGCCGATGCCTCCCTGACAGTCCAGGAATCGCTTGGTTATGTCTTTGACGGTGCGTGGAATGGCGGTTACCGGACTTTGCCCTTGAAAAATGTTGACAGCATAACGGTTAACCACTTGGCGGATGAGGTAGAAATCTATGAGGCGGGGGATATAAACCAAAAATATCAATATGAAGTCAAAAAACAGGCTGACAACCTGGTTGTTAAATGGCGCTCACGCCTGCCCAATGACCCGCCTTATAAAAACGAGAAGAAAACCTTTGTCCTAAAATACACAGTTACTGGCGCCATTGACTATCAAAAAGAATTTGATCGCTTGCATTGGAATGCGATTTTGCTGGATCGGGAAGGCCTAGTTAAGCGAGGCACCGCTGTGATCCATCTGCCGGCGGCGGTCAATAAAGATCAATTAAATATTACATTATATAGTGATGCCCAGAAGGCTTATTGGCAACTGGCCAACCCTCAAACAATAATCTTTACCGGGCAAAACCTTGCGCCGAATGATACTTTAGAGATTGTTATGGACCTCCCCAAAGGGCTTGTGGCAGAAAATACTTCGTTCAAACGTTGGCTGCGCACTCCCCTCTCTCCCTGGGGATTATGGATTTTGCCGTTGATCACCCTGATGGTTATGACTGGTTTGTGGTGGCGTTTCGGCCGCGACGAAAAGGGAGAGGCTTGTGATGGGGAGCAAACAGTTCCACCCTCAAATTTGCCGCCGGCAGTTGCCGGCCTAATTATCGACGAAAAGGTCGACCTGAAAGAAATAATTTCCACTTTGGTTGACCTGGCCAGGCGCGGTTATCTGACGATTACAGAAAGTGACAAACACTTTACCTTTACCTTAAAAAACCAGCCGGTTAATTTGAATGATTTTGAATTACTGCTGATCAAGGCGCTTTTCAAAACGCCCAATGTCGGTGACCAGATCACAACAGAAGAGATGAAGAAAAAAGATTTCTATTCGGAAATCGAGCCGCTCAAGGAAGCAATCTTTGATTTTGCTGTGGCCAAAAACCTGTTTGCTGGCGATCCCAGGCAGGAAATGCGCAAGTATGCTTTGGCCGCGCTGGCTATTTTTGCCCTCGGCGAATTTCTGATGTGGTTTGCCAACCATGATCTGGCCCTGAATGGCTTCTTTGCCTTTTTGTTATGCGCCTTACCGCTTTACTATACTGCGGTTGAAGGTGCCACCGACAGCTGGCTGACAAAAATTATGGCTTGGCTTTCCGGGCTTGGTTTCGGGATCTTCTATCTGGGTTTAGGGTTGATTTGGAGCATAATGTTTGAATACAACACTATTCTGCCGCAGGCCTTTGGTGGGTTAATCCTTTCGGCTTTGTTGATTGAGTTCTTTATCCCGGCCATGCCGCGAAAAAGCCAGTCAGGAGCCAGTGAAAGGAACAGTTGGAAGGCATTTAAAAAATATCTAAATGATCCCCAAGCTGGACAAGGCAAATTAGATGATTATCTGCCTTACGCCTTGGCTTTTGGTGTTGCTGGCAACTTCATTAACAAGTTCAAAGAAGTTGGGGAAGGGGCTCCCTTTTGGTTTGTTTCTCCCCACATAAGTGGCTCGGTCAGTGGTCAGAGCGAAAGTTTTGGTGGTGGGGGATCCGGGGGTGCGGGAGCTGGCCGAAGCTTTAGTGCCACGGGTTTTGCGGCCAGTATGAATGGCATGGTCGGCGATGTCTCATCCAGCATGACAGCTCCGGCCGGGAGCGGTGATGGTGGAGGCGGAGGCGGTGGTGGTGGCGGCGGCGGCGGTGGCGGAGGTTGGTAAGATGATCAGAAAATATTGTTTTATTATTTTCCTTTGCCTGTTTGGCGTAATGGCCGGAGTTGCCGAGGCCAGATCTCTTTATTGGGACAAGATTGGGGTAGAAATATTTGTCGAGCGGGATGGCAGCTTTAAAGTTATTGAAGAGCTGCATTATATATTTGATGGGGCCTGGAACGGCGGGATCAGGAATATTAATACTGACAAGCTCAATGAAATCGAATTCCTGGAATTGTGGGAAGGGGATAAGCAATATCAGCGCGGCGACATAGAAAATGTAGGCGCTTATGAAACATATAACAGCGGCTCTGATTTTGTTATTAAATGGCGCTCCAGATTGCCTGGCGACCCGCCCTATGCCGCAACGCCAAAAACTTTCAAGCTGGTTTATGTCGTCAAGGGAGGGTTGAATTATTCCAGCGACTATGACGAGCTTTACTGGCAGGCGATATTTAGTGATCGTGACGGGGTGGTCAAACGAGGCGAGGTAACTGTCCATTTGCCGGAGCCGTTGGCCGATAATTCACTGGCATTTTTGTATTCACAGGCCGACAATGCCCATTGGTACAAAATTGACAACCAATCTTTCCGCTTTACGGCTGATAATATTTCGGCCGGAGCACTATTCGAGGTCAAAGTCGATTTTCCCAAAGGGATTGTTGCCAAAGTTGGCCGGTCATTTGGCAAACAAAAGTTTTCCTTTTTATGGGCGTTTATGCTGCCCCTGCTGGTTTTTGCCGGGATGTGGCGGATTTATTTACGTTATGGCCGTGACCAAGATTATCCAGAACCGGCGCAATTGCCGACTGCCCCGCCCGATGATTTGCCGCCGGCCATGGCCGGCCTGATTGTTGACGAACAGGTTGACAGTAAAGAGATAACCGCCACCATTGTCGACCTGGCCCGTCGCGGTTATATTAACATCGTTGAATTTCCCGGGACATTTTTTGGCTGGGGGAAAAAATACGAATTTACTTTAATCAAGGAACCAAGCAACTTACTGGCGTTTGAAATGAAGGTCATTAAAGGGTTGTTTGGCCAGCCCAGGGTTGGCGACCAGACAGATACGACAGAAATGTCCGGCAAGTTCTATAAGCATGTCAGCGGAATCAATAAGGCCATAACTGACCGAGCGATGGAGTTAGGTTTTTTTGAGGCGGAGCCGCTGTCTGTGATTTTGAAATATGTTTTTATCGGTTTACCGGTTACTATTCTTGGTTTTGTCCTGATGTTTTTTGCCGGTTGGGATTTTGCCCTGTTTATGATTGTCTGGTATGGGTTGTTTTCCGGTGTTCCGGCTTTCGTCATGATAAAATCAGCGCGAGAGGGGAACTGGTTGATGGCCTTGTTTATGTCTGTATTTGTCATTATTGGGACCTCGGTTGTCTTTGGCGGATTTCTCTTCCCAAGCCTGTTTGTTGGTTTGCCTTTCTTTTCTCTCTTTTGTTATAACATCTTTATTTCCGGGCTGGTAATTATGTGTTTTGCCCCAGCTATGCCGCGCAAAACATTGATCGGGACAAAAGAAAAAGTTTTATGGCAGGCCTTTAAGAAATATCTTAATGACAAAAAAGCCACGGGTGGCGATTTGGAGGCCCTTTTACCATATGCCATTGCCTTGGGAGTGACTGGCAATTTTCTGGAGCGTTTTGCCGGGCAAGGGATGGCTGCTGTCGGCTGGTATAGTTCGACCGTTGGTGGCGGAGTCGGTTCTTTTGGACAGGCTTTTTCCGGCGGATCTTCGGGTGGAGCCGGAGCTGGTCGCTCGTTTGATGCGGCCGGGTTTAGTTCCAGCATGAATTCAATGGTGTCGTCTGTTTCCGGCAGCATGGGTTCCCCCTCTTCTGGCGGAGGAGGTGGCGGCGGTGGTGGAGGCGGCGGCGGTGGAGGCGGCGGCGGCTGGTAATTAGTTGAAATTCTTCCCATATTGGCGCGATAAACGGCTATATGGGAAAATTCACTCATATTCATCTGTTTAGACCTGGCAGAAGGGTTAATCTACATCAATTTCCCGCTTTTACTTTTGGCTGGCAGGCCAGATGGGGAATCCCTCCTTCTATCAACGCTTTAACTGCCGCAAGAGATTGGGCCAGGATGCAACGCTCACACCAATTTGGCCTTGAAGGCAATCCACATCTCACAGGCTCAGAAATAGCAGAAGCAAATATTGACCTCCGTGCCTTGTGTGCTGTTGATCAAGAAGTTGCCTTGCATGTCCTGGAAAGGTCAAATGGGCGTCATCGTCGTTTAGCCGGAGAATTTACCAAAGGTAAAGCCTCTTTTCGTAATGAAGTGTGCAGGGCCCTATTAACCACCGGTATAAATGATAGACAACAGGCGTATCGACTTTATTGTGTGGTTTCCATCTTGTCCGAAATAGCAAATTTCAAGCCGGATGACTTTGCTCGGATGGTACTGGACGGCAACTTGGCCGTCCCTTTGTTGGAAAGATTCAGTCAACCAGGTGTTATTGCCCAATATTTAGAATGGTTTCGGCAGGGGTTTGATGATTATTCGCCTGTTTTGAGGATTATTCTTGTCTCAGCCAGAGAGCGACAATTACACCGCCCGCTTTGGGAGGCGCTTTCTCCAGATGCACAGGAGTTTTATCTGGATTGTTTATCAGAGGCAGATGAAATTGCTAGGCTGGTGGATATTGCCAGGCGGGGAGCTGCTCTGCCAGGCTGGAAGGCTGAATGGGGGGACCTGCCATCCGACGCAGATATTGCTAATGCCAGAGCCTTCGCTACAGCAGCAAGAGTTGCCTATCCAGATTATGCTGTTCCAGGATTAGCTTATGACGCTCATGAAAAAGAAATTAACCTTGCCGCTTTATGGTTAATTGATCGGGAAATTGCCCTGGCTGTTTTTGCTTATGCCAGTGGAATTCACGATGATTTAATCACTGGCATGAGAAGCCTGGAATCACGCGGTTTATTGGCAGAGGTAACTGCCGGTCTGGTAAGTATGCCTGGTTGCGGACCAGCCAGGGCCATTAGATCATATCTTTGGGCAGTTTTCGGTAGTTTTGAAAAGGCTGCCGATTTTTTAAATCGATACAATCTCGGTTTTGGGTTGTTGAAACAGTATACAACCTTGAGATCAGAGTTAAATCTGGTCGCTGGCGGTTTTCTCCGTTTTTTAGACAGGCACGGAAGACAGCAGGAATTATTCGCTCAATTAACGCTTGAGGAATTACGCCTGCTTAATGAATTGCTGCCGGATTCCTTGTCAATTGATCTCCCTGGTTCTCCTGCGGCGGCATCGCCGGAAATAGGCTGGCAGGCTGAATGGGGTGAAAGGCCCTCTCCTCAAGCAATGGCGGCAGCCAGCAGGTGGGCTCAAGAAACAAGAATGTCCGAAGATATTATGAGACCCAGAACCTGTGAAAGCGCCAGACAAAATAAAATTAATTTGCGCGCACTATATCTGGTTGATCCTGATTTGTTAATTATCGTACTGCGCCAAGCTCATGGTTGTCACTCACAGGTAACGATCGAATTAGGCGAGCACTTTTTCTTTGCTTGTTTGGCCAGCCCATTATTGCTAAGTGGTGGAATCAATGAATTAGCAAGATTTATGGCTACATTCGGTATTCTTGGACCGGAAAATGAACTCAAAGTCCTGAGAAAATACCAATTGTTGAGAGATTATATTATTGGAGCCTGCAGAGCTGATGGGTGCGACGCTGCTTATGTCTTAATGATCTTTATAACCATGGAAATAACTGCGGCGGAATGGAACACTCTTCCTGACGAAGCAAAGCAAGCGTTAAGACGGCTATCCCCGGAAATGGGGGAACCTGAAGAACAAAGAACTTCTCCAGCTATTGACTGGAATCCTAATTGGGGAGAAGCGCCGACGCCTCAGGCTGTCGAAGCGGTGCGTAGATGGGCGGAACAGACAAGAAGGGAGGCTAGAGATGGTGGGGATAATTGGATGAACTCCCCGCAGTTAGCAGAGAAGGCAATTAGAGCTGGGGTTGATCTCTTTATTTTATTACTTGTCGACACTGAATTGGCAATTTGGCTTATTGGTAGTGCTGATGGAAATCATTATGAGGTTGGAGAAGGTTTGGGAATATGTTCAGCCGCTGAAGAAATTTCCACCGCACAACACGCAAGAATTATTTATTTATTAGGCACACTGTTCTTTAGAGAAGAGCCTGCGGCGAACAATACGGAGCAGATAAGAAGGAGTATTCTTTCTATTTATCATATGTTTGTTGCTCCCGTCAATCCAGTAGAAGTCGCGGGAAGACTTCTCTATGAAAGCGGCCTAATACAGCAGTTGGTTGATGTATTTATTGCTTCTGGGATTGCAGAAGCTGCTGAGATGCTTGGTTGGATAATGATTTATCTTAATCAATCTAATCAAGCCTTGTCATTTTGGGCAACACTTAAAAATGAAGCTCGAGAGGCTCTAGTAAAAGCAGATGTGGTTTGGTGTCGAATTGTTAACCAGCAGTGGGAAGAATCTTTGCGAAAGACAACATCTCCTTCTGTTTGGCAGGTTGAATGGGGTGAAGCGCCTTCTTCCCAAACAATGGCCAGTGCCCGTGAATTTTATGCTGAATTCCAGCCACAATTATCAGAAGTCAACCCAACAGATGTTGCTAATGAGGCGGTCGGTCGTGGACTGGATTTTGGGGCACTATACTTAATTGATCCGGTTTTTGCGCTGGATATGCTGGCTTGCATTCAGGGGCGACATGATGAAGCTTTAAGGGGTTTAATGCGCCACTCGCCAGCATTTATGGCGTTGCTTATCCGAGGCTT
Source organism: candidate division WOR-1 bacterium RIFOXYB2_FULL_48_7 (assembly GCA_001771615.1). Taxonomy (GTDB): domain Bacteria; phylum Margulisbacteria; class WOR-1; order O2-12-FULL-45-9; family XYB2-FULL-48-7; genus OXYB2-FULL-48-7-A. The sequence goes on from MEUF01000041.1 coordinate 11,788, forward strand.
GCTTGACCCTTCGCCAGAACTGTTGGCCTTGGGGGGCGAAATGCCGTTTTATGCCGCTGTGGCATTGACCATGTTAACAAAAATAAGGTTTTCCGGGACCTGGGGAGATAGTGTTTTCTCATTTTGCGAAGTACATGACCTGGAAGATTTGGTCCTGGACAGAGCCCAAAATCGGAGGGTATTGGCGGGTATGGACCCAAATTGGTCAACCAATGTGGGTCATATGGTTGGATTCATGCTTTCTTCCGGACGTCGCTCTGTTTCTTCGCGTGTAGCGGCTCCGCCAACAAAGGTTGAGCAATTTGTTGGTGAAGCTGTCGCCCTGGCCGGAGACAATCGATATATTCCGGAGGTAGTCACCCTATTTTTGGAGCGATTTACCCTTGATGAGCGGCCAGATGCCTTGCAGCAATTAATCAGCCAAAATCGTCAATTAGCCGGGCTGATTGTCCGGAGTGCAGTTGGTAAGCATACCGAAGTTACGGCGGTCTTAAACAGACTGCCCTCAAAAACAGCCGCGGAGCTGATTGAGGCTGAGCTTGCTTTGGTCAGCGATACTTTGCTGGCCGATCAAACTGCTTTGGCGGAATTCCGCCGCCTTGATAATTTTGGTGCACTTAAAGGTTGTTTTGAACTGCGGCCAACCGAAGGTGGGGCAGGGATAGTTATTTCTCCAATTTGGGAGGCGCTTTCTCCCCATGGCAAGGCGGAATTTTTTCGCGTCTTCCGCCTCTATTGTTTGACTGTCAGGGAAATGTTCACAGAGATGCTCCCGCTTGCCTTTGCCAGAAAAATGAGAGAGCTGCCGCCGGCAGAATTGGCAGAATTAAGCCGGGTTGTTCCCGCAGATGTTAAAGAATTCCTTAAAGTGCGTCATATCGTCGACCTTCAGGCCGATTATGATCCGAGCAAGTTTCCGTTGCCATCAACGACCAAAGCCTGTCCCTGGGATCCGGCTTTTGGGCAGGAACCTGAAGAACTTGGCGTGGTTATAGATTTTCTGGCAAGAATAAACGAATATGCCATTGAGCATTGGGGTGAGGTCCCATATTCCTGCCAAATGCAGCAGGCTTTTACCGACGCTTGCCCGTTTGACGAGCTGCCGGCCGCTTTTCGAGCGCTCTGGTGCGATGAGCCAACTGTCGCTGCGACAATTATTCGGACCGTTAAATTTCATGAAGGTGCCCGGCAGATGCTTTCAGGTTTAACTCCCGCTCATCTGGCACATCTTCTGGATGTTGCCATCGTCGGGTTGCCGGCGTTCAATAACCGTGATGGCCTGGAACTTTTTGATCACTACGACAGCGGCGCGCTGGTGCGCGGACTTTGTCTGTTGCCGAAAGAAAGGGTGGCAGAGGCACTGCAGCAGGTTCAGCCGATGACACTGGCCAGGGTGTTTGATCAGATCTATGCGGTGACATTTTTACTGACGGAAAAAAGGCGAAGAACCTACCTGGCCAACCTCCTTACAGAAATATTAGTCGAGGAAGGGATGCTGGCTGATCATG